>JADHOX010000019.1 GCA_016778805.1 Rickettsiales bacterium
GTCGCAATCCAATTATCAGAAGTAGTTAAAAACCTTGGACATACTCCAAGAGTGGCTTTTGTATCTTTTTCTAACTTCGGTAACCAAATTAGACATGAATCAAAAAGAATCAAAGAAGCTAAAGAGATTCTAGATCACAAACAAGTAGATTTCGAATATGATGGTGAAATGTCTCCTGATATTGCTCTTAATGAAAGACTGCTTAACCTTTATCCATTTGCAAACTTAACAAAACCGGCAAATATACTAATTATGCCAGGACTTCATTCCGCAATAATATCATCAAAATTATATGCATCTCTTGGCGAGGGAACTGTTATTGGACCAGTTCTTGATGGATTAGAAAAAACTGTTCAAATTATCCCTCTTGGATCAAGTACAAGCGAGATAATAAATATTGCCGCTATTGCAGCAAGTTTACACTCTAAAAAATAATTATGGTTAAAAGCTCTAAGATTTTAATTTGTATTAATAACCCAGTTTCTGCTGAAAATGCTATTGAATATGCATGTTTAATGGCAAACAAATACGATAATGTCGTTGAGCTTTTAACAATTATTGATAATGAAATTGATAGTTATCAAGGCTTATTTGCTGTTGGTAAAAAGCTATCAAACGATAAAAGAAAAAATGCAGAGGAATGGCTTTCAACTCTTTGTGACAAAATATACAAACAATATAATCTTAACCCAGTTGTAAATATCAAGGAAGGATCGGTTTCGGAAGAAATAGAACAAACAATAAAAAATGATAATAATATCAAAATGTTGGTTCTACCATCATCTAACGAATCTACATCAAATGGTAAATTGATACCACACATTACTGAAAAAATTTTAGACATTTCTCATATCCCTATATCAATTATTCCATCAACACTAACAAAAACACAAATTAAAGATTTACTATAAATGTACTTCATAATAATTTTTGCTGGAGGTGGAATTGGCTCTGTTTTGAGATATTTAACGGTTCTATTTGTTCAAAACATATCACAAAAAAGCCTGTATTTATCGAGTTACCACTCAATAATTGTAGTAAATTTTATTGGCTGTTTAATTTACGCCGCAATTTTAATCACACTTAAGAAAACAAATATTTTTAACGAATACATCAAAGCATTTATTTTTACAGGTTTACTAGCTTCCTATACTACTTTTTCAACCTTTGTATTTGAAACTTATGATTTATTTTTTAAACAAGGACTAACAATTGCTATAAAATATTTCTTACTTTCACTTATATCTAGCTTCGTTGGCTTTTATTTAATATATCAACTACATGAAAAATAATAAAATCAATTTTAAGGATATCCCTATTATATTTGAACATAATGATTTCATCGCTATCAACAAACCTTACGGCATTGCTTCTCAGGGCGGAACAAACATATCATCTTCCATAGATTCAATATTCAGCAAAAAAAATGGCAGCGACTTTGACTATAAACTCGTTCATAGACTAGATAAACATACAACAGGGATTCTTATTTTAGCCAAATACAAAAACGCCGCTAACAAATTAGGAAAGCTTTTTTTTGAACATAAAATTAACAAAACCTACGTAGCTCTTGTTAAAGGAAATCTTAAAAACGCAACTGGATCAATTGATTTTCCACTCCAAAAAACCTCTAAACTTGGTAAAGAAATAATATCAATAAAACATCGTGATCTAAAAAATTTTAAAGATGCAAAAGAAGCCCTAACATATTACGAAATGATAGATTATGCACATAACTATACAAGCCTTCTAAAACTAACTCCAATAAGCGGACGAAAGCATCAATTAAGAGTACATCTTTCAGCAATTGGAAATCCAATCATAGGAGATGGCAAATATGGAGGTAAAAATGCATTTATAAATGAACTTTCAAACAAACTACACCTTCACTGTGGCATGATTGAGTTTACTTTTAAAGGTAAAAAAATAACATTAAAATCTGATTTGCCAGAATACTTTAAAGAAGACATCCTAAAGTTTGGACTAAACTTTAAAATTAAAAAACTTTAATTTGCTATTCTTTTGAATCTTCCACTGACTCATTTACTGCATCAGGAGTTTCGACGACATCTTCTAAATCAGAATCATTTGAACTCGATGAAGCTTCAGATACAGCGTTTTCTGCCTCAATTTTTGCTTTTTCTGCTTGAATCATTTTCTTGATAGCGGCATCATTCTGCCCAATACATAATGTAATAACAGCCATGTATTCAGGGTGAACTCTAACTTTGACAGGAAATATTCCTGTTTCTCTGATAGCATTACCCATAATGATTGAGCTTTTTTTAAACTCAGTATTATATTTATTAGTTAAAGCATCAGCAATATCTTTAGTAGTTACAGAACCATAAAGCTTACCTTCATCACTTGACATTCTAATAACATTAACCGCAGCTTCGTTTATTTGATCAAAAACTTTTTTAGCTTCAGCTTTTTTTTCATTATGTTTTTTTATAAGCTCATCTTTTTGCGACTCATAATATTTTACATTAGATTCAGTCGCTCTTAGAGCTAATGAGTTTGGAATTAGGTAATTTCTAGCATAACCACTTTTGACATTAACAGTATCTCCAACTGTTCCTAATTTATCTACCTGTTCAACTAAAATGACTTTCATTATTATAACCTACATAGTTTCGTAAGGAAGAAGCGCAAGCGCTCTAGCATTAGAAATTGCATTTCTGAGCAACCTTTGTTTTTTAGCAGAAACACCTGTAATTCTGCTTGGCAGTATTTTACCTCTTTCTGAGACAAACTGCTCTAATAATTTCAAATTTTTATAATCAAGTAACTCAACACCAACACTGTGAAGAGGACAAATCCTCTTTTTAGTAGTCATGTTATTACGCCTCATATAAAGAACCGATGCAGCGTTTTGAATCATTTTCAATCCGTCATCTTTTCTTTCTTCTGTATTATTCCTATTATCCTGAACCACTTAAAACCTCATCGACTATATACTTCCTTCTTTTTCTTGTTTACCAAGATAAGAAATTTCTGGGCTAAAACTTTTTACTTTAATTGTAAGATATTTTAGAACTTCCTCTAATTGAGTAAGCTTATCCTCAAACTCTCTAAGACCATCAATACTTGCTTCAATAGCAAACATCATGTAATGACCTCTTTTATGCTTTTTAATTGGGTAAGCAAAGGTTCTTACACCCCAATATTCCTTCTTAACCACCTTACTATCATGTGATTTTAAAATATCTTCAAATGAATCTGCTAACATATCAATTTGTTTTTTAGTTAGCTCTTGATTCGCAATAAATGTTGTTTCGTATAGACGCATATTACTTTAATAATAAAGCGAGATAGGATAGGGACTAATTTTAGTTTGGCAAGTGGTTTTTTTTAAATGATTTTATTCTGTTAGCTTATCAAGCATATCAGCATGTTTAGCATTCACTTCTTTGCGCCATTTATTCAAGAACTTGCTACTAACTTTTTTATTAAAATGCGCCTCTCTTAGCGATTTACTATTAGAAATAAACACAAATAGATAGCTCTTCTCTTTACCGTAATAATAACCAGCAACAGATGAAATATAGTCCATCGAACCAGTTTTAGCAAAAATTTGAGATGATTTATCAAGAAACCTATCTTGCAAAGTTCCAGAAACACCAGATAATGGCAATAATGTCGGGAAATAATCATTTCCATAACTTTTATTTTCCACAATTTTAAGAAATTCTATTACTGATTTTGGCGAAATTTCTATTGATTCACTTAATCCTGACCCATTATCAAAAATAGCATCTTTAAAACCTATCATTGGATAATTCGTATTATACCAATTTTGTAAACAAGTTGCTGCTGATTTTATATCCTGAATTTCACAACCAAGTTTTTTTGCAAGCTGAACCAATAAAACTTCACTATATAAATTATTACTGTAAATTAGACCATCTTTGACAATTTCTTTAATAGTTTTTGAAGATTGTTCAATTATCAACTCAATATCATTTGGTAATTTTCCAATAGTCTCTATTTTCTCAATTTTTACACCAACATTATTCAAAACTTCTCTTAATTGAGATGCAAAGAAATATGAGCTATTTTGAACTGGTAGCTTTCTTTCACTGATTTTATTATTAATATGCCATACATCTGATTTTATTTGCGGCAAATAATATTTATTATGAAAAACACGCGTAATTGTAGCTGAATTCTGCGGAACTGATATAATCAGATTTGCATCTTTGGTAATTTTAAAACTATTAAAATTCAAATTTAATGATGAAAAACCAGGGTTGTAGGATGCGTATTTAGGTTGATCGTTATTTATCATTTTCACATCAAGAAAATCACTATTATAGTAGTAAATTTTTCCAGAAATTGAATTAATACCTTTAAATTTAACTGCAAAAGCAAAATTATATAAGTTTTCAATCAAAAAACTTGCATCTCCATCTGACTCTAAAATTAAATTTCCGTCTAAATGACCATTTGTAATCTTACCCTGAACATATAACCTTGTATTAAACCTTGTATCTGGACCTAGGACTTCTAATGCAGCAAAATTAGTAAATAATTTAAAAACAGAAGCGGGAATAAATTTTTTATCAGCATTATTTTGAGCAATGACTTTATTGGCATCAATATCAAAAATGACATATCCAAAATCATCATTAAACTTCTTTAATTCTCTTTGATCAAACGATATTTGATCAATTGATTTACATGATGATAGTACAAATATTAAAAAAATAAGTAATTTTAATTTGTTCATTTAACAATTAATCTTGCGATATTAAAACTTCTATTAATGGATATTTATTTATGGATTTTGCAATAAGATTTTTAACATTTGATCTTACTGTATTAATAATATTTTCGTGATTTTGTTTTAATTTACTAAATTTATTATTTGTTGATTTAGAATTTTTCAAAATGTGATCTGCCAAATAATCTAAAATATCTTTATCCTTATTACTACAAAATAAACCAGGAGCTTTAATATCAATAACTTTTTTAAGATCACCCTTTGAATTTAATTTTAGCAAAATAATAATAACTCCTGAATCAGATAACTTTCTTCTAACCCTTATAATATCACTTTTAACTGGTAATAAACTATTTCCATCAACTGCAACATAACCAGAATCAACTTTAAAAGCCGATAAACCTCGTTCATCAACTTCATAACAATCTCCATTTGCAATATTAATAACAGTTTCTATGCCAAGGGCTTTGGCAAATTTGCAATGTTCATAAAGGTGATATTTCTCTCCATGAACCGGTATTGAAATTTTCGGATTAATGAGCTTATACATTTGTTTTAGCTCTTCTCGGTTTGGATGACCAGAAACATGAACAAAATTATCTCTTTCTGTAATAATATTTATTTCACGTTTCGAAAAAACATTAAATAACTCAATAATTTGCTTATCATTGCCAGGTATTATTTTTGAAGAAAAAATTATACTGTCACCTTTTATTAATTTAATATGTGGATATGAGTTCATTGCCATTCTCTTGAGTGCAGCCTTTGGTTCTCCTTGAGAACCTGTCGCTAAAATAACAAGCTCTGACCTTTTGTAATTTTTAAATTGTTCAATTGGAACTGTTTCAAAGCTTTCATCTAAAATATTTGCTTTTTTTGCAACCGAAATAATTCTGTTTAATGATGCCCCACAAATCATTAACTTTTTATTTGCTAGGGCAGCTGCTTTGGCAATAGAAATTATTCGGCCAACATTTGAAGCAAAACAACCAATAACAGTCAAGGATTGTTGTTCGGCAATTAATTTAATTAAACTTTCTTGTAATTCTCCTTCGGAACCAGAATATCCATCACTTAATACATTTGTTGAATCACAAACCAAAGCATCTATTCCTTGATCACCAATGTTTTGTAATAAATCTTTGTCATTTTCTGAACCTAAAACTGGCTTTGGATCAAATTTCCAATCACCAGTATGAAAGATTTTTTTACCTGCAACCTTAATTAAAATCGCATTCATATCAGGAACCGAATGACAAAGTTGAACAAATGTTAATTTAAAATCACCAACAGCAAATTCTTTTCCTGGCTTTTGAATTTTATAAACAACTCTTTTTTGAAATTCAGATCTTGATAATTTAGCTTTTATAAACTCTGCATTAAAAACAGTTGTGTATATATCAACAGGAAAAAACTCCCACAAATATGGAATAGCTCCTAAATGATCTTCATGAGCATGAGTAATTATAATTGCTAAAATATCTTTTTTTATTTCTTCTAAAAACTGCGTATCAGGAACAATTATATCAACACCAGGTATTGTTCCAGATGCGAAACCTATTCCCATATCAACAATTATCCATTTACCATTAAAATGATAAAGGTTTAAATTCATACCAATTTCTCCTGACCCTCCTAAAGGTAAAAATAAAACCTTATTTTTATGAGCTGATTTTTTATAAGTCATATTTATATTTTTTGAGCAATTAAACACATACCTTTTAAGGTTAAATCTGGATCATAAAACTCAATAATTTTGCTATTTTGCGTTATTATCGAACCAAAACCTCCAGTTGCAACTATTCTAGGTTTTGAATTAAACACTTCATCTGATCTATCATAAACATAATTGATCGTACCTAAATTTCCATATAAAATACCAGCACGAATTGCATCGCTTGTATTTTTACCAATCAACTCATCAAAAGCAGTAAATTTCACATTATTAAGCTTCTCTGTTTTTTCAGCCAATGATTCAAGGCTTAGCCTGATTCCAGGCATAATTAAACCTCCAAGATAAACTCTGGATTTACTAATAAAATCAAAAGTAGTGGCAGTTCCAAAATCGATTACTATACAATTATCTTTTATAACTTCAGCTGCATAAAAACTATTTACAATTCTATCGCTTCCTACCTCTTTTACATTATCAACTTCAAAACCAATATCAATTTTTGTTAATATATCCTCGATAAAAAACACATTATTACAAACTGATTTTGCCAGTGATAACAATATTTTGTTATAACTAGGAATTACTGAGCTAATAATTACTTTATTTATCGCATCTAAAATTGTTTGATCATTTATCAAATCAACTAAAACATTTTTTAATTTTAACTTATCCGATGAAAGACTGAATTTTGATACAATCTTATTGTCATTAAAAATGGCAAGATTTGAATAGCTATTGCCGCAATCTATTACTAATATCATTTAATAACATTTATTAAATCTGCAGAAAAAATTTTTTCTAGTCTATTTTCATTTTCTAGAATTAAATTTCCATTAATATCAATATCTTTACATATACCAACTTTTATATCATTACCACTATGAACTTTAATCTGCTTACCAAGCATCTTTGAATGTTTTTTTAAAAAATTAATTATATTTTCCATATTATCTTTTTTTAATGACTCTCTATATTCAGCATCGAAATTTTGTAATATAGGTATCAATAAATCATTTTTATCAAAAGCTTTATTTGTTTCAAAACACAAATTAGTGCTGGGGCAACTCTTGGGATTCTGACTAATATTTATTCCAACACCACATATCATATTATTTGTTTTTGATCCTGGGTTTAAATAATTCTGTATCAAAATACCTGCGACCTTTTTATCGTTAATTAGAATATCATTTGGCCATTTATATGAAATATTGATATCATTATTACTTATGTTCAAAATTGTGCTAATTATATTTTTGGCTAATAGGAAACCAACAAATTGAATCTTATCAATACTAACATTTGGTTGTAATAAAAAGGAAAAAAACAAATTACCTATTTGTGACTCCCAAACCCTACCGTCTCTTCCTCTACCATTATCTTGTTCATCAGCTAAAACTATTAATCCTTCTTCAGCAAAATTATTATCTATCAGTCTCATTATTTCATTAGATGTAGAATCTAACTTACTAAAGATTAGTATATTAGGAACAGCATCAAATTCAAAAATAGAGTTAGACATTATTAAAAAATAAATGAAGTCGAAGCTTCAATAAAACTAAACAAAGTAGCTGGATTCAAAAATAAGAATAAATTAAAAGCTACAGCAATAAATAAAACAATTATTGTCGCAATAGTTGGAGATTTGGTGTATTCTTCTTGCGCCTCATCAAAATAAATAATTTTGATAATTCTTAAATAATAAAATGCTGCAATTACAGTTGATATTGCTCCAACAAATGCCAAACCAAAATAATTATTCTCAAGCGCAGTCATAAAAATAAAAAACTTACCAAAAAAACCAGCAAATGGAGGTAGTCCTGCCATAGATAACATTAAAACCGTAATTGCAAATGCCACATATGGTGACTTTTTTGATAAACCAGCTAATGCCGAAATATCTTCAAGAGGTTTTTTGTCTACAACTTCATTAGATTCATGACTTTGTTTTACAGCCATTAAAAATGCGAAAGCTCCAATAACAATAATGCTATAAATGATTAAATATAAGATCAATGCTTGTTGTGATTGATCATTAATATTTACTAATGCAATCAACATAAATCCGACATGATTAATACCACTATAAGCTAATAATCTTTTAAAATTAGATTGCTTAATAGCACCTAACGCACCAACTAACATTGACGCAATAGCAACAAAATATATTATTTTTTCATAATGAAATGATAAGATCTCAAAAGGCTCCGATAATACCCTAGCAAAAATAACAAATGCGGCTACTTTTGGAACTGAAGCTATAAAGACTGAAACAGGAGTTGGAGATCCTTGATAAACATCTGGTGCCCACATATGAAAAGGAACTGCTGAAACTTTAAACAACAATCCCATAATTATAAATATCGTAGGTAAAATAAGCATAATATTATTTATACCACCGTTCGAAATAATTATTTCGATATTCTGAGCGATCTCTGCGAAGTAAATAGAGCCTGAGACCCCATAAAGAATACTTATTCCAAATAATAAAAAACCTGAGGACAAACAACCTAAAACAAAATATTTTAAAGCTGCTTCTTGTGATTTTACATTTTCACGATTTATAGCTGTAAGGATGTAAACTGCAAAACTCATTAACTCTAAACCTAAGTAAAATGATATGAAATCTTTTGCCGATATTAGTATTAATGCACCAATTACTGAGAAAAGGATTAATATCGGAAATTCGGCTCTATTGTTACGAATATTATAGCGCGAATGACCAACAAAAAGAATCAGACATAGTGCTGATAGAAAACATATTATTTGTTTAATATGAACAAGATAACCACTTATACTAGTTCCCTGATTACTATATTTTTCTAAGGTGAAAATACTAACTAGTAAAAAAGCAACGCCAAAAAAACTGATTCGATTACTATGTTTATCGCCTTTAAAAACTGCATAAACTAATAATGCTAAAGTCAGAACTGAAAGCAATAACTCAGTTACTAAAGAATGCTCAAAGGGTATAAGTAATAGTTTTTCTAAGCTAAGCATCGTTTACTTTTGATAAATATTATAAAGATTAACAATTTGGTCGTTAGATAAATTAACAACATCTATTATTATGGCAGGATAAACTCCTAATAAAATTGTAAAAAAAGCCAATATTGTTAACACTACAATTTGTGAAGCATTGATATCAATAACGTCTTTAATTTTATGATTAATAATATTACCCATAATAGTTTGTTTTACCATCCATAACATATAAACAGCTCCAAGAATAACACCAATACAAGTTAATATTGCCATCAATATATTTTCTTCAAAAATTGCAACTAAAACCAAAAACTCACCGACAAAACCGCTTGTACCAGGTAAAGCAACTGATCCTAATACAAAAATTATGAATAATATTGAAAACTTTGGCATTACATGAGCTAAGCCATTTACGTCCTTAATTTTTTTAGTTTTCAACTTATCATAAACAATCCCAACATGCATAAACAAAGCAGCTGAAATTAAACCGTGACTTATCATTTGGAAAATTGCGCCATTTAATCCGTAACTATTAAATGTAAAAATACCAATCACAACATATCCCATATGAGCCACTGATGAATAAGCAATTAGCTTTTTCATATCATCTTGCATTAGAGCAACTATAGATGTGTAAACAATTGCAATAACTCCTAATATAATAACAAAATCTTGATAATGAGCTGATGCTTCAGGAAGTAATGGTAACATAAATCTTATCATCGCATATGCACCAAGCTTAATTAAAACACCGGCAAGCATAACTGATCCAGCAGTAGGTGCTTGAACGTGAGCATCTGGCAACCAAGTATGAACTGGCCACATAGGTATTTTAATAGCAAACGCAAAAAATAAAGCCATCCATAAATATTGCTGTTGATCAGCTGATAATAAATTGGGTAGCGTATTTTTTAATATTGTTACATCTGCTGTTTGAGCAACGTTAATTATATAAATAATAGCTATTAGAAAAAATATTGATCCAGCTAATGTATAAAGAAAGAATTTAAAAGTAGCATAAATTCTATTCTCACCACCCCAAATTCCAATAATTAAAAACATTGGAATCAGCGTCAATTCAAAGAATAAATAAAACACAACTAAATCTAGTGCAATGAAGGCGCCGATAACAAAACTTTCAAGAATTAAAAATAATATTATGTATTCTTTCAGTCTTTTTGTAACAGAATATTTAGAAATAATAATACATAAAGGAGATAATATCGTTGTTAAAAGTACGAAAAATATTGATAACCCATCAACTCCTACCTTATAGGAAATATCATATTTTGTAATCCAATCATATTTTTCAATAAACTGAATTGCAGTGCTTGAATAATCATAATTTAATAAAATATAAATATTCAGAAGTAAGGTTATACCACTTATCCAAATACCCATAGCAAATAAGTTCTGATCAGAATTTTTTTGATCAGAATTAATAAATAAAAAAATGAATAAAGCACCTATGAATGGTACTAATAATAATAACGATAATACAGGAAATGATGCTAACATAGAATCTAAAAGTAATAATAACCAGTTAATAGAACAAGCCCAGCAACCATTATAAATGCGTATCTATAAAGATATCCATTCTGGACAATTATAATTTGACCAGCAATTCTTCTAGAAATATTTGCTAAGCCATTTGGTCCTAAATTATCAATGATATTATTATCAATTTTTTTCCATGCAAATGATGAAATATTTCGGTATGGAGTAATAATAAACCTTTCATAAACCTCATCGAAATACCATTTATTTAAAAGAAATTTATAAATTTTTGGTGAATTACTAGCAAATCTTTTAGTAATATAAGTTTTTTTGAAAAAATAGATAATGAATGCAGCAGTGACACCTACTAATGATAAAAATAAAGGTAGGTATTTAAAAAATGTTGGTACATGATGTAATTTTTCAAAATACTTATCTTGATTATTTATCAAAATATTCCCCTGAAAGATTTCGAGATTATACGAAATATCAAAATTATGATAAATATAATAACCACTAATAATGCTTCCTAAAGCAAGCAACAATAAAGGTATAAACACAATTGTATCAATTTTAACTAATGGATCATTCGGATGAGCCTGATTGTTGTTACCATGAAATACAATAAACAATAATCTAAAACTATAAAAAGCAGTTAGCATTGCTACAAATGAACCTACAATATATGCAGAATTAGCAAATCTTCCGTCTGAAATATATGCAGATTCTAAAATCATATCTTTAGAATAGAAACCAGCAAATGGAGGAATACCCGAAATCGCAATAGTTCCAATTAAGAACATTAGATATGTTATTGGTAACTTTTTCCACAAACCACCCATTTTTTTGATATCTTGCTCATGATGTAAAGCAATAATTACATTTCCAGCGAGTAAGAATAACAATGCTTTAAAAAAAGCATGAGTAAATAAATGAAATATACCAGCGCTATACGCAGAAACACCACATGCTAAAAACATATAACCCAATTGCGAACATGTGGAATATGCAATAATCTTTTTGATATCGTTTTGAACTAAAGCAACTGTTGCAGCAAATAAACAAGTAACCATACCGACAAAAGTAATCATATCTAAGCTTATTTGTGACATTTCAAACAAGGGAGAGCACCTAACAACTAAAAATACTCCTGCTGTAACCATCGTCGCAGCATGAATTAATGCCGATACTGGTGTAGGGCCTTCCATTGCATCAGGAAGCCATGTATGAAGCCCCAATTGCGCAGACTTTCCCATACAACCAACAAAAAGCATGATGCAAATAAAGTCTATATAGTTAAATGTAAATCCTATTAATGAGACTTCATTATTAGCTTTTTCTGGTGCTAATTGAAAGATTTCATCAAAAGATGTTGTTCCAAATAAATTATAAATTGCAATTATACCAATCAAAAATGCGAAATCCCCAACTCTATTAACTAGAAACGCTTTCATTGCTGCAAGATTTGCCGACTCTTTTTTGTACCAAAATCCAATTAATAAATAGGAGCATAATCCAACACCTTCCCAACCAACAAACAACTGCACAATAGAGTCAGAAGCTACCAAAAGTAACATGAAAAATGTAAATAATGATAAATAAGACATGAACCTATTAACCTTAGGATCATCATACATATAGCCAATTGAATAGAAATGAACTACTGCTGCAACAGAAGTTACAACTAAATTCATTATTACAGTTAATGTGTCCCTTTTTAAATGCCAATAAAGATCAAGATTGCTTACAGAAATCCATTTAAAAATAATTATATTTCGAATTTGTAATTCACCACTTGCAAGTGTCAAAAAATCTCTAAAAGCTAATAATGCTGCAAATAAAAGTATTGAAGAACATATATAATGTAAAATTTTCTTATTATCTGAAAGCGAAAAACAAGAAGCAATTAATGAGCTTATTAAAGGTAATGCAATAATTAAAACTGAAGACATTATTAACCTTTCAAAATATTTAATTTGCCGATTTCAATTTCACCAACTTGTCTAAAATAAACAATTAAAATGGCTAGACCAATGGCAACTTCAGCAGCAGCTACCGTTAAAATAAACATCACAAATATTTGTCCACTTAACTCACCTAATATATTTGAAAACACAACAAAATTTAAGTTAATTGATATTAACATCAATTCAATTGACATAAGTAATGTTATAATATTTTTACGATTTAAAAAAATTCCACAAACTCCAATTGTGAAAACAACCGCACTAACAATAAGAAACTGCTCCATTGTAACAAAGTTCTCAGATCCTAAATCCATTCTATATACCTTTATTGGATAATACTTTTACAATTTTAACACTATCATCACGTTTTCTGTTAACTTGTGTGTTAATATTTTGTCTTTTTAAATCATCTTTTGTTCTATGTGCTAAAACAACAGCTCCAACCATTGCTATTAACAATATTAATCCTGCAAGTTGAAAATGTAGGAAAAATTCTGTATATAATATTTTACCAATCTGAAATGTATTAGATTCTTCAAAATTTATAATATGAGTTTTAGAAAGATTAAGATCGTTATTTATATATTGAAGTAAATCTATAGAATTAATTACAATCAAAATCTCACATAATAATATAAATGCAATTAAAGCCCCAACTGGAAGGTATTTAGATAAATTTTTAGTTTGTTTCTTAAAATCAATATTAAGCATCATTATTACAAATAAGAATAATAATGCCACAGCCCCTACATAAACTATTACTAATAGCATTGCTAAAAACTCTGCATTAACCAAAAGAAATATTCCTGCACTATTAAAAAAAGCAAGAATCAAAAACAAAACAGAATAAATTGGATTTTTTGAGAGTATCACAACCAATGAGGATGCAATCAATACAAATGAAAATAAGTAAAAAGCAAAATTTATAACCATTATCTATATGTCGAATCGATTTCAATATTTTTACTCAATGCTTCTTCCCATCGATCACCATTATCAAGTAATCTTTCTTTAGTATAAAGCAATTCCTCTCGAGTTTCAGTAGCATATTCAAAATTTGGTCCTTCAACAATTGCATCAACTGGGCATGCTTCTTGGCACAAACCACAAAAGATACATTTTGTCATATCAATATCATATTGAGATGTTTTTCTTGAACCATTATCACGTTTTTCTACTCTGATAGTTATTGCTTGAGCAGGACAAATTGCTTCACATAATTTACATGCGATACATCTTTCTTCTCCATTAGGATATCTTCGAAGTGCATGCTCACCCCTAAATCTTGGACTAACTGGACCTTTTTCAAAAGGATAGTTAATAGTTGCCTTGCGTTTGAACATAAATATGTATGTTTTTAACAAGCCAGAAACAATTTCTTTTAAAAGAAAGCTCTTTATAAATGATTTCATAATTAAGATATTTTATCAAAAATTACTAAATAACTCGCTGTGAGTACTAACCATAATAATGAAAATGGCAAAAATACTTTCCACCCTAATCGCATTAATTGATCATAACGATATCTTGGAATGGTAGCTCTAACCCAAACAAATACAAATATCAAGATTGAAACTTTTAAAAATAACCAAAATTGCCCAGGTAAACTATTGAATAAATCAATATCTAAAGGAGGTAACCAACCACCAAGAAATAATATCGCTGTTAATGTACACATTAATATCATATTCGCATATTCTCCTAAGAAAAATAAGGCAAATGGCATAGATGAATATTCAACATTATATCCTGCAACTAACTCTGCTTCAGCTTCAGGAAGATCAAAAGGGTGTCTATTGGTTTCTGCTAATGTTGAAATAAAAAATAACACAAACATAGGAAATAATGGCAAAATATACCAACCATTTTGCTGAGACAAAACAATTTCAGATAAGTTAAATGAACCTGATAAAAGAATTACATTAGCAATAATTATTCCTATTGATACTTCATAAGATATCATTTGAGCTGAGGATCGAATTGCACCAAGAAGAGCATATTTTGAATTACTTGCCCAACCAGCCATAATAATTCCATAAACACCTAATGAAGAAACAGCTAACAGATATAATATACCAACATTAATATCTGCTATCACAAAGCTCTCAGAAAATGGAATTACAGCCCATCCAAGTAAAGCTAAACTATAGGTAATTACAGGAGCTAATAAAAAAATAATTTTATTTGCACCATATGGTATTATTGGTTCTTTAAACAAAAGTTTCATACCATCAGCTAAAGGTTGAAACAAACCAAATGGACCAACAACATTAGGCCCTTTTCTTAATTGCATCGCGGCAATGACTTTTCGTTCAAAATATGTTAGGAACGCAACAATTCCAATCAATGGGAGAACAATAAAGATAATCTTTAAAAATGTTGCTAATAAAAACTCTATATTAATCATTATTATTACTTTGTGAAAATTCTTTTGTACAATTTGCCATTATAGTTGATGATCTTGAAATCGGATTCGTCATATAATAATTACGAACAAAATGCTCAAATAACTTAGTAGATAACTGTCCAACATAATCTGATAATTTATTTTCCTTCAAAAGGTTTTCTCTATCATTAAGATGAGGGAATTTTGAAAATATTTCCTGATATAATTCATTTTTATTGTAAAATTTTGTATCAGTAATTTGAAATAAAATTTCATTCAAAATCTCCCAATCTTCCTTTGCTTCTCCCACAACTGGAACTGCTTTATTTGTAGACTGAACTCTACCTTCTGTATTAACGTAAACAGATGATTTTTCAGTGTAAGCAGCTGCTGGTAATATTATATCTGCATTTTGTGCACCATGATCACCATGAGATCCAATATATATAGTTATTGCATTCTTAACTTTTGCAATATTTGGCTGATCATAACCAAGTAAAAATAATATATCAATTTCACCAATTTCACCAAATTTCATCATATCTTTAGTATCTAAACCTGATTTCTCTGGTAAAAACCCAACATCAATAGCTCCGACTCGGCCAGCTGCATTATGCAAAATGTTAAAATTACATTTTTCATCTGATATTATATTATAATTTTCAGAAATAATTTTAGCATATTTCATAATTGCATTCGAATCTTGCCTACATAAAGCACCTTCCCCAACAATAATAATTGGATTTTTAGCTTTATTTAGTTCCTTACAAAATTCATGAGAATTATTTGCTAATTGTTCTAGAACCGAACTACTAGAACCAAGATCGACAAAATCATAATTTAAATTAACTTTTTCACCAATATATCCAACTACACAATTATTGTGATTTACAGCTTTTAAAATTCTATTATTTAAAATCGCAGCTTCAGATCTTGGATTAACACCAATTAGAAGACATAAATCTGCATTTTCAACATTAGCTATTTCAGTATTAAAAATGTAATCAGATCTATATATGTTTTTCAAAACTGAATTCTCTGGTCTACAATCATAACTAGCACTTCCCAGTGATTGCATTATTTTCTTTAACAAATATGCTGATTCA
This sequence comes from Rickettsiales bacterium, assembly GCA_016778805.1. Taxonomy (GTDB): domain Bacteria; phylum Pseudomonadota; class Alphaproteobacteria; order Rickettsiales; family JABIRX01; genus JADHOX01. The sequence continues at coordinate 16,340 of JADHOX010000019.1, forward strand.
ACATCAACAAGATCACCTGCTAATGCCGCAATACGATGAGTTTTTTTACTTTTTGCAGCTTTTATATTTTCAGAAATAACTTGCATGATTCTCTCCCAAGAAATCTCTTCAAACTTACCTTTTACTTTGACAAAAGGTCTATCAAGTCTTTGCCTTGTTAAACCATCATATGAGAATCTAGTTTTATCACCAATCCATTCTTCATTAATATCTTCGTTTAAAACTGGAAGAACTCTTACAACTTCTCTAGCTCTTGAATCAATTCTTATATTAGAGCCACAAGCATCATGAACATCAATAGATTCTGTTTTTTCTAATTCCCAAGGTCTTGCTTTAAAAGCATATGGTTTAGATGTTAATGCACCTACTGGACAGATATCAACTAGGTTACCTGACATTTCAGAATTAATAGTTTTTCCAACATATGTCGAAACTTCCATATCTTCGCCACGCCCAATTGAGCCTATTACTGGAGTTCCGGCAACTTCCTCAGCAAATCTTATACATCTTGTACAATGAATACATCTAGTCATTGTAGTACTAATTAATGGACCAAACTCTTTATTAGTTACTGCTCTTTTTGGCTCATTATAACTGCTAACATTTTTTCCATAACTCATTGCTTGATCTTGCAGATCACATTCACCACCTTGATCACAAATCGGACAATCTAAAGGATGATTTATAAGTAAAAACTCCATCACTCCTTCCCTTGCTTTTTTAACCATCTGAGAATCAGTACGAATTTTCATGCCTTCAGCAACTGATGTTGCACATGAAGCAATTGGTTTAGGTGGACCACCAATCATTTCAACAAGACACATTCGACAATTTCCAGCTACAGAAAGTCTATCATGATAACAAAAACGCGGTATTTCAAATCCTGCATATTCAAGCGCCTGAATAAGAGTTACCCCTTTTGGTACTTGGTAATCTTTATCATTAACCTTAATAGTAATTTTATTATCCATAATTAAGCTCTAATCTTATTTTTCTTAATCCTTTCAATTATTAAAGGCCGGAAATGCCTTATTAGGCCTTGAACAGGCCATGCTGCCGCATCACCAAGAGCACAAATTGTATGTCCCTCGATTTGTTTGGTTATATCATAAAGCTGATCAATTTCTTCTTCTGATGCGTCACCAGTTACTAATCGACTCATAATTCTCGAAATCCAACCAGTTCCTTCTCTACAAGGCGTACATTGACCACATGACTCAACTTTGTAGAATTCTGATAATCTAGCAATAGCAGCTATAACATCTGTTTGCTTATTCATCACAATAACTCCAGCTGTTCCAAGTCCTGATTGATGACTTCTTAAGCTATCAAAATCCATAGTAACATCATCACAAATATCTTTTGGTAGTAATTGAACTGACGAACCACCTGGTATAACAGCAAGAAGATTATCCCAGCCCCCTATTACACCACCAGCATGCTCTTCAATTAACTGTTTCAATGGTATTCCCATTTCTTCTTCAACATTACATGGTTTATTTACATGACCAGAAATACAGAATACTTTAGTCCCAGTATTGTTTTCTTTACCTAATCCAGCGAACCAATCAGAGCCTCTTCTTAATATTGTCGGAACAACAGCAATGGTTTCAACATTATTGATTGTTGTAGGCATACCATATAACCCAGCCATTGCCGGAAATGGAGGCTTTAATCTTGGCTGACCTATTTTACCTTCCAAACTGTTAAGCATAGCTGTTTCTTCACCACAAATATATGCGCCAGCACCTCTTTGGACATAAATATCAAAATCCCAATCAGAACCACTTGCATTTTTTCCAACTAACCCATCTTCATAAGCCTCATCAATTGCTTTTTGCAGTGCTAAATACTCATTATAATATTCACCTCTGATATAGATGTAACATGTATGAGCTCCAATAGCTCTTGAAGCAAGCAATGCTCCCTCAACTATTTTATGAGGCTCATGTCTTATTATTTCCCTATCTTTACAAGTACCTGGTTCAGATTCATCAGCATTAACAACTAGATATGATGGTTTATCACTATTTTTTGGCATAAATGACCATTTCATGCCTGCAGAAAAACCGGCACCACCTCTACCTCTTAATCCAGAAGCTTTGACTTCTTCAATTAACCATTCAGGACCTTTAGCAATAAGGTCTTTGGTGTTGTTCCAATCACCACGTTCTTTAGCTTCTGCTAGAGAAACGCTCATATTACCATATAAATTAGTAAATATTTTATCTTTATGATTTAAAGCCATTATAAAGCCTCTTGAAAAGGTTCAGATGAATGTCTACCAATTTGAGATCCTGACTTAATTGGCTTACCCTTAGCTAGGTTATCAAGTAACTTTTCAAATGATTCTACAGTTAAATCCTCATAGTAATCATTATTAATTTGAACTACAGGAGCATTTGCACATGCACCAAGACACTCAACCTTCTTAATTGTAAACAACTTATCAATTGTTGTTCGACCAATTTCGATATTTAATTTTTTTAAACAATGATCAACCAAATCATCTGATCCCCTTAACATACATGGTGTCGTTTTACATACTTTAACAACAAATTTTCCCACAGGCTTTAAATTGAACATTGTGTAAAACGAGGCAACCTCATAAACCTTTATTGGCGGAACACCAATAAGCTCAGCAACATAATTCATCGCTTCTATACTTAACCAGCCATTATTTTGGTCTTGAGCTAAGTACAAAAGAGCCTTAACATTACTTTGCCTTTTATTTTCTGGATATTTAGCAAATTGTGCATTTGCTTTAGCTAAATTTTCTTCTGTAAAACTAAAATCTTTATTTTCCATTTCTTTGTTTATCTATCTATTTCACCAAAAACAATATCCATCGTACTAATTACAGTAACAACATCTGCAATCATATGACCCTGAGTCATAAAATCTATACCTTGCAGATGAGCAAAGCCAGGAGCTCTTATAAAGCACCGATAAGGTTTACTTGAACCATCAGATTTCAAAAACACTCCAAATTCGCCTTTAGGAGCTTCAACAGCAGCATAAACTTCACCTTCAGGAACCTTATAACCTTCAGTAAAAAGCTTAAAATGATTAATTAAAGCCTCCATTGAAGTTTTCATCAAATCACGAGAAGGTTTAGAAATTTTTGGATCTAAAGTTGTTACAGGGCCATCAGGCATATCTTCACAACATTGCTTTATTATATTGATTGATTGGTACATCTCTTCAACTCTTACCAAATAACGATCATATGAATCACCATTTTTACCAACAGGAATATCAAAACTTACCTTATCGTAAACATCATAAGGTTGTGACTTTCTTAAATCCCATGCTATTCCTGAGCCTCTCAACATTGGTCCAGAAAAACCCCAATCTAATGCTTGCGACTTAGAAACTACTCCAATATCAACTAGTCTTTGTTTAAAAATTCGATTTTCCGTTAACAAATCCTCCATATCATGAATTTTTTTATCAAAATTTGAGAAATAACGGTAAATATCTTCAATTAAGCCCTTTGGAAAATCTTGGGCAACTCCACCTGGCCTAAAATAATTAGCATGCAACCTTGCTCCAGAAACCCTTTCATAAAACTCCATCATTTTTTCTCGTTCTTCAAAAAGCCAAAGAAAAGGAGTCATTGCTCCAACATCAATTCCTTGAGTTGTAATATTTAATATATGATTAAGAATTCTTGATATTTCAGCAAACATTACTCGAATATATTGAGCCCTTAATGGAACTTCACATCCTAACAACCTTTCGACACCAAGCGCAAATGCATGCTCCTGAGACATTGGCGAAACATAATCAAGCCTATCAAAATATGGGACCGCTTGCATATAAGTCTTATGTTCAATAAGCTTTTCAGTACCACGATGAAGCAAGCCTATGTGAGCATCAGCCTTTTCGACAACCTCACCATCAAGCTCTAACATTAACCTTAATACTCCATGAGCCGCAGGATGCTGAGGCCCAAAATTTAAGGTCATATTTTTTATATTCTTTTTTACTTCTTCAGTCATAAAAACTAATTTTTATCTGTTTTACCTTTTGCCAAACCTTCTTGAACATATTCAGCAGCGCTCCAAGAACTATCAAAATCAAAATTTCTGAATTCTTGATCTAGTTTAACTGGTTTATAAACAACTTCCTTCTTTTCATTATCATATTCTACTTCTTCATAACCTGTTAAAGGGAAGTCTTTTCTTAGAGGATGACCTTTAAACTCGTAATCAGTTAGAATTCTTCGAAGATCATTTGTTTTGGCAAATTTAACACCAAAAAGATCGAAAACTTCCCTTTGATACCAAACAGCAGAACTAAAAATATCTTCAACTGAATTGACTTCAGTTTTTTCATCAACCTTAACTTTGACAACAACCCTTAAATTATTTTTCAAACTTAAAAGATTATAATTTAACTCAAACCTTTCTTCTTCCTCATAATAATCTACGGCATGAATGCTAACTAACATAACACATAAACATTTAGCTTCATCTCGAAGAAACAATAAAATCTGCTCAATATTTTTAGGCAAAACATTAATAACAATCATATCATTATTAATAGCAACAGAACCTTTGATAATTGCAGCCGCATGATTTTCTATATGTTTAACAACTAAATTCATAACCAACCTATCTTTTCAAAGAACCAGTTCTCTTTATTTTATTTTGAAGCTGCATTACACCATATAAAAGTGCTTCAGCAGTTGGAGGACAACCAGGAACATAAACATCAACCGGAACAATTCTATCACATCCTCTAACAACAGAATATGAATAATGATAGTAACCACCACCATTTGCACATGATCCCATTGAAATAACGTATCTTGGTTCTGGCATTTGATCATAAACTTTTCTTAGCGCAGGAGCCATTTTGTTAGTCAAAGTACCTGCAACAATCATAACATCTGATTGCCTTGGAGAGGGTCTAAAAACCAGACCAAATCTATCCATATCATACCTAGATGCTGCAGCATGCATCATTTCAACCGCACAACAAGCCAAACCAAAAGTCATTGGCCATAATGAACCACTCCTAGCCCAATTTACCAAATGATCTAATTTAGCAGTTATAAAACCTTGATTACTAACCTGTTTGATAGCTTCATTTAAAACCAAATCTTGGTTAGCATATAATTCTTCCTGATTACTTCTATTTATACTCATTTTGCGTATTTATTCCCAATTAAGCGCTCCTTTTTTCCACTCATAAATGAAGCCAATCGTCAAAACAAACAAAAACAACATCATTGAGAGATATCCAATAAAACCAATAGTTCCAAGTGTTAAAGCCCAAGGAAAAAGAAAAGCTATTTCCAAATCAAATAAAA
>JADHOX010000002.1 GCA_016778805.1 Rickettsiales bacterium
TAGAATGAAGAATTTAATTGATTGAATCAATAAATATAAATTAATAACTTATATTGCAATATTAGTTTGCTTATCACTCCTTTCCAAATCATCATTTTTTTTGTGATCAGCACTGATTTTATAAGCTTTTTTTAGGCAATAAGATAAAATTATAATCATGAAAGCTGCAATAGGAAGAGATGGTATATAGTTAAAAGAATTATCATCTTTATTATTTGCAGTTTTTGGACAATCTAGTTGTTCGAATTGATGTTCATTTTTCTGACTCCTTATTTCCAATTGATTTGGATATTGATTGCTGTGATTTCCATATTCCCAAGCAGTTTTATTTTCACAATCTAATGCTAATTGGTTTGTTGTATATTTTTTTAGTATCTTAATAGCTTGATGATCATCTGATTTTGATGCAATATGTAACAATGTTTCACCATTCTTGTAATGCGTATTTGGATTTGCGCCGAATTTTAACAATTTATCTAAAATATTATAACTCTTCTTTTCTAAGGCGATTAAAGCTGGGCTTTTCCCTTCATTATTAAGGCTATCAAGCTTTAAACCTTTTTGTGATAATATTTCGAGTGCAGGAGCTTTTTTCCTAATAACAGCTTCATGAATTAACGAATTGCCAGTGATTTGATCAATAGCGCTTAAGTTTTCTGGATATTTAGTTAAATATTTATTTAAGAATTCATGATTTTGATTAAAATATCTGATAAGGTAAAATATTGCTGGTGTTGGATTATCTTCAGATGAAGGGCTAGTAATTGCGCCAGCATCAAATAGATTTTCGCTAACTTTAAAAAAACCATTTTTTAGAGCATAGTCCAAAGCAGTTTTGCCTATGCTATCAACACTGTTTAAAGATATGTTGTTTGTGATATAATATTCTGTAATTTCTTTGTGAAGCTTCCCAAATTTTGTAGCGCGATGTAAAATTTGAGAGTTTTCAATTAAAGTTTTAGAGGTTTTTTCTAATAATAAATCAAATATTTCTAGGTTTTTATCTAAAGAATGAAAATGCTCGATAGCAAATTCAATAGGTAATGATGGCGTTAGGCTAACATAATGAATTGTTCTTTTATGGTTAGGGTTGGCCCCATATTCAAGCATTAACTTAATAATTTCAATGTTTTTGGATAAGATTCCATGTTCAAAAAATGATAAGTCAGTATTCGATTTGAATTGTCCGGATGATGTTGTGTCGTCAAGAACTTTGTTAAGGTCTATAAATTGAGTTTTCTGTAAAATCGATCTTATTTTAACAAGGTCTTTTTCTCGGATAGCTTCTAATAATTCCTGATTATTTGACTCTTTTGCGTTATATCCTCTCATTTTGTAATCAAAATATTGTCACGTGTTAAAAATGTTACATTGTATAAGGTTTGGCTAATAAGGTCAATGTCTAAAAGTTTGTGGTTTTATTCATTTGCACTCTTTTTTGTTTATATGAGTTTATAAAAGTTATACATTAGCGTTTAGAAAGTTTTAATTCCTCGTAATTTTGTTAAAATGTGTTTACTAATTTTAACTTTTTATAAAGTGATTTGGTTTGCAGCAGACTATTTATAACTTACCACAACAATGTTTGTATTTTTTGCCTGATTCACAAGGGCATTTTTCATTTCTGCCAACTTTTTTAATGTTAGGTTCGTTTTGGTTAGCCGATTTCGAATTCAGATTTGATTGATGAGTTTCTAAAGTTTTATTAGCCTTATGGTCCTTTAAAAATTTTTCTTTCTGAAGTTCTTCTTGTGATGACTCGCTTATTTTGACATGAGTGAGATTTTTGATTGTTGTCTCAATATAGTTATTTAATAGATTCTCAAATAACTTGAATGCTTCATGCTTATATTCAGTAAGAGGGTCTTTTTGTCCATATGCTCGAAGATTGATACTCGTTTTAATGCTATCCATTAAATTAATATGTTCGCGCCATAAATTATCTATAGTCATCAATAATATTGTCTTGTTAAGATAATGAATGGTTTTTTCATCATAAGAAGATTGTTTTGTATTGATAATTTTTTCTGAATTTCGATCAATTTCCTCTAGAATTTCAATTTCTGTAATTCCGTCTTTTTTTGCATATTCTGCAATGTTAAAATCATTGCCATAGATTTCGTTTAACTTTGCTGAAAGCCCTTTTAAATCCCAGTTTTCAATATAAGTTTTTTCTGGAATATGGTTCACAACAATCATTTCATTTAGATCGTTTCTAAATTCTGTGATAATGTCGTCATAGTTTTCTCTTTCTAATAATTCTATTCTCTTCTTATAGATAATTTTTCTTTGTTCGTTAAGAACGTCATCAAACTTAATTAGGGTTTTTCTAATATCGAAATTGTGACCTTCAACTTTTTTTTGGGCTCTTTCTAAAGCTTTTGAAATAAAAGGGTGGTGTAAAACCTCATCTTCTTTAAATCCCATTTTATGAAGTAAGCCTTTTACTTTATCTGATCCAAATAATCTCATTAAGTCATCTTCTAAAGATAAAAAGAATTTTGTTTCGCCTGGGTCTCCTTGTCTTCCAGATCTTCCTCTTAATTGATTATCGATTCTTCTTGATTCATGCCTTTCACTCCCGATTACAAATAGGCCTCCTGCTTTTTTAACAATGTCTTTATCTTGAGAAACTTGTTTAAAAGCGCTTTCTGAATCAAGATTGCTATCTGAGATAAGCATTTCTGGGTTACCACCAAGCATAATGTCAGTTCCGCGTCCAGCCATATTGGTTGCAATTGTAACGCTTCCTGGCCTTCCTGCTTGAGCAATTATATGAGCCTCCTTATCGTGGTTTTTAGCGTTAAGAACGTTATGGTTAATTTTTTCTTTTTTTAAAATTGATGAAATTAACTCTGATTTTTCGATACTTACAGTACCAACTAAAATAGGTTGTTGTTTAGCATTGCATTCTTTAATTTGTTTTATTATAGCTCTTAGTTTTTCTGTTTGAGATCTATATATCTCATCATCATGATCATTTCTTATTTGCGTTTTGTGAGTAGGGATAGATACAACTTCTAAGCCATATGTAGCAATAAATTCATCAGCTTCAGTCATTGCTGTACCTGTCATACCTGCAAGTTTCTTGTAATTTCTGAAGTAGTTTTGAAATGTAATTGACGCCAAAGTTTGATTTTCGTTTTGGATTTGAACTCTTTCTTTAGCCTCCAAAGCTTGGTGTAAGCCATCAGAAAATCTTCTTCCTGGCATCATTCTGCCTGTGAATTCATCAATTATAATAATTTTTTGATCTTTTATTAAATAATCAACGTCAGCTTTAAATAGATGATGAGCCCTTAAAGATTGGTTAACATGATGAACATAATCTATGTTTGAAATATCGTATAATGATGAATCTTCATCAATTAAATTTTGTTCTTTAAGGATTTTTTCGACAATGTCATTACCATGATCAGATAATTGTATTACTTTTCCTTTCTCGTCAATTTCATAATCTTTATTTTCTAATTTTTTGACTATATGGTCAACTGTAACATATAAGTTCGAAGATTTGTCGCTAGGGCCAGAAATTATTAATGGAGTTCTTGCTTCATCAATTAAAATTGAGTCAACCTCATCGATTATAGCAAAATTATGATTGTTTTGAGCTATATCCTCGATTGCAAGTTTTAAATTGTCTCTAAGGTAGTCAAAGCCAAATTCATTATTGGTTCCATATAATATGTCGCATTTATATGCTTGTTTTCTCTCGAGATCAGAAATATCTGAAACAATACAGCCGACTGTAAGTCCTAAGTAATTAAATAATTGCCCCATCCACTCAGAATCTCTTCTGGCAAGATAGTCATTAACAGTTACAACATGAACAGATTTTCCAGATAGGGCATTTAGATAAGCTGCAAGAGTACATACTAATGTTTTACCTTCACCAGTATGCATTTCAGCAATCATGCCGCGATGAAGTGCTATGCCACCAATTAGCTGTGAATCAAAATGCCTCATGTTTAATGCGCGCTTTCCAGCTTCTCTACATAATGCAAATGCTTCGTTTAGAATTTCATCAAGTGATTTGCCGTTTTTAACTTGCTCTTTTAGATCGTTAGTTCTGTTTTGAATTTCCTCTTTTGTTAAATTGCTAATCTCAGATTCAAGAGAATTTATAATTAAAACATTTTGATTAAATTCTTTTATTATTTTGTCGTTTGTAGTGCCAAAAATTTTGCGTGCTAAGTTCTGTAACATATTATATTTATTTTTTTAAACAGGTGTAAATTAGTTGTATTTTAATAAAATTAAAGAAGAAAAAAAATTACGTATCCATATATATGCTTATGTTTTTAGCTATAAATAGTTGATTTATTATAAACATTTTTAAATTTTTCAAATCTGCTATTGACAGTTAATTTTACTAGGTTTAAAAATGCCTCTCCTATTTAGTTCTTTTAACATGTAAATTAGTAAGAAGCATGGACAGTAAATGCTCAAACAAAATTTTTTTGTAATTACAATATGTAATTACGCACCATGAGAATATTTTATATATTCTCACTCGATCAAAACTTGAGAGTTTGATCCTGGCTCAGAACGAACGCTGGTGGTATGCTTAACACATGCAAGTCGAACGAGCGTGGCCTAGCTTGCTAGGATTCTGCTAGTGGCGCACGGGTGAGTAACACGTGGGAATCTGCCTCATAGTATGGAATAACATTCAGAAATGAATGCTAATACCATATAATACCTCCGGGTCAAAGATTTATCGCTATGAGATGAGCCCGCGTTAGATTAGCTTGTTGGTAAGGTAAAAGCTTACCAAGGCTACGATCTATAGCTGGTCTGAGAGGATGATCAGCCACACTGGGACTGAGACACGGCCCAGACTCCTACGGGAGGCAGCAGTGGGGAATATTGGACAATGGGCGAAAGCCTGATCCAGCAATACCACGTGAGTGATGAAGGCCTTAGGGTTGTAAAACTCTTTCAGATATGAAGATAATGACTGTAATATCAGAAGAAGCACCGGCTAACTCCGTGCCAGCAGCCGCGGTAATACGGAGGGTGCTAGCGTTGTTCGGATTTACTGGGCGTAAAGGGCACGTAGGCTGTCTATCAAGTTGGGAGTGAAATCCCGGGGCTCAACCTCGGAACTGCTCTCAAAACTGATAGACTAGAGTTAAGTAGAGGATAGTGGAATTCCCAGTGTAGAGGTGAAATTCGTAGATATTGGGAGGAACACCAGAAGCGAAGGCGACTATCTGGGCTTATACTGACGCTGAGGTGCGAAAGTGTGGGGAGCAAACAGGATTAGATACCCTGGTAGTCCACACTGTAAACGATGAGTGCTAGTGGTCGGGTCTTTACGATTCGGTTGCAAAGCTAACGCGTTAAGCACTCCGCCTGGGGAGTACGGTCGCAAGACTAAAACTCAAAGGAATTGACGGGGGCCCGCACAAGCGGTGGAGCATGTGGTTTAATTCGATGCTACGCGAAAAACCTTACCAATCTTTGACATAGTAGATCGCGATTTCCAGAGATGGTTATTTTCAGTTCGGCTGGATCTATTACAGGTGTTGCATGGCTGTCGTCAGCTCGTGTCGTGAGATGTTGGGTTAAGTCCCGCAACGAGCGCAACCCCTACCCTTATTTGCTAACGGTTCGGCCGAGAACTATAAGGGAACTGCCGGTGATAAACTGGAGGAAGGTGGGGACGATGTCAAGTCATCATGGCCCTTACAGATTGGGCTACACACGTGCTACAATGGCAACTACAATGAGAAGCAATACCGTGAGGTGGAGCAAATCTATAAAAGTTGTCTCAGTTCGAATTGTACTCTGCAACTCGAGTACATGAAGTTGGAATCGCTAGTAATCGCAGATCAGAATGCTGCGGTGAATACGTTCCCGGGCCTTGTACACACTGCCCGTCAAGCCATGGGAGTTGGCTTTACCCGAAGCCAGTGGGCTAACCTTTTAGGAGGCAGCTGTCCACGGTAAGGCCAGCGACTGGGGTTAAGTCGTAACAAGGTAGCTGTAGGGGAACCTGCGGCTGGATTACCTCCTGAAATATTTAATGGTTATTATTCCATGAGTTTGATAATCCATTAAGTAGAACAAACAATTGAGCTTTACTGTCCTTGTTTCTTACTAATTTTATATGTTAAATTGTCTTTTTTACTTTATTGTTTATTTTAATATTTTTTTACTGAAATGAACAAGGTTGTTAGATTGTTTCTCTCTTTTTTTACTTCTTATCTTATAATGTGTTTAATCATGTTTATGATTCAGCGTTATTTACAGTACTTTCCATTTGGTAATGTAAATAATCCAGCACAGATTGGTTTAAGTAAGTTTAAAAATATCGATATAAAAACAGAAGATGGTGAAAAAATTCTGGCATGGTTTCATAAGAAAGAAAATTCTGTTGATGTTATAGTTTATTTTCATGGGAATGCTGGAAATTTAGAAAATAGAAAAGCTAAATATTTTGCTTTTGCAGAAAATTCAAATTATTCAATTTTAGCAGTTACTTACAGAGGTTATCCTGGTAGTTCTGGGGCGCCATCTGAAAAAGGGTTTTATTTAGATGCTGAAGCTGCAATTAGTTATTTAAAAGATCAGGGTTATAAAGATCAAAATATAATTTTATATGGTGAGTCTATTGGTTCAGGTGTTGCAACTGAGATGGCAACTAGAATTAATGCTAAGGCTTTAATATTAGAATCACCTTTTACTTCAATTGAGGATATTGCAAAAAAAAGATATTGGTTTTTACCAGTTTCATTAATGCTTAAAGATAAATTTGATAATCAGGAAAAATTACAAAAGTTGAATTTACCTATTTTAATTATTCACGGAAAGAAAGATAGGGTGGTGCCAGTATCACATGGTATTGATCTTGCTGAAGGTTATTTTGGTCCGAAAAAATTGGTTATAACTGAAGACCATGGCCATATGGGTTTTACTGGAGATTTTTTGATTAAAAATATCAATACCTTTATGCAAAATGTTAATAATAAGGATTAAAATTAGATTTTGAGTAAATTATGCTAACTTTTCTTAGTAAAGTTTAATTTTTGTGTTTTTTTACTCTTTTTATAATAATTAGATTGTTTGAATGTTTAATGTAATTTCGATTTTATTTTTTCAAGATAGAATTGCCTAATTTCTGAGAATTGTTTTAGGATCTGATTTTGGTTTTTAATCTGTATCTCTTGTTGTTTGGGGTTATTTAAAAGGTTTGATATTTTGTTAGTAAGGTCGTTCTCGTTTTCAACGATCGTTATCGCATTTTTTGCCTCAAATTCCTTAATTAAATCAACAAAATTTTGATTATATTTGCCAATAATTACTATGCTTTGATATTGAATAGGTTCTAATATGTTATGACCACCAACATTTACAAGTGAGCCACCAATAAATGAGATAGGGGATAGTTTAAAAAATAATCCCATCTCGCCGATAGTGTCAGCAAGATAAATTTCAGTTGCTTCAGTAATTACTTCATTTTTTGATCTTACGCTAAAATTTAATTTATTATTTTTAATAACTTCTATGATTTTATCTCTACGATTTGGATGTCTTGGAGATATGATTGTAAGTATTTCCGGATAAGTTTGCTTAAGTGCTTTATGGCATGCTAAAATTAATTCTTCTTCATTATCATGTGTGCTGGCAGCAAGAAAAATAATTCTACTTTGAGTTTGAGCTAATAGCTCTTTATATGCTTTTTCTTCGTAAGGTAGGGCATTGCTTCCTAGTTTCAAGTTGTTGATATTACAGAGTTTTTTATGATTTGTTATAGGTCTGTAAAAATCATATGTGAATTGATTTTGAGGAATAATAATATCGATATATTTGATGAAAAATTTAAAAAAACTTTGTTGTAGTTTTATTTTAAAATTACTTTTTGGTGTTATTCTGGCACTACCAAGAATAACTGGTATATTTTGTTTTTTTGACTCATGTAAAAGATTAGGCCAAATTTCTGATTCGACAAAAAAGGCTAGATTTGGTTTAAAATGATTAAGAAATTTTCTAACATATTTCTTCCTATCAATGGGTACAAATTGATGGATAGTATTTAAAGGTTTACGGCTCTCTATAATCTTTGCTGATGTTAAAGTTCCTGATGTTATTAAAATATTATATTCATGTGCAAGGTCTTCAACAAGGTTGATTATTGATATTGATTCTCCAACTGAAGCTGCATGAAACCATATTAAATCACCTTTAGGACGTCTGGTTTTATATTCACCAATTCTCTCATTGAAGCGCTCAATATGTTCTTTGCCTATTTTTTTTCGATGATTAATATAAATCGCAATTACTGGCCATAAAAGCGTCATGATAAAGTTATAAACGTAAATCATTTTTAGCCTTGTTCAATTTTATCATGATTATATTTGTTATCTAATGCCCATAAAATATTATTCATATCATTTTCAATCTCTTGATTGAGTTTCTTTTTATCATCACCTTTTTTAGGTTTGTAAATGGCTCCAAATTTGTAAGTTATTTCATTGTAAATAATCGGAATTAGAAATCTATCCCAGCTGTCCCAGAAATGAGCTTTTTTACAAGAATATGTAATAGGTATAATGTATGCTCCAGTTTTTTCTGCAATAGCAACTATTTCGGAGTTAATTCGCATTCTTGGTCCTCTTGGGCCATCAACTGCAATTGTTAAAATTGTTCCGTCTTTTGCAAGTGTTTTTAAACATTTCCTTAGAGCTGTTGATGCGTTCTTTGATGAAGATCCTCGAATAGATTTAGACTTGAAAAAGCTTACGACGCCTTCAACAATATCACCATCGGAATGAGATGAAATGAGAGAGTTAACATCTAAGTTTAGTGTGGATATATATTTGGTTAATAATGCAAGTCTTCCATGCCAAAACACAAAAATATATTTGCCTTTTTTAGCTAAAACTTGATCAATTTCAGAGTTTTTTTCGATTTTTTTTGAGCTGGTATAATAAACAAGCAAAATATAAAAGTTGATAAAACCAACTATGATTTTTTTTATCAATTTCTTATATATAAACTTTCTTACTATTTTCATTTTAAGAATTTAGGATTAATTTTAGATCATTATATAATTTAGTATAATTTTGCCAGTAAAAATCTAAATAATTATTCTTGTTTTTATCTCTGGTTCTGTGATAATGAGCTGCTTACTTTTTTGATAATGATAATGGAAAGCAAACAAATCCAAGTAAGTGTTGTAATGGGTAGTAGGTCAGATTGGCCAACAATGAAATCAGCGATTGAAATCCTTGAGCAATTATCTGTAAGCTGTGAAGCAAAAGTTGTGTCAGCTCATAGAACGCCAGAGCGTTTATATGAATTTGCAAAAACTGCTCATAAAAATTCAATTAAAGTTATTATTGCCGGAGCTGGAGGTGCTGCTCATCTTCCAGGTATGATTGCATCTTTGACTCACATTCCGGTATTAGGTGTGCCTGTAAAAAGTAAAGCTTTAAAAGGTCAAGACAGCTTATTATCAATTGTTCAAATGCCTGCAGGTGTTCCTGTTGCTACTTTTGCTATTGGTGAAGCTGGTGCCAAAAATGCCGCTATTTTTGCAGCTTCAATTTTAGCTGATCAAGATGAAAATATTAGGTCAAAGCTATTAGGTTTTAGAAAAGCTCAAACTGAATCAGTTCCCGTTAATCCACAATAGTAATAATTTATGGTTGGTCTTGACTCAAGTAAAATTGTTATAGGTATTTTAGGTGGTGGTCAATTGGCGCAAATGACAATAACATCTGCTCACAATATGGGTTATAAAGTTCATGTTTATTCTGATAGTGAAGACTCTATAGCATTTAGAAAAAGTGATTACAAAACTTGTGCAAGTTATAATGATCAAGTTGCAATCGATAAATTTGCAGGAGCTGTTGATTTGATAACATATGAATTTGAAAATATACCAAGCTCAATAGTTACTTATCTTGAGAAAAATTTTAAATTAATGCCAAACGCTTTGGCTTTAGAAATTTGTCAAAAACGAAACTTGGAAAAGCAGTTTGTAAATGATTTAGGTATAAAAACAGCAAAGTTTCAGATTGTTGAAAATATTAATGATGTTGAAAGTTTTTTCGCAAAAAATGGTTCTGCTATATTAAAGACGAATAGTTTGGGTTATGATGGCAAAGGTCAGTATGTATTAAATAACTTAGCAGATATAAAGAAAGTCGAAGAAATTGATTTTGCTAATACGGATTTTATTATTGAAGAAAAACTAGACTTTAATTTTGAAATTTCTGTTTTAATTGCTCGAAATGAGAATAATCAGACATCAATTATGCCAATAACACGAAATATTCATAAAAATGGCATTTTGAATAGAACTTTTTATCCAGCAGGAATAAAAGAGGAGGTGATTAAAAATGCCGAACAGATTGCATTGAAAATTGCTAATAAATTTAACTTTGTTGGTATATTGGCAATAGAAATGTTTGTGATGTTAAATCACGATATTGTTGTTAATGAAATGGCTCCTCGTCCTCATAATACAGGTCACTGGTCAATTGATGCTTGTGATTATAGTCAGTTTGATCTTTTTGTAAAAGCAATTACAAATCAAAAACTGCCTAATGTTTCCGTTAAGTATAATGCTGAAATGGTCAATTTGATAGGAGATGAAATAAACCAGGTTGATTATTTAGCAAAGGATAGCAATATCTTTATTCATAATTACGGGAAGTCCGAAGTAAAGCCAGGAAGGAAAATGGGGCATTATACTGTTTTAGAAAAATAATTTTTATTTTTATGTCATGAATTTAGCATCAGTCTTTTTAACATTAAAATCTGGGTTTCCTTACTTTATTTCGCATTTTCTTTTGACTGTGGCAATTCTTTGTTTGGGTGTTGTTATATACAAGTTTTTAACTAAACATCGTGAAATAGCGCTTATTAAAGATGGTAATGTAGCAGCTGCAATATCTTATTCTGGGGCTTGGATCGGTATTGCATTACCTTTGGCTTTTTGTATGTCCTCAAGTTATGGTTTTTATGATATTTTGATATGGGGTCTTGTTGCTGTAGTTATTCAAATTTTAGCTTTTATTGTTTTAGATAAGTTGCTTCAAAATTTATCTGATAGGATTGAGAAAGGTGAGGTGGCTTCGGCAATCTTTGTTTTTTCAGCCAAAATATCTGTTGCTATAATTAATGCCGCTGCAATATCAGGTTGATATGGGTTCTGCAGGAAGGAATTTGATAAGAGATTTGTCTCTTATTATAATAGTTGTTTTAATATCTAAACATTTTAACCCTGATAATGATAGGGATTATAAAGATAGTTATAAAAATCAGAAATATAATCAGTTCCAGGAGCATTCTAGACAAAAAAAATTTTTTCCTGGAGGAGGTGATTTGGGTGTTGTTGATTTTGGTGTCATAAAAAGCGATAAAAATTCAGTCTCTCAAGGTACAGCTAATTATATAGGTGATGATTATTTCATAACTGCACGTCATGTTGTTGAAGGTTGTATGATTGAAGGTGTTGATCATTATCCAAATAGTGATTTGTCCATATTTAAGATGCAAACACCTTTGGCTAATGATAAAGCTCTTAGCATAAAGAGGGGTAGTAATTTTACGGAAGGTTTTATTGTTGGCTATCCATCTGGTAAAGCTGCTATTGCAAGAACTCGGTATTTGGGAAGTGCGCATCAAAAAATAAGAGGTGATTTTCAGGTAGATAATAAAGTGTTAGTTTGGGCCTTTTATGATCTAAGTTCAAGATTTAGTAGTTTAGCGGGTATGAGTGGAGGTGCTGTGATTGATAGTTCTGGAAGTTTGATTGGAGTGCTTTCGGGAGAAGTTGTAAGAAGGGGAAGAGTTATTACCACTACATTAGATAACACTATTGATGTTTTGAATATGAATAATCTTGTCAAAAAATACCAAAGTAAGAATGAACACTTAAATAGAGATCAAGTTTTTAACTTAATGAAAAGTGAAAAAGTAATTTTGATTAGATGTAAAGTCTATTAAGAGCTTTGTTTTTTTTGTATTTTAAGAATAGTTTTTTTTAGTTTAAGCGATGTAGGGCTTAGTTTTGAATTATTTGTATTTAATAAATACTCATCAATGCCACCGTTAATTTCAACAGTTCTTATTGCTTTAGGTGAAACTTTCAGTTGTATTTTGCCAAGAAAATTAGATATGAAGCTTACATTTTGAATATTTGGAAGAAATGTTCTTCTAGTTTTTCTGTTTGAATGAGAAACATTGTTACCAAACTGTAATTTTTTTTCTGTAATCTGACAAGAATTAGACATAATAATATTTAAAAAAAGAGTGAGAATAATATGGATTAGTTCTTAATTTGTCAACAATAAAACTTAATTGTTTCCTATCAAAAATTTTATAATAAATGTTTTTCTAACTTCATTATGATTTAGTTACTGTGAGATCCATCGCAATAAGGAGGGTTTGAAGTTTTTTTGCAATTGCATAGATAAACAGTTTTATCTTCTTCAATAGAAAATTTTAGAGATTTCTTTTCAGTTGCTTCTGCTCTATGAGATCCGTCGCAGAAAGGATTGTTATTGGAATAGCCACAGCTACACCAAAAATAATTTTTGTTTTTATTAAGATCGTGTTTTGTTGGAGTGTTCATAAAAAAAAGCCATGTTAAAATTAATTAACATGGCTAGAAAAAATATTTTTTTTGTCAATAGTTAGAATGTTAGAATCCTCCCATTCCACCCATGCCAGGCATTCCACCCATACCTGGAATACCGCCGCCAGCAGGAGCACCAGAGTTATTGTCATTGTCAGCTGGTTTTTCAGCAACAAGAGCTTCAGTAGTAATCAATAATGATGCAACTGATGCTGCATCTTGGATTGCTGCTCTAACAACTTTAGCAGGATCAATGATACCTTTTTTAATCATATCGCCATATTCGTCATTTTGAGCATCGTAACCAAAGTTTGCGTCAGCAGTTTCTAAAACTTTGTTTGCAACAACTGATCCATCAACACCGGCATTGTTTGCAATTTGTCTAGTTGGAGCTTGAAGAGCTTTTTTAACAATTGCAATACCAGCATTTTGATCTTCGTTTAGAGTTTTTAGATTTGCTAAAGACTCGCTTGCTTTAAGAAGTGTAGTACCACCACCAGCAACAACTCCTTCTTCTAAGGCAGCTATTACAGCATGTTTAGCGTCTTCAACTCTATCTTTTCTTTCTTTTACTTCGACTTCAGTTGATCCACCAACTTTTAAGATTGCAACTCCACCTGAAAGTTTAGCAAGTCTTTCTTGAAGTTTTTCTTTGTCGTAGTCAGAAGTTGTTTCAGCAATTTGAGCTTTGATTTGTTTACATCTAGCTTGAATTTCTTTATCGTTTCCAGCGCCGTTAACAATTGTAGTTTCATCTTTAGTGATAATAACTTTTTTTGCAGTTGCTAATTGTTCAACTGAAGTTGAGTCGAGTTTTAAACCAACTTCTTCAGAAATCACTTGGCCTTTTGTTAAGATCGCAATGTCTTCTAACATAGCTTTTCTTCTATCACCAAAACCTGGGCTTTTAACAGCGCAAACTTTTAATCCGCCTCTAAGCTTGTTAACAACAAGAGCTGCTAATGCTTCACCTTCAACATCTTCGGCAATAATAAGTAAAGGTTTACCAGTTTGAACAATTGATTCTAGTAAAGGAACAATTTCTTGTAAGTTTGAAATTTTCTTATCAACAATAAGGATGTATGGATTTTCAAGCTCACAAATCATTTTTTCTGAGTTAGTTACAAAGTAAGGAGAAAGGAATCCTCTATCAAAATTCATTCCTTCAACAACATCAACTTCAAAAGCCAAGTTTTTAGCTTCTTCTACAGTAATAGGGCTGTCTTTTCCAACTTTATTAATCGCATCGGCAAGTTTTTCACCAATTTCATTGTCACCATTTGCAGAGATAGTTGCAACTTGAACAATTTCGTCTTTAGAAGAAACTTTTTTTGCATTTTTTTGAATAGTTGTAACAACTGTTTCCACTGCAAGTTCAATTCCTCTTTTTACATCCATAGGATTCATGCCAGCAGCTACTGCTTTTGCACCTTCTTTTACAAGTGCTTGAGCCAATACTGTAGCAGTTGTAGTTCCGTCTCCAGCGATATCATTGGTTTTTGTTGCAACTTCTTTAATAAGTTGAGCACCAATATTTTGGAATGGGTCAGATAATTCGATTTCTTTAGCTACAGATACACCGTCTTTAGTGATTTTAGCTGGTCCAAATGATTGAGGAAGAATAACATTTCTTCCTTTTGGTCCTAATGTTACTTTTACAACATTAGCTAATGCGTCAACTCCTTCTATTATAGAAGTTCTAGCATCATTATCATATTTTATAATTTTAGCCATTTTTATATTTAAATAGGGTTAATTTATTCTACAATTGCAAGAATGTCTGATTCTTTCATAATAATAAGGTCTTCACCTTCATATTTGATTTCAGTTCCAGACCATTTTGCAAATATAACTTTGTTACCAGCTTTTACAGTTGGTTTAACAACTGAACCGTCAGTATTCAATTGGCCAGATCCAACAGCAATAACTTGACCTTCAGAAGGTTTCTCCTTTGATGAATCAGGAATAAAAATTCCGCCAGCAGTTTTTTCAACTGGATCTATTCTCTTAACAAGAATATTTTCACGAAATGGATTGATTGTCATTTTTATACATTAAAAAGGTTATTTTATTGAGACATATATAGTGCGGACCAAAGTGAAGTCAAGAAGTGGAGATCTATTTATTTTAAAAATTTTCTCACATCGGTTAATTTGCCAGTAATTGCTGCTGCTGCTGCCATTTCAGGGCTCATCAAATGCGTTCTGCTATCACGACCTTGTCTACCTTCAAAATTTCTATTTGAAGTTGATGCACATCTTTCTTGTGGTTTTAGTTTGTCGTTATTCATCGCAAGACACATAGAGCATCCTGGTTCGCGCCAATCAAATCCAGATTCAACAAATATTTTATCAAGTCCTTCTTCTTCTGCTTGTTTTTTTACAAGTCCAGATCCAGGTACAATCATTGCATAAACTGAATCAGAAACTTTTTGACCAGATACAATTTTGGCAACAGATCTAAGATCTTCAATCCTAGAATTTGTACATGAACCAATAAATACCTTGTCAATTTCAATTTCTTCCATAGGGGTACCAGGGGTTAATCCCATATATTCAATAGCTCTTTGTTTTGTTGCTTGTCTTGCTGGATCAGATTCAGCTTCTGGTGAAGGAACTAAGTCAGTAATTTGTACTACATCTTCAGGGCTTGTTCCCCATGTCACTAATGGTATTATTTCTGAACTGTTGATAAATACTTCTTTATCATATTCTGCATTTTTGTCGCTTTTGAATTGGTCCCAATATGTTGTTGCAATATTAAATTCATTGCCTTTTGGAACCATGTTTCTGCCTTTTAAATAATCAAAAGTTTTTTGATCTGGTTCAATTAATCCAGCTCTTGCACCAGCCTCTATTGACATGTTGCATATCGTCATTCTTCCTTCAATTGAAAGTTCTTTGATAATATTACCGGTATATTCTATAACATATCCTGTTCCACCTGCAGTTCCAATTTTTTTAATAATTGCCAAAACAATATCTTTAGCAGTTACACCAGGTGTAAGTTCACCGCTAACATCAATACGCATATTTTTGGCTTTCTTGTGAATAAGTGTTTGGGTTGCTAAAACATGCTCAACTTCACTAGTGCCAATACCAAATGCTAATGCTCCAAATGCTCCATGCGTAGCAGTATGAGAATCTCCGCATACTATTGTCATTCCTGGATGAGTAAAGCCTTGTTCTGGGCCAATTACATGAACTATACCTTGTCTAATATCACTAGCTGGAAAATAGTTTATATCAAATTCTTTACAATTTTCTTCTAAAGTTTTGATCTGTAATTCAGCTGTTTTGTCTTCAATAAATTGATTACGATCCTTAGATGTTGGAATGTTATGGTCAGCAACAGCTAAAACAGTTTCTGTTCGCCTAACTTTTCTACCAGCGTTTTTTAGGCCGTCAAAAGCTTGAGGGCTTGTTACTTCATGTACTAAATGATGGTCAATGTAGAGAAGTGCTGTCCCATCGGGTTTTTCTTCGACTAAATGAGAAAAATATATTTTATCATATAGAGTTTTTGCTTGATGGGACATTATTGTAATTTAAGTCTATTAACTCTTGTCAGAGCTTTCAGTTTTTGTAGGTTTTTCAGCAACAGGCTTTGCAGCTTTGTCGTTCTTTTTGTTTTTCTTAGGTTTTAAAACAATTTTTTCTCTAATACGAGCAGATTTACCAGATAGTTTTCTAATATAATAAAGTTTTGCTCTTCTAACAATACCTTGTTTTAAAACTTCAATGGATTCAATTTTGTTTGAATAAAGTGGGAAGTTTCTTTCAACTCCTTCTCCGCTAGTAACTTTTCTTACTGTGAAGCTTGAGTGAATACCTTGGTTTCTAATAGCAATACACAAACCTTGGAAATATTGTGTTCTTTCGTTTTTTCCTTCACTAATTCTTACGCCGACTTTTAAAGTGTCACCAGCTTTAAAATTTGGAATAGTTTTTTTAGTCTTTAATGTTTCTAACTGTGCATCATTAAATTTATCGATCAGGTTCATCTTTTTACCATAAATTATTTTAATAAATCCGGCCTTTTAGCTTTCGTAATTTCGATTGCGTTATTTTTGCGCCATTCTTTTATTTTTCCATGATTACCTGATAATAATATATCATTAACAACCATGTTTTTCCACTCCAGTGGTCGAGTATAATGAGAATATTCAAGAAGATTCTCATATTCCGATTCGGGAGCAAAGCTTTCCTCAATTAGAGATTCATGATCGCCAATAACATCAGGTAAAGTCCTAACTGCTGCATCAATGAAGCTCATAATTGGAAGATCCCCACCAGTTAAAACAAAGTCACCAATACTATATTCGAAAATATCGAAATAATCTATGACTCTTTGGTCTAAACCTTCAAATCTTCCAGAAACGGCCAATATATTATTATTTTCTTTTACAATTTCAACTAATTTCTTTTGTTTTAAAATTTTGCCTCTTGGTGAAGGGTAAATAATTTGGGTTTTACCGCTGCACTTACTTAAAATGTCGTCAATTGCTGCACCTGCAACATCTGGTCTTATTACCATTCCTGAGCCTCCTCCATATGGAGTATCGTCTACTTGGTTATTAATGGCATATTCTTTAAAGCCGTAGCATTCTAGAGTGAATAAATCTCTTTCTAATGCTCTTCCTATTAAGGAATGCGCTAATGGGCCAGGATATATTTCTGGTAAATATGTTAAGATTTTGAAGTTAAGACTCATTTAAATTATTTCAGGAGGTGTGAACGTGATGTAATTTTCTTCAAGATTAACATTTTTGAAGATTTCTTCTGAAAAGTTAAATAATTCAGTTTTTGCGTTGTTGAATTTAATCTCTATTAGATCTGAGGCGCCATAATTTTCAACATTAGTGACTACGCCAATTTTTTCACCTTTTTCTGATTTGACATCAAGGCCTATCAAGCTGTTAAAGTAATACTCAAAAGAGCTTTCGAGCGGTTCAAGCTCTATAAAAATTTCTTTGTTTTTTAGCTTTTCAGCTTCATCTCTGTTTTTGATATTATCAATTTTTACAATGATAAATTTTTCTGTAACTGATTTAAGCGAGAAGTTTAAAGGGGTTTTGTCCTTAAAGAAACAAGGGTTATTTAGGATCGAGTCTGAATCATTGTAAAAAAAGATTTTAACATGACCTGATATACCATGTGCGGAAGAAATTTTGCCAATTGCTACAAATTCTTTTGAATTATTCATGATTTATAGCAATTTTAGGCAATTGATAAGAATGTTTCGTTTTTAGCTAGCCTCAGCAGCTTCTGGGTTAGCTTCTGCTTCTTCTTCAGCTTTTGCATCAGCTTCTGCTTTTGCTTTAGCTTCGGCTTCAGCTTTTAATTTGTCAGCTTTTGCTTTTGCTAATTCATTTCTTTCAGCTTCAGTTTTAGGGAAAGCGTTTGGAAGGTATTTTTCAACTTGTTTAATTCCGTTGTTAAATAACAAGATTGCAGCTTTTTCAGAAGGAATAGCTCCCTTGCTTAACCAGTTTGCAGTTTTTTCAGCATCGAAAACAAAGCGATCTTTATTATCTTTAGCAAGCATTGGGTTATATGATCCAATTCTCTCAATAAATTTACCATTTCTAGGTGAACGAGAATCAGTTACTACTAATTTATAAAAAGGTTTTTTCTTTGCACCATGTCTTGCAAATCTAATTTTTGTTGCCATATTATTTTATTGAAATATTACACTATACTTTAAAGTGACTCAGCTTATAAAGGTTCTCTTGTAAATATGCAATAAAAATATGTAAATGGATAAACAGTTATTAAATGATATTTTATCTATCGTTAAATCAGAAAAAGAGAAGCATAATGTTGAAGAGGGAGATCACCAAGAATTATCGGGAATAATCTATGAATTAAAAACATCAGATAGCTCGGATGATTCAGATGAAGAATTGCTAAAATCAGAACAGATCGAATCTGAACAAGAAGTTACTAGTGAATTGTCAGGTGAGTCTGAGATTATAGATGATAATCTTACAGATAAACAAAAGAAAGATTTGAAAACTATTCAAAATATTCAAGGTCAAATGATTATTGGTTTGTTTGAAAATATCTCACAATATTCTGATTCTGAAATTAGTTCGACTAATTTAACTGCAGATCTTAAAAATTTGTTACTTTATAAAGATAATTTAGTTTTGCATAAAATTTTAGTTTCTACCCCTAAATATCAAGATGTTATGAAAAATAAGCTTAATAAAGCTGCATTTGATATAATTAATAATTCAAAAACCGCTCAAGCATTTTCAAGGTAAATAAGATAATAAGATGAATTTAGCTAATTATAAAACTTTAATTGAAATTAATGGATCTGAACCAGATATATTAAATGCTCATGTTCTTTATCTTCAAAAAGAAAATCAACTTAGTGATATTAGTGAAAAGCTTTTAGAAAATTGGCAAAAAAATTCTGATAATACTAGTCTTGATATTTTATCTGCATTATTAAAAAATGCAGACCTAGATATTATTGATGATTTGCTTAATCAATTTGATAACAAAAAATTAATTAAAGAATTACAAAAGCAAATTTCAGAATCTACTGAAGAATTTGTCAGTCAATTTCAAGCTCAAGATTCTAGTGATCAATTATTTGCGCTTATGTTTGTTTTTAATATAGTTGATTTTGAATCCAAAGATAAGTTATTAGACCTTCTTCAAGGTCTCAATATTGAACTTTTTTTATCTGATCCTAAATTGCAAGAGCTTCTTGAATATTCAATACAAAATTATATTCAAGAATTTGAAGAACAAAAGTTACGTAAAAATAGGCTTTTAAAGGCTTTTGAATTTTTTTCTAAATTGCAGGAAAAGGCTGGCAAATCAGTTAGTGATTTTTATTTGTCAGATTTTGATAAGTTGATTGATCGAATAATGAACAACAAAATTGGTAATATTGAGCTTAATTTTGCTTTATCTTTAATTCCTTCTCTTGCTGTTCATGTTGCGCAAAGTTTTGATAAATTTCCTCAAACTGTAAAACAAAATTTAGTTGATAATGTTTTTCCAACATTAGGTGATAGTCCAGTTGGCAAGCTATGTAGTGAGATTGTCGAAGCTAAATCAAGTCTAAAAGTTAATACTCCTAAAGAATCGGAAAAAGTTCCAAATGAAAAACTTACAAAATCTGAAAATCAATTAAATACCCAGATTAAAGAAATTGAGTTTAAAGTAAAAGAAATCAAAAAAGATCTTAAACAGGGTAAAATTTCTTCAAAAGAAGCAAGTAAAGCGATTGATGATGCGCTTGATCCAATTAAACCTAGGGAAGTTAAAGTTGATGTGAGTAAAGAGTCAGCAAAGGCTGAGATAAAACATTCAAATCCTTTAACTGAGCTAAAAGTTGATGGAGTCACAGATGCTAATGTAAGCCAGAATACTAAAAACATACCAAATGCTAAACAGGCTGATTTAGAAACAACTCAACAAAAATAAATTTTATTTAATAAGATGTTTAACCAAGTTATTACAAGATTTGCGCCATCTCCAACAGGAATGCTTCATATAGGAGGTGCAAGAACAGCATTGTTTAATTATCTATTTGCAAAAGCAAATGATGGTAAGTTTTTACTTAGAGTTGAGGATACTGATCAAGCAAGGTCAACTGAAATAGCAAAAGATGCAATTATCGAAGGACTAAAATGGCTCGGTCTTGAGTTTGATCAAAAAATTGTTTTTCAATCACAGCAAATATTGCGTCATCAAGAAATTGTTCAAGAATTATTAGAACAAGGTAAAGCTTATAAATGCTATGCTACTAAAGTCGAGTTACAAGAGTTAAGAGATGATGCAGAAAAAGAAAATAAACGTTTTAAATATGATAGAAGGTGGCGAGATAAAAGTTCTAAAGATGCACCTAATGATATTGTTCCTGTTGTAAGAATTAAAGCTCCTATAGATGGTTTTACTATATTTAATGATGCTGTCCAAGGTGAAATTAAGATTCCAAATGATGATCTAGATGATTATATTATTCAAAGGTCTGATGGAACTCCTACTTATATGTTAGCAGTTGTTGTTGATGATCATGATATGCAAATAAGTCATGTAATTAGAGGTGATGATCACTTAACAAATGTTGCTAAGCAAATTGTGATTTATGATGCTTTGGGTTGGGAGATTCCAACATTTGCTCATATCCCATTAATATATGGTGAGGATGGCAAGAAACTTTCTAAACGTCACGGTGCAACATCGGTGACGGAGTTTAAGGATATGAGTTATTTGCCAGAAGCAATGCGTAATTATTTATTAAGACTTGGATTTTCTCATGGCGATGATGAAATTATTTCAGATGATCAAGCTATAAAGTGGTTTAGTTTGGATAATGTTGGAAAATCGCCTGCTAGATTTGACTATAAAAAATTGGATTCGTTAAATAATTATTATTTTCAAAATCTTTCAAATGATTTTTTATTAGAAGAGTTAACAAAGCTTCATGGAAAAAGCTTTTCTAATACTGAGCTTATTCATCTTAAGGCACTAATGTCTGAATTAAAAGTAAGAGCAAATGATTATAACTCATTATATGATTCATGTGCTTTTATTTTGGTCAAGGATACCCCAATTAAATTATCTACTGATAAAGCAAAAAAAATTATTTCTGATAATAAAGATTTAATAGAGCCAATTATTGAATTTATAAAATCTGTTGATAAATTTGATCATGAAAACCTTTATAATATGTCAAAAGTTTTTGCAGAGCAGAATTCTTACAAAATGAAAAATGTTGCAGGCATATTAAGAGTAGCAATTACTGGGTCCCATATTTCCCCGAGTGTTTTTGAGATTATGGAAGTTTTTGGCAAAGATATTACTATTTCAAGGCTAAATGGCTTTATTGAGTAAAGATTTAATTTAAATTTGCTGGAACTTTGTTAAAACTGTCAGTTTGCAATAACGCGTAATTACGAATTTCTAAATTTGAGATTTCTTTACCATTATTAATACCTTCTTTAAGGCCTTGAGCATATGTGTTGTACCATGGGCCATCCTGTATATGTGTCATTTTAGCAAGATCACTGCCTGAAAATTTTGAATATCTAAAAAAGGTTTCTTCAAGAATTTTGTTTGTTCTTTCATCTTCTTCAGGAACAAAAAATACTTTCCATTTTAAATCTTCTCCATCCATAACTAGTTCCGATGTAAAATGATTCACAGGCGTATTACCATATTTTTTATATTCATGATAAATTGAAGTTATTAAAGGTCCAAAGCTAAAAGCATGAAAAGGTTCAGTAATTAATATTTGATCAAATTTAATTAGTGATTTACAATGAGCAAAATATATAATTTTCTGAAGTTTTAGCGGATCTAAATTTTGATTATTTGACTTGGCAATACGAATTATTGTATTTGCAATTTTTGCAGGGCTATACACGAACTTTTCCTCCTCATAAAAAATTCAGTTAAAATTTTAGAAATATCTTTTAAAATTGTCAAACTCATAAATTAATGTTTTTTAAAATTAATGTTAAAAGTTAGAATAATTCCTTGTCTTGATGTAAAAGATGGGGAAGTCGTAAAAGGAATCAATTTTGTTAATTTGCGTTCAGCAGGTGATCCTGTTGAACAAGCAAAATTATATAATAATCTTGGTGCTGATGAATTATGTTTTCTTGATATAGCTGCTACAAAGGAAGGAAAAGATACTATTTGTGATGTTATTGAAAAAGTGGCAAAAGAATGTTTTATTCCACTTACAGTTGGTGGTGGTATTAAATCAATTGCTGATGTAAGAAAGGTTTTAAATTCAGGAGCTGATAAAGTATCAATAAATTCTGCGGCAGTTTTTAATCCTAGTTTTGTTAAAGAGGCGGCATTAGAATTTGGTTCTCAATGTATTATTGCAGCTATTGATGCAAAAAAAACAAATAATGGCAATTATGAAATTTTTACCCATGGAGGTTCAAAGCCAACTGGTATTGATGCTGTAATCTGGGCAGAAAAAATGGTAGCATTTGGAGCAGGAGAATTGCTTGTTACATCAATGGATCGTGATGGAACTGGAGATGGTTATAATAATGAATTAAACAGATTAATTACTGACAAAGTTAAAGTTCCTGTTATTGCCTCCGGGGGAGTTGGCGATCTTAGTCATTTTAAAGATGGGGTTATTAAAGGTAATGTTTCTGGTTTGCTTGCAGCTTCAGTCTTCCATTTTGGTAAATACGAGATAAAAGAGGTTAAACAATATTTAAAAGATAATAATATTCCGGTACGTTAATGAATAAAGAGTTTAGCGAAAACTTTCTTAAAGAACTTTCTGATCTAGTTGATTTGAAAGCTAATCAAAATGAAAGTGATTCATATACAGCAAGCCTTGTTAATGGTAAGTTAAGTAAAGTGACGCAAAAAGTAGGAGAAGAAGCTGTTGAAGTTGTTATTGCAGCTTTGGCGGAAGACAAAGGTCGAGTTATATCTGAAAGTTGTGATTTGTTATATCACTTGCTTTGTTTATTTAAGGCTAAAAATGTTTCTTTAGAAGAGATTAGGCAGGAGATGTCTAGAAGAAATCATAGTAATTTAGATAAGGTAAAGTAACTAATGAAATTTGTTAATAAATCATCAATTGCAAAAATTGGTCAATATAGACCAGGTGAAGGTAATATTTTTGATAAAGAAATTATTAAACTATCTTCTAATGAAAATCCTTTTGGATGTTCAGAGTTAGCAAAAAAAGCTTATCTTGATACTGCAAATTATTTAAATAGATATCCAGAAGGAAGTTCTCGAGATCTTCGCGAAGCTATTGCTCAAGAAAATAATATTGATCCTGATAATATAACTTGTGCAAATGGATCAGATGAAATTTTTAATCTGATAATTGCTGCTTTCACCGAAGAGGGTAGTGAAGTAATTTATACAGAGCATGGTTTCTTAATGTATAAGTTTTATGCTTTAGTAAATTCAGCTATTCCAATTGCAGCAAAAGAAACAAATTTGCGTGCTGACATTAACAATATTTTGGCACAAGTAACAGCAAAAACAAAAATTGTTTTTATTGCTAATCCAAATAATCCTACAGGCAGCTATCTAACTAATGATGAGCTAATTCAGTTAAGAAAAAAATTACCTGAAAACATTCTTTTGGTTATTGATGGTGCATATGCTGAATATGTTTCAAATAATGACTATGAAGATGGTTTTGCTTTGGTTAAAGATTACCAAAATGTTATCGCAACAAGAACATTTTCTAAAATTCATGGTCTTGCAAGTTTACGAGTTGGTTATTGTTATGCTAATTCAGAAGTAATTGAGGTTTTGAATAAAGTAAGAGGACCTTTTAATGTTAATTTAGCTGCTCAAATGGCAGCTGTTGCAGCGATCAAAGATACTAGTTTTTCAGAAAGGTCTCGTCTTCACAATGATCGATGGTTAAAAAAATTTAGTATAGAATTTGCAAATTTAGGAATAGAGTTTATTGATTCTGTCGGCAATTTTTTCTTAATAAAATTGAGTTCAAGTAAACGTGAAAAATATTATAGTTTTTTGGATAAAAATAAAATTAAAATTCGTAAAGTAGATGCATACGGGCTTTCTGATTATCTTAGAATTACTGTTGGTTCTGACATTGAAAACGAAAAATTGTTGAAGTTAACAAAGGAATTTTGGTTATAAATTATGAAAAGAGTCTCTGAGATAAGATCAGCTTTTTTAGATTACTTTGCGCAAAATGATCATAAAATTGTCAAATCTGCGCCTTTATTACCAGAGAATGATCCATCATTACTATTTGTAAATGCTGGTATGGTTCCTTTTAAACAATATTTTACCGGTGAATTAAATTCGAAGTTTTCACGTATTGCTACCTCTCAAAAATGTATTCGAGCTGGAGGAAAACATAATGATCTTGAAAATGTTGGTTATACAGCTCGTCATCATACATTTTTTGAAATGTTGGGTAATTTTTCATTCGGTGATTATTTTAAAGAGCAATCAATTTTTTATGCTTGGGATTTTGTTACTAAAGAGTTAGGGCTAGATCCTAATAAGTTACTTGTAACGGTTTTTCATACAGATAAAGAGGCAATTGATTTGTGGCGCAAAATATCTGGTTTAGCAGATGATCGTATTTTAAAAATTAATTCTAATGACAATTTTTGGTCAATGGGTGATGTTGGGCCTTGCGGACCATGTTCTGAGATTTTTTATGATCATGGTAGTCATATTCCCGGAAATAAACCTGGTCAAGGTGATGAAGGTGACAGATTTGTTGAGATCTGGAATTTAGTTTTCATGCAATATCAAACACTTAAAAATGGTGAAAAAATTGCACTGCCTAAACAATGTATTGATACTGGAATGGGACTTGAAAGAGTTGCTTCTATTATGCAAGGCAAAAATAACAATTACGATATTGATCTTTTCCAGGATATTATTAATGAATCAATTAAACTTACAGGCAATAATGATCCCAAAATGATTGCAAGTCATAGAGTGATTTCAGATCATTTGCGATCAAGTAGTTTTTTGATTGCTGATGGAGTATTAGCCTCAAATGAAGGAAGAGGGTATATTCTTAGAAGGATTATTAGAAGAGCTATAAGACATGTTAATAAGTTAGGAGGTAATGATAATATCTTAGCTCAGTTAGCTCCAGTCTTAATTGATAGAATGGGTAAGCATTTTGATGAGTTAATTGCTGCGAAAGACCTTATAATTAATGAGCTTGCATTAGAAGAAGAAAAATTTGCTGTCACACTTGATAAAGGTATTAAAATTTTAAATTCTGAAATTGAAAATACTACTAAACATAATTTTTCTGGGGAAGTTGCATTCAAACTATATGACACTTATGGTTTTCCCCTTGATCTTACTCAAGATATTCTTAGGGAGAAAAATATTAAGGTTGATATTAAAGCTTTTGATTTGTTAATGCAGGAACAAAAAATTAGGGCAAAAGCAAATTGGAAGGGATCTGGAGATGTTTCTAGTGAAGAGTTTTTTGCGGATTTAGCTAATAAATTACCAGCGACTGAGTTTAAAGGTTATGAGAATATAACTCATGATGCAAAAGTTTTAGCGATTATTAAAGCAAATAATATAGTTAGTAATGCTGAGATAAATGAAGAGGTTGTAGTTATTTTTGATAAAACTCCATTCTATGCAGAATCTGGTGGCCAGGTTGGCGATACAGGAACGGCAATTTCTGATAAATGTAAATTAGAGATCAAGGACTGCCAAAAACAAGTTGGTAACTTGTTTGTTCATTTCGCAAAAGTTGTATCAGGTGTATTAGAAGTTGATGAAATTGTGTCATTAAATATTAATTCAAACAGACGAAAGCAAATAAAGGCTAATCATTCGGCGACTCATTTACTTCATTTTGCTTTAAAACAAATTATAGGTGCTCATGTCGCGCAAAAAGGTTCTTTTGTAAGTGATGATTTATTAAGGTTTGATTTTGCACATAATAAATCATTATCTGCAGATCAAATAATTAATGTTGAAAATTTTGTTAATAATATCATTTGGCAAAATGTTAAAACAACAACTGAAATTATGCCTATCGATCAAGCTAAGGCAAAAGGTGCTGTTGCTATGTTTGGCGAGAAATATGATGATGTTGTTCGAGTTGTTTCATTTCCTGAGAATTCTGATAATAGTAAAAATTCGATTGAGTTATGTGGAGGAACGCATGTTAATTATTCTGGTGATATTGGCTTGTTTAAAATTACATCAGAGGGATCTGTTGCTTCAGGTATAAGAAGAATTGAAGCTGTTACACAAGCTCCTGCATTTAGTAAAGTTAGGGATGCTTATAATGATTTGCAATCTATCAGTCAAAAATTCCAAATTGATAAGGATAAAATTGCTGAAAAGATTGATGCTTTAATGAAAGATAAAAAGCAATTAATTAAATCAATTAGTAAATACAAGATTTCAGAATTCAAACAAAAAGCTTTAAAGAATCTTTCAAAAATTAATGGTTTGGAATGTGTAGTTTTTAGAACCAATGATTTAGATGTTCCAGATTGCCGTGATCTTGTAAGCCAAATACTAAAATCAGATGCTGAAATTGTCGTTTTATTTAACGTCTCGCTAGATCAAAAAGTAAATATTATCGTTGCTAAAGATCAAAAAAATTCTGAATTTAATGCTGGTAACTTTATAAGAGAAGTCACACCTCTTGTCGATGGTAAAGGTGGTGGTGGTAAAGATAATTTTGCTCAAGGTGGTGGAACTAATATTGATAAAATTGATCAAGCTATTAATTCAGTAAAGGATTTACTGGCCAAATAATTTAAATTTTTGCTATTTCGGCTAGAACTGATTTAGTAACTAATTGTGAAACATCTCCATTTAACCTGGCTATTTGCTTAACAAATCTTGATGATATGAAATGAGTATTTTCTGATGATGGTAGAAATATTGTTTCAATTTCATTTGATAACTTACTATTCATACATGCCATTTGGAATTCATACTCAAAATCTGAAACTGCTCGTAAGCCTCTGATTATTATATTAGCATTTTGTGATTTGGCAAAATCTACAAGCAATCCGCTAAAGGCTTCAACTTTGATTTTAGTTTCATCATAAAGGCCTTCATCTTTAAGTGATTGAATAACAATATCTTGTCTTTTTTTATGAGAGAAAAGAGGGTTTTTGTCACTATTTTGGGCAATTGCTATAATTAATCTGTCCGATATTTTTAATGATCTTTTTATGATGTCAATATGACCAATTGTAATTGGATCAAATGTTCCTGGGTAAATAGCCGGCATAATAATTTATTAATAATTAAGTTAATAATACTAATTTTTTTATTAAACTCCAGGTCTTTTAATTATCTATAGCACAAAGTTTACTTCTTTTTCTTTAACAATTTACCAAGACCAGATTTTACGATGACTTGTTGCGCTAAATGTTCAAATGGCATTGATTGAAGAACAATCTTTCCAGGTCCAGTTAAAGTTGACAGAAATAACCCTTCACGTGCAAACAAAGCACTCTTAATTCCTCCTACCATTTTAAAAGAGAAGTTTACTGATGATTCAAAAGCTACTATTGATGTACTATCTACAGTAATAGTTTCTCCTGGTTTTAAGCTTCTTAAATATGCGCCACCTCCTGCATGAAGAAATACCATTCCATTTCCTTCAAGTTTTTGCATAATAAATCCTTCGCCACCAAAAAAACCGGTAAAAATTTTCTTTTGAAAAAATATTCCTATTGAAATGCCTCTTACTGCACATAAAAAAGAATCTTTTTGGCAAATAAATTTTGAACCATGTTTATTAAGATTTACCGGAATTACTTTACCTATATAAGGTCCAGTAAAGGTAACAGTTTTTCTTGTGCTAGATTCATTAGTAAATGAAGTTAAGCAGAGTGATTCACCAGTTATTAGTCTTTTTCCTACAGCTGTAATACTTTTAAATAAACCTGAATTATAACTACCATCACCAAAAATAGTGGTTAATTTTATGCCATCATCCATTGTTAACATTGTTCCTGCTTCTGCAATAATAGATTCCGATGGATCTAATTGGATAGTAATATATTGTGCGTCATTACCTAAAATTTTATACTCAATTTCGTCATATTTCATTTTTTTACCTTAATAATTATCCTTAAGATCTCTTAGTTTCTGAAAAACTTTAAAAGATAAGTGGTCAGAATTAAAACCTAAGTTTTTTCTAATTTCTTTATTATGTAACCTAAAAAAAGGATTAGTTTTCATTTCATTAGCCAAACTTGATGGGGTAGTTGGTTTATTATTATTTATAAGATTTGTTGTTGCAGTTTTTTTTGCAATAAGATCCTGGTTATTAGGTTCAAATTGAAGCGCAAAATTTATATTTTTTAAAGTATATTCATGAGCAAAAAATATTTTTGTTGAAGGATCAATTTGTGAAAGCTTGTTTAATGAATCAAATAACATTCTTTTATTGCCTTCTAGAATCCTTGCGCAACCTGATGAAAATATAGTGTCACCGGAAAATAGTATTTTTAAATTTTTATCATGAAACGAAATGTGATTTATTGTATTACCTGGCGTTTCTATGATATCAAAACTAAAAATACCAATATCTAAGACATCATTTTCTGATAAAAAATCAGTTGCTGATGATATTCTATGCTTATCTTTTAAAGGTGCATAAATTTTACAATTATATGCTGATTTTAATGCATCATTTCCAGTTATATGATCATAATGATGGTGAGTATTTAAAATATAATCTAGTTTTAGATTATTTTGTTTTAGAAATTCTTCTACAGGTTTATGATCGCCAGGATCGATACATATTGTTATATTGTTTTCAATATCAATTAATATGTAAATATAATTGTCAGCTAATGCTGGAATAATTTCAATTTTATAATTACTCATTTAGATATTTTTTGTTTAAATAATTAACATAAATTTTATCATCATACTTTGAGTCAAAAAGAAAAGTACTTAGACTTGATGCATCTTTTAGTCTACCATATTTATGTACATTATCAGTTAAAAATTCTTGAAATTTACTAATGTTATTTTCTGCTAATTTGAAATTAGGATTTTCTTGATCAAATTTGTGTTTTAATTGGCTAGCAATTATTGCGCCTAGACTGTAACAAGGAAAATACCCAATACTTCCATCTGTCCAATGGATATCTTGCATGCAGCCATTGCTATGATTTTGATAATCTAGATCAAAGAAGTTTTTAAGATAATATTCCCAAATCTCAGGTAGGTCATTTACTTCAATTTCGCCATTAATTAATTTTTTTTCGATTTCATAACGCATTATTATATGTAATGGATATGTAATTTCATCACTATCGACACGTATATATTTTTTCTCAACATGATTTAAGAACTTAAATAAATTATCGGCTGTAAATATTGAATTTTTTATATTAAATTCTTTGCTAATAATTTTATGAGCTATTTCAATAAAATCTCGTGAGGTTGCTATTTGCATCTCATAAAATAGTGACTGTGATTCGTGAATTGCCATTCCAAGACATCCACCAACAGGATCAAATTGAAATTGCTTTGGAGTATTGAGATCATAAATTGCATGGCCAGATTCATGAATAATCCCAAATAAACTAGTTAAAAATTCAGCTTCTGAATATCTAGTTGTAATTCTAACATCACCTAAAGATCCAGTACAAAAAGGATGAGCACTTTCATCGATCCTAATATCATCAGATGACAAACCAAGCAACTGAGTAAATCTTTTGACTATTAATTTTTGTTTTTCTATTGGAAATTTTAATGAGCTAAAGTCAGTTTTTTTTCCTTGTTTTCTTATGACTTGATCAATTAAATTTGGTAAGGTCTTGGCAAGGTTTTGGAAAATAGGTTTAAAATCATCTTCTTTAAGACCTGGTTCATAATAATCTAATAAGGCATCATATTTTGATGAAGAAAATTCTTCTGATTTTATTAAAGCAATTTCTCGAAGATAATTAATTACTGGAGTTAAGGCTTTTGCAAAGCTATTAAAATCATTTGATGATTTTGCCGAGCGCCAAATATATTCACAATTTATTCCTGACTCAATAAAATTATTATTTAGTTGTTCTGGTATGATTACATTATGTGATAATATATGTTTAATTGATCTAATATTTGCTTGTTGCCACTGGTCTAAATTTTCAAAATTAATTGAACCTATCATATCCATATAGTTTTTTTTGTTATATGAATTATGAATGATTTTGTTAATTAATGTGATTTCTTTAGATCTTCTTGTAATGCCATTTTTTGGCATCATAACAGCATTATCCCATGATAATTGGGAGCTAATTGATTCCAAATTAGAAATTTCTCGAAAATCTTCAGCTATTTCGTTATAAATTTTGTCCATCCTTTTAAAATAATACTAAGTTAAGTTGATTTTTTTAATCATCAATAAACTTATTATCTTGCAACTGGATAGTTAAAAGGATCGTTATCTTGCTTTGGCGGAATATATTGATGGTAGGATGAATCATAATCATAATGACTATTATTGCCATTATGAAAATTATATGGGTTGTAATATTGGTAATTATTATCGTTATCAAAATAAGCTGGAGGTGATAATGATGGTCCGAAAGGTGGAGGGTTACACTTACAGCATGATGAAATGAGGCATAAAATAATAATTTGGAAAGTTTTTAGAATATGCTTTTCGTTTACTATCATTTTTATGATATTTCTTGTTTAGGTACTTTGCTGAATAATTTAAAAAAATTATCAGAAGTTATTTTACAAAAGCTCTCATAATCTTGGTTCAAATAATTTGCAAGATATTCGGCAACATATTTTACAAAAGCAGGTTCATTAGTTTTACCTCTCTTTGGAACTGGTGCTAAATAAGGGCTATCAGTTTCGATTAATAATCTATCAAGAGGGATTTTTTTTATTGTTTCTCGCAAATCATCAGCATTTTTGAAGGTAGCAATTCCTGATATTGAAATATACATTCCAAGATCAAGTGCCTTCTTGGCCAAATCATAGCTAGAAGTAAAACAATGCATCACACCAGTAAAGTCTTTAAATTTCATTGAATTGTAAAGCATATCTGAAGTATCTTTTTCAGCTTCTCGAGTATGGATGATTATGGGTAGTTGATGATTTTGAGCTAATTCAATATGTGCTTGGAAGCTTTTTTGCTGCTGCGCTTTTTCTGTATTTTCATAAAAATAATCAAGACCAGTTTCACCAATTGCCACAACTTTTTGATGTCTTATTTTTTCATTCATAAAATTTAAGTCATCATCAGTAAATGTTTTGGCATCATTTGGATGAATTCCAATTGAACAAGATATGTTATTTGATGATTCAGCAATACTTAAAATATCTACAAATTCATTTATTTTTGTGCAAATTGAAAGCATATATTTGACATTTGCATCACTCGCATTTGCTAATATTTGTGGTAAATTGGATTTTAATTGTTGAAAATTAAGGTGACAGTGAGAATCAACTAACATTTTATATTGATTTAAATCATTATATTGGTGTAATGTTTATCACTAATTTTCATTAAATGATATATAATTATTATGAGTAAAGTCGAATTAACTTTTAAAGATGGTTCTTCAAAAAAATATGATTCTGGGATTTCTGTTTTTGATGTAGCTAAGTCAATTAGTAAATCTTTGGCAAAAACAAGTATTGTTGCAAAATTAAACGATAATTATGTAGATTTAAATGAAACTATAAATTCCTCTAGTAAGCTTGAGCTTGTTACTATGGATTCAAGCGAAGCTCTTGAATTTCTTCGTCATGATACAGCGCATCTGTTAGCCCAAGCTGTAAAAGAATTATTTCCCGAAACTCAAGTAACAATTGGTCCTGCAATTGAAAATGGTTTTTACTATGATTTTGCAAGATCCAAACCTTTTACTGAAGAGGATCTTATTATTATTGAAAAGAAAATGCACTTTTTGGCTAAACAAAATATTCCCATAAGTCGTGAAGTATGGGATCGAGATGAAGCTGTAAAGTTTTTTAAATCAATTGGTGAGAATTATAAAGCTGAAATAATTTCTGATATTCCAAAGGGTGAACAAATCTCTTTATATAGACAAGGAAACTTTATAGATTTATGCCGAGGTCCTCATGCAAAATCTACGGGAATTTGTAAGTTTTTTAAGTTAACTAAAGTTTCTGGAGCTTATTGGCGAGGAGATAGTAATAATGAAATGTTACAAAGGATATATGGAACCGCCTGGGCAACAAAAGAACAGTTAGATTTATATCTTTTTAATTTGGCGGAAGCACAAAAAAGAGATCACAGAAAACTTGGTAATGAGCTTGATTTATTTCATGTTCAAGAAGAAGCTGCTGGATCAATCTTTTGGCATAAAAATGGTACGATTTTATATAAAATTATAGAAGATTATATTTCTCATAAATTAAAAGAGCATGACTATTTTCAGGTTAAAACACCATTAATTATTGATAGAGTTTTATGGGAGAAGTCAGGGCATTGGGATAAATTTCGTGAGAATATGTTTACTGTTGAATCGGAAGAGAAGGTTCTAGCTATAAAGCCAATGAATTGTCCTGCTCATGTACAAATCTTTAATCAAAAAGTAAGAAGTTATCGTGATTTGCCTTTGCGTATGGCTGAGTTTGGATGTTGTCATCGAAATGAGTCTTCAGGTTCTCTGCATGGCTTAATGCGAGTAAGGTCTTTTGTACAAGATGATGCGCATATTTTTTGCTCAGAAGAACAAATATTATCAGAAACTAAAAGCTTCACTGAACTTGTTCTTGAAGTTTATAAAAAATTTGGTTTTGAAGATGTTAAAATAAAGTTTTCAGATAGACCAGAAACAAGAGCAGGGTCTGATGAAGTATGGGATAAGGCTGAGAATTCTCTTAAATCAGCAATTGATCAAATTGGTTTAAAATATGAATTAAATCCTGGTGAAGGAGCTTTTTATGGGCCCAAAATTGAATTTGTTTTAACCGATGTTCTTGGCCGAGACTGGCAGTGTGGTACTCTTCAAGTTGACTTTGTCCTGCCAGAAAGGCTTGATGCAAGTTATATAAGTGATACTGGTGAACATGTAAGGCCTGTTATGCTGCATAGAGCAATTTTAGGATCATTTGAGCGTTTTATTGGTATATTAATTGAGAATTATGGTGGTGCTTTTCCTTTTTGGTTAGCTCCAACTCAAGTTGTTGTTCTAAATATCACTAATAAAGTCGATGATTACGCTACTGAAGTTTATAATAAGTTGTTAGTTAACGATTTTAGGGTAGAAAAAGATCTTTCTTCAGAAAAGATTAGCTATAAAATTCGAAAATATTCTAATAAAAAAATACCAGTCTTATTAATTATTGGCGAGTCTGAAGCAAAAGACAAAACTGTAAATATCAGAAGATTTGGCTCTGAAGTTCAAGAAACGCTTGAATTTGATGATATTTTGGATAAAATCAAAAATTAACTTTAATACATTTTACATTTATATGAGTAAAACAAAATTGCCAAAGTCTAATAGAGAAATCTCAGCTCAAAATGTTAGGCTAGTGGATAATGATGGCCAAATGCTTGGCGTGGTTCCTCTTAATGAGGCTTTTAGTAAGGCAAGAGAAGCAAATTTAGATCTTGTTGAGATATCCCCAAATGCATCTCCTCCGGTTTGTAAAATTTTGGATTTTGGAAAATATAAATATGAAATGCAGAAGCGTGCTCACGAAGCTAAGCGTAAACAAAAAACTATTGATATAAAAGAAATAAAGATAAGGCCAAATATTTCTGATCATGATTACCAAATAAAATTAAAGAAAATTCTGCAATTTTTAGAGCATGGAGATAAAGTTAAGGTATCTATGCGATTTAGAGGTCGTGAAATTGCAAAACAAGATATAGCTTTGTCAATTATGAAGAATATTGTGGTTTCAATTGAAGGTAAAGGAAAAATAGAGACAAACCCGCGCCTTGAATCTAGGCAGATGCTAATGATTTTAGCTCCTTTAACATCATAAATATATAGGACTTAATTTATT
The DNA here is from genome assembly GCA_016778805.1 of Rickettsiales bacterium. Taxonomy (GTDB): domain Bacteria; phylum Pseudomonadota; class Alphaproteobacteria; order Rickettsiales; family JABIRX01; genus JADHOX01. Next base: position 34,060 of record JADHOX010000002.1, read on the forward strand.
TATAAGTCCTAAATTATTTATTATATATCTATTTGCTCTCAATAATTTTAATATTAATGTTTTCAGATATATTATTAATATAATCTGCGACAGCTTCATCTTTTAAATCTTTGCTAATTGAATCTTTTAACTCAATCAGTTGTGGAGCAGGAATAACTTTCTTATTCTCTAGTTTAGCTAAATGCCAACCAAAGTCAGTTTGAAAAGGTTGAGATACTTCTCCTACTTTTAATTCCTTAATGTTATCTTCGAATTCTTGAAACATAGTCCCTTCAACGAAAAAACCAAGATCACCGCCATTTTTTGCTGATGCTTTATCAAGTGAGTATATTTGAGCAGCATTTTCAAAGAAAATCTCATCTAGATCTTTTCTAATATTCAATGCCTGGGTTTTACTATCAACAAGTATATGTTTAACTCTATATTCATGTTTTACTTTATTTCCATAAAGATAGTCATTTTTAATTAAGTCATATTCATTCTGAATTTTTTCTTCAGTGACTAACTCATTTGCAATATTTTCGAGAACAAATTTTACAGTAATCTCAGTATTTGCTTTGGAAATTTGATTTTTTAAAATAGGGTTTTGGTCTAGCTTTTGATCTTTAGAAGTTTTGAGTAATTTATAATCAATAATATAATTTTTTACTATATCTTTAAGTTGAGGTCTTGAAATTTTATCAACAGCAATGTTTTTACCAAAGTTACTATAAATGTATGAAGCAATATCTTCATCGAAGACCATCTTATCACCAACAATTGCAACTGCAGTTTTACTATGTTCTTGTTTTGGTATTATTTTAAATATTACAAATAATGTAAGTAAAAAACATGATAAGAGAAAGTTAAATGTTAATGTTTGTTTGTTATTCATGACTTTTAGTTGTTTCTTATAAAAATTAGTTCTTCTTCATTTTTTGAATTATCAAAAGAATATTTATAATCATTAATAATTAACTCTTTTAATATTTCAAGATCATCAATTTTATTTTTTATAATTGAATTAGCCATCAAACCTCTAGCATTTTTAGCATAAACCATGATTGTTCTTAATTTACCATTAATATTATCCTTAAAGCTAATATTATATATTTTGTGTCTAAGTTTTTTTTTGTTAATAACTTTTGAATATTCAACAGAAGCTAAATTTATTATAATTTTATTTTCATGCTTATCTAATTCGTTGTTTAAATAATCAGTAACAATATCACTCCAAAATTGATAAAGATTTTTACCTGAGTTATTCGCTAGTTGGGATCCCATTTCAAGACGATATGGTTGAATAAGATCCATTGGTTTTAACACTCCATATAAACCAGATAATATTCTTAAATGATTTTGAGCATAAGCAATGTTATCAGTTTTCTTACTTAAATTATTAAATTCAAGTCCGTTATATACTTCACCATCAAAAAACTTTGCTGCTGGAAATGAGTTGTTTATATTGTGAGATTCATTAAAATCTTTATTTCTTTGTTGATTTAATTCAGCAAGGTTGTCGCTGATTTTCATCAAGTTCATTAAATCCTCTTTAGATTTCGTTCTAAGAATATTGATTAGTTCATTAGCTTTTGATGAAAAATTAGGATAAGTAATATTTTCTTGATTAAAGCTACAATTTAAATTGAGCTTTTTTGCTGGTGATAATATAGTTAACATAAAAATAATTGAAATTTGTGAATAAATTTTTAAGTCAAATTAACATTAAATCTATAGGTAAAATAGGGCAAGAAAAAATCCATAAAACATCAATTGCACTTGTTGGTTTAGGTGGTCTTGGTTCGCCAATTCTTGATTATTTATCAGCAGCTGGAATTGGTTGCTTAAAAATAATTGATGACGATATTATTGAAATTTCAAATTTATCAAGACAGCTTATTTATAATATTCATGATATTGATGAAGCGAAAATTGATATAGCTGAGAAAAGAGCTAAGCTCTTAAATAAAGATATAAATATAGAAAAGCATTTTATCAGGCTTAATGATTCAAATATAAACAAAATCTTGAAAGATGATGATATAATAGTTGATGCTTCAGATAATTTTAAAACTAGATATTTGCTAAATCAGTTTTGTCACGATAATGCTAAGATTTTAGTATCTGGATCTGCCATAAAAATGCAGGGTTACTTGTCTGTTTATAAATCTGGTCTTGATAAGTTGCAGCCTTGTTTTTCGTGTTTTCATAATATAGATGATAAATATCATGAAAGGTCATGTGTTAATGATGGGGCTTTAGGTCCTGTTGTTGGTGTTATTGGGTGTATGATGGCAACTGAAGTAATTAAAGAGATTACTATGCCTGATAAATCAATCGCCGGTGATTTAATATATTATAATGCTGAAACTAATAGGTTTAAAACAATTAAGTTAGCAAAAAGGAATGACTGTATTTGTGGTTAGTTTATCAAATATCGGTTAGAATATCTTTCATCTCGTAAAAACCTCTAGCTTTTCCTAAGGACCAAATAGCTGCTTCTAATGCTCCGTTAGCAAAAATGCTTCTGTTTTGAGCATGATGTTTGATTTCTATAATATCATTTTCGCCTGCAAAAATAACATTATGATCTCCAATTACCGATCCGCCTCTAAGTGCAGCAAAGCCTATTTCATTTTGATTACGTGATGATTGGGATATGCCTTCGCGGGATTTAACAGCCACATCATTAAATTTTATTTTTTTGGCTTCAGCTATTTTTTCCCCCAAAGTTAAAGCTGTTCCAGATGGAGCATCTTTTTTATGCTTATGATGCATTTCACAGATTTCAACATCATAGTTTTTGAGCATTTGGGCTGCCTGAGCTGCAAGTATATTTAAAACATTTACGCCAATACTCATATTTGATGACCATAGAATAGGTATCTTATTACCTGCATTTTTAAGTTTTACAAACTCTTCAGAGCTAAACCCAGTTGTACCACTTATGAAGTTTTTATTATTTTTTATAGCTGTTTCAAGAGCTTTCATGCAAAGATCCGGAGTTGAGAAGTCTATTACAACATCAGATAGTTTTATCGTCTCATCAAGATCGCTTGAAGTGATAGAGTCAACACCATATTTACTTTTTATCTCGGCAATTTTTGTTTGGTTTTCAAGAGATCGTAAACTTGCTACACCATACTTGATATTAACAGATTCATAATTAAGAGAACAATCTAAAATAGCCTTTCCCATCTTGCCGGTAATACCAATGAGACATATATCCATATAAATAACTAATTAATTTATAAATTAGAGTGTCAAAAAAAAATCAAATGACAAGATATTAATAATTTGGAAAGTTTACTGTACTGTTTTTACTTCAGCGAAAGTTTTGTTACGAGCTTTCTTAAAAGAAACTACACCATTAATTAAAGAGAATAGGGTGTGGTCTTTTCCCATTCCAACATTTTCACCAGGGTAAAATTTTGTTCCTCTTTGTCTAACAATTATTTGACCAGGTTTAATTTGTTGACCAGCATAAAGCTTTACACCAAGTCTTCTTCCTGCCGAATCTCTTCCGTTCCTGGAGCTACCACCTGCTTTCTTATGAGCCATCGTTTAACCTATTGTTTAATTGCTAAAATTTTGATTAAAGTACGGTTTTGTCTATGACCGTTCTTTCTTCTGTAATTATGTCTTTTTTTCTTTTTGAAGATTATTACTTTCTTATCTTTAACATGCTCTAGCACTTCAGCTTCAACAGAAGCTCCTTTTACATTTGGCGTACCAACAGCAGCTCCTTTTTCATTTTGGATAAATAGAACATTATCAAATTTAATTTTACTTGAAGCTTCGTCAGAAACTCTATCAACTAAAACTTTGTCGTTTTCGGAGACTTTATATTGTTTGCCTTTAATGTTTAATATAGCGTACATAATTTTAAAAAAAGATAGATTTTAATAGTTCTTAATTAGTAAGTTGTCAACAAAAAATGCTTAACAGCTCAAAAAGAAACTAAGATATTTTATTCTTGAGTTCTTTGATATTATTGTCTGAAAAATTTTGAGCAAATTTCTTGTCTTGTTTTTTTAGTGTTCCTTCAACTATATCGAAAACATCATCAACAATGTTTTTGGTAAGTTTTTTCATGAAATTATTTTTATCATATTCAAAGTTTTGTTTAACAGAGACTGATTTTCTTTTTATTTCTTTCTCTATTTTATTAGTTGAGTTTTCTTCTAAAACTTTGATCCTAGTTTTAGCATTATCGACGATTTTGTCAGCTTGAAGGTTGATGGCTTTTTCTTTTTCTTTCACTTCCTGAAGTATTTTTTCAGCTTCAAGTTTGATTTTTTCAGCTTCATTAATGCTATCTTTTACAGCTGATATTTTATTATCTAGAGCATTTAAAATTGCATTTTTTATTATTTTGTAAATCAATCCAACAAAAATAACAAATGCTGCTGCTACCCAAAAAGTTTCATTAAAAGATATCATTATAGATCACCAAAGTTTTGAAATTAAGATTTAGTATTTTTTATTCCGTATTTTTGCTCTAAAATAAATTGAGCAAGATCACCGACAATATTATCGAATTCTGCCTGAGCTGATTCTTTATAATCACTTAATTTTTTAACTAAGTCATTATATTCCGCTTCTAATTCAATAGAAGCCTTATATAATGCCGCATTTTCTTGTTTATGAATCCTTTCTAATGCCTCATTAATTAGAACTTCAGCTTTACTTCTTGCATCCTTCAAAGTTGCGTCAAAGTTTGTGCTGCTATTAAGAGCTGTATCTTTCATTTCTGATGCTTCTGACATTGAGCTCTCAATAATATTTTTTCTTTCAGATCTAATATTGTTTATCTTAGGTAAGATAAACTTTGCTGATGTTATGTAAAGAACAGCAAAGCTTAAAAATAGCCAAAAATATTGAGAAGCAAAAGGGTGGGATAAAAAATCAAGTTGCGGCATTTTTGTATTATTAAGCGAATAATAAAATTAATATTGTAACTAGAGAAAATAGCCCCATTGATTCTGCAAAACCAGCTCCAATGAAGATGTATTTTGATAGTTTTGGTTCAGATGATGGGTTTCTAGCAATGCTTTCAATAGCACTTGAGAAAATGTTACCAAGTCCTAATGCTGCACCTAAAAAACCAAAGGCAGTTAAACCAATACCGATAAATTTTAAAGCTTCTAATTCCATTCTTACCTCGAATTAATAGTTAACAAAAAAAACTTAATGCGCCAAATGAACAGCATCATTAAGATAAACACATGCTAGCATAGTGAAAATATATGCTTGCAGTATAGCTACAAAAATCTCAAACCCGGTTAAGACAGTCAGAAATAATAAAGGAAACCAACCGCCAATAAATCCAAGTGATATAACAAAACTGGCAATAACTTTAAGCATTGTATGACCAGCTGTCATATTCGCAGCTAATCTTATTGAAAGGCTAAAAGGCCTAATAAGATATGCAAATAATTCAATTACAATTAAAAGTGGGGCCATCCAAAGTGGAGCTCCTGATGGCATAAAGATCGTTAGAAATTTTAACCCATGTTTAATAAAGGCAGCGATAACAATAATAACAAAAAGCATTGCAGCAAGTGCAAATGTAACTGTTATATGAGATGTTGTAGTAAAGCTGTAAGGTAACATACCAGCAAGATTTGAACAAAGAACAAATAAAAATAAGCTAAATATTAATGGAAAAAATTTTCTACCTTCTTCACCTGTATTGCCAATAAGCATAGATTCTACAAACTCGTAAGTTGACTCAGCTGCCATTTGTCCACGACTTGGAATAATTTGGGTTTTCTTTAACGCTGAAACTAAAAGTATAATTGGCAAAATTGCAGCCAAAATCATAAATAATGAAGAATTTGTGATATGTAAATCAAATCCAGCAACTGATAAATTAACAAAAGGTTCTATTATAAATTGCTCTAAAGGAGAGTGCCCTTGTGATTCAGCCATTTTTTATGTCTCTATATAAATTTAATAATGATCCAGCGACACCTAATAACAAAAAAATTATTAAGAACAATGGTTTTGTTTGAAAAAATTTATCAAAGTAATATCCTGCAAATGCACCAATCGTTATCCCAGCTATTAATTCGGCTGAAATTTTAAATGCAAAAGATAAATTGGAAGGCTGGATAATTTCTTTTTCAGGAGTTTTTGTTGCATCAATTTTATCAGATAAGTTTTTAATTTTATCTTGTAAATTTTGATTTTCTTGAGTCATTTTTTATCGAAAGTTTTAGACTATATTCTTAAATATTTTTTTAAAGTATATTTCTTTTTGAAATTTTTTATTTCTAGTACTTGAAAGTAAATCCCCATGTAATAATTACATCATATAGCGATTAAATTTATGAAATTAACTTCAAATGATCGCAAGCTTATTCGTATCTTATTATCAAAATCTAACAATTGTTCAGTTATTAGAAAGTTGGGACAACATATAATTCAAAATAATAATTTTTGTGAACTTGAACCTTTTCATTTAATTGATGAAGCTGATTTTCAAAAGTTTTATCATAAATTAAGTGATAAAATAACTGATCTTATAACTATTTTTAATGAAGATTACCCTTATGAGTTAAAACAAATTTATGATCCTCCACTTTTACTATATGTAAATGGCTTTAAATCATTATTAAGTAAAAAGAAGATATCAATTATAGGCGGAAGAAATGCTGCATATAGTGATTTGAATTTTATACAAGATTTAGCTAGTTTTTTATCAAAACAAGGATTTGTTATTGTTTCAGGTTTAGCCAATGGAATCGATACTTATGCTCATAAAGGCGCGGGTGCTGAAAATACAATTGCCGTTATCGCTTCTGGAATTGATATATGTTATCCTAAGCAAAATTATTATTTGTTTGAGGATATAAAAACCAAAGGTCTTGTTCTAAGTGAAAATAATTTAGGGTGTCCACCAATAGCTAAATTATTTCCGCGGCGTAATAGAATTATTGTTGGTTTATCAAGTCTTACAATAGCAAGTAATGTAAAACTAAAATCTGGGTCAATGCTTACTTGTCGTTTGGTGATTGAAAATAATCGAGATTTGATAGTGATTCCAGGACCTCCAAATGATATTAAGCATTATGGCTCTAATAAATTAATCAGTGATGGAGCAAATATTTTTACCAATTTTGATGATTTAGCTGAGTTTCTTAAAGCAATTTACGATATTAAATTAGAATCTTGTGATACAAATAATAAAAGCCCAAAGTTTCATAGTAATTTTCCAAAGGATGATTTGCGCAATTTTATTCCAGCATCTGGTATATTTTTTGATGACCTTATTTTTCAAACTAATTTTGAAAAGGCTGAATTATTAGAAAGGATTTCTGAATTTGAAATTCAAGATCTGATCTTTATTGATCATAAAAAAAGAATTTTCTTAAAATGATAGTTAACAAATATTTGCCAAAATTTAGAATTGACAAAAAAGTTTTGAGAAGCATTTCTATGTCCTAAAATTTTAATTACCATTCCAAGCTAATTTGATTTAATGGTACTAATCCAAAGTATAATTTTATGAAACTAGTAATCGTCGAATCACCAGCAAAAGCAAAAACAATAGGTAAATACCTTGGTCCAGGATATAAGGTTTTGGCTTCATATGGTCATGTTAGAGATTTGCCATCAAAAAATGGCTCAGTTCTTCCTGATCAAAATTTTAAAATGACTTATCAGATTTCACCTAAGTCAAAAAAAATTATGGGTGAAATTGCAAAAACTGTTAAAAATTGTGATGAATTAATTCTTGCAACGGATCCTGATCGTGAAGGAGAGTCAATTTCTTGGCATATCTTAGAAAGCTTAAAAGAGACCAAAAAATTACCTAAAGAAATCAAGATTTCTAGAGTTGCATTTAACGAAATAACTAAATCATCTATTAAAAATGCTATAAGCGCACCAAGGCAAATCGATGATGCTTTAGTTAGTGCACAGCAAGCAAGAAGGGCTCTTGATTACCTTGTTGGGTTTTCGATATCACCAATTTTGTGGCGTAAACTTCCTGGAAGTATGTCTGCGGGAAGGGTACAATCTGTTGCTTTAAGAATTCTTTGTGAAAGAGAGAAGGAAATAGAAGTTTTCCAGAAAAAAGAATATTGGTCGATACTTTTTAATTTTTCAGGCAGTATTAAAGAAGCTTTTGAAGCAAGGTTGATAGAGTTTAATGGTGATAAATTAGAAAAATTTAGCTTAGTTAATCAAAAACAAACAGATGATATTTTGTCTGTTCTTAAGTCTAAAGATTATATTCTTTCAGATGTAGAGCTTTCTGATAGGCTGAGAAAACCATTTGCTCCTTTTACAACTTCAACGCTCCAGCAAGAAGCATCAAGAAAGCTTGGTATGAGTACCAAAGTTACAATGATGGTTGCACAAAAGTTATATGAAGGTATTGAAATTAATGGTGATCCTGTTGGTTTAATCACATATATGAGAACTGATGGTATTTACATGGCCAAAGAAGCTGTCGATGCTGTTAGAAATTATGTAAAAGAAAATTATTCTGAAAAATATTTGCCAAAGTCACCAAGGCTTTACAAAAGTAAAGTTAAAAATGCTCAAGAAGCTCATGAGGCAATTAGGCCGACTGTTTTTAAATATCCACCTGAGAAAATAAGACAATATCTCGATGATCAACAATTTAAATTATATAAATTAATTTGGGATAGGGCGGTTGCTTCGCAGATGGCTGATGCAATAATGGCGAATGTAAGGTTTACCATAAATTCCAATGATAAAATAGCAACTGCAAGAGCTACAGGAAGCACTGTTAAATTTGATGGTTTTTTAAAACTATATCCTGTTAAAGTTGATGAAGCTGGAAATTTACTTCCAAACCTTCACAAAGGAGAAAATCTAAATTTGATCGATGTTAATGGTAATCAGCATTTCACTGAGCCGCCACCAAGATATTCTGAGGCTAGTTTAGTCAAAAAACTTGAAGAGCTAGGCATAGGAAGACCTTCAACATATTCTTCAATTATCTCAATATTAGTCGATAGAGGTTATGCTAAATTTGATAGTAAAAAATTTGTTCCTGAAATAAAGGGACGTGTAACAACAGCATTTCTAGTTTCTTTTTTCGAACAATATTTTGAATATGATTTTACAGCTAAACTTGAAGAAGATCTTGATATCATCTCCAATGGTGAATTATCATGGCAGGATTTTCTAAATAAATTTTGGAGTGGTTTTGAAAATATTATTGCTAAAATTCAAGAAAAAGCTCCGCCGGAAATTGCTGATAAATTAACAAATGAACTTAACGTTTTGTTATTTGGCTTGGATGGAAAACCTGATTGTCCTGAATGTAAAGAGGGTAAGCTTGTTTTAAAAACAGGTAAGTTTGGAGCTTATTTATCTTGTAATACATATCCAGATTGTAAACATACAAGGCCATTGAATAGCAATGCCTCTGTTAATGATTCTGCAGTAAATCAACAGATTGAGCAATCAGAGCTCGGTGTTGATGAGAATGGTAATCCAATAGAGCTTAAGCAAGGCCCATATGGTCCATATATTGCTGTTTTAAATAACAAAACTAATAAACCGAAAAATTATCCAATCCCTAAAAATGTTGATAAAGATAATATTGATCGTGAATTAGCTTTAAAAATTATATCGCTGCCAAGAATAGTTGGTATTCATCCTAGTACAAATTCTGAGATTAAGGCATCTTATGGTAAATTTGGGCCTTATTTATTATATGAAAAGAAATTCTATTCGCTTAAAGAAGATGATGTCTTTGAAGTAAGTTTGGAAAAAGCGGTAACTCTAATTGAGAATTATGGTTCTAAGACAACAAAATCTTCTGGTACTTTGATTGGAAAACATCCTGATACTAATGATGATATCACATTGCATTCTGGTAAATATGGATCCTATTTAAAATATGCTAAAAAAAATTATTCGATTGGAAAAGATTTAGATTCTGATAAGATAGAATTAGATCAAGCAATTGATATAATTAAAAATAGCAAAAAATAGATGAATCCAATTTTTGAATTAGTAATTTTTGATTGTGATGGCACTTTAATCACAAGCGAAGTGCTTAATAATACAGCTGTTTCAAAGGCTTTAAACCATTTGGGTTATAATCGTTATGATTTAGATTTATGCTTAAAAACTTTTCAGGGAAAAAGTTTTAAAGATATTTGTAAGATTGTTGAAACTAATGAGAGTTCAAGGATTGATAAATCTCTATTTGGTAATTTAATTAAACGCTTTTCGATTGAAAATATTCCTAATATTGAAGCTGTGCCAAATGCTGCTAAGGTTTTAGAGCAAATTAAACTTCCTAAAGTTGTTGGATCAAATGGTCATAGAGAGTTTGTGATAAAATATTTGGAACAAGCAGAATTACTAGGTTTTTTTGGTAAAGAAAATATCTTTACCCATAATGATTATTTAAGGCCTAAACCTTATCCAGATATGTTCCTCCATGCTGCAATGATTTATAATGTTGATCCAAGTAAAGCCATTGTAGTCGAAGATTCAACCACTGGAATTAGAGCGGCTAAGTCAGCAGGTATGTTTGCAGTTGGTTTTACAGGTGCACATTTTAATCAAGAGGATGCAAAACAACGTTTAGTAAATGAAGGTGCTGATGTAGTTATTGAAGACCTTTTAGAATTACAAAACTACTTACATGTCTAGTTGCTAATAAGATACTTTGGTTTAATAAAGCTCAAAATACATTATATAAAAAATGAGGAGAGTTAAACCTATAGAATTAAATCAAAAAGCTGAAGCAAAAGATTGGCCTGTTGTTTTTAGATATTTATCAGAATCTCAGATTAATGTTGTAAAGGGATCTAATGAAAAAACTTTGTTGATCATTGCTGTTGAACAAAATTTGATCGAAATAATTAATCAATTATTTAGTTATAGTATTATTGATGTTAATCTTTCTGATCAATTTGGAAATTCACCTTTATTTTATGCTGTTCAAAATGGTAATTTTGATATTGTAGAATTGTTGATTAAAAAAGGTGCAAATCTTGATAAAAAAAATGATGATGGTTTTAGACCAGTAGATATAGCTTCAGCAAATGGAGATCTTCAAATATTTAAATTTCTTTATTCAAAAATGTTTAAAATTAATGATTCTAATGACGATTTGACAACTATAATTGATTTAGCTCTAAAAAATAATAGATTGAATATTTTAGCTTATTTATTCAGTGATGATTTAAAAGATTGTCATCAAAATATTTATAAAAAAATCAATTATAAAGAATATCAGTTCAGTAATGAAGTCTTAGCCCTAGCAAGAATAATGTTGGATTATGATTTGAATCAAAATCTTCATGAGAGTGATTATTTAATAAAAATTAAACAACATATTTTAATGTCTTGTAGAAAAACGATAAAGGCAATTAATAATGAACTTAATTTTGAAAGTTTTAATAACTTTTTTAATCAATTTATTAGATATTGTGAAGAAAATAAGAATGATATTAATGCTCTAGAGCATTATATAATTAGGGTTTCTTCAAAGGTTTCAAATTTTATTAAATGTATTGATATCACAGTAAAAGAAGATTTAAAATTTTCTAACAATGAAATTTTTTATGCAGAAGATTTGTTGGCAAGGCTTACTTCTGATTCAATTGATATTATTGCTTTAGATGATCTAAAAACAAATTTTATTGTTGATAATGAGCAAAAGAAGTCAAATCAATCTTCTTGTTGTCGAATATGTTGATCTCTTCATATCTTTATTAAGACAATAATTAGAATACAGAAAACTATTTAAAAACCCTTGCGAACGTGGTATAATTGCAACATTATGCCAGGCAATAAGAAAGGAGGAGGTCAAAGTTCAAATAATCAAAAGTCTTATAGTAAAAAAACTATAGGTAATAGTTCTATTAAATCAAAAGCTAAAAGTGAGTTATCTGCAAATAATGATGAAAATAAAACCCCAAATATTGCTGCTAGTAACAATAAAATTGTTCAAAAATCAATATTAAGTAGTCCTGTTAAAGCAATTAATGTTAGAGCTAGTAGTCAGGCTTCACCTAATGATTTAAATAACTCAAAGACAGAAAAAATAAAAAAGAAACCTACAATTAATCTAAAACATATAAAAGATAGATTTGTTCAAAAAACCCAGAATTTACTAAGTAAAAAAACTTCCGAGAGTTCTAAAAAAAGTTCTTCCACAAAAACAATATCAGGAAGGAAGCAGCAGCAAAATAATATTAAAGGAAAAGAATTCGTTGCTGCAAAATTTTCTCGTGAAAAATCACTTATTGAAGATGATCGATTAAGAATCATAGAGCCAATTTACATTAATAATCATGTAGATCGATCATCGGTATCAACTATTCCAAAGAATTTTACAAATTTATTTTTTACAGGAAATTCTAAACCAAGAGAGTATTCAACACCAGAAAGAGTAAAAGATAAATCAAGTAGTAGAGGTGCCAAAACTACTCCTTCATCTTTAATGATTAATTTGGTTGAGGCAATTAACGATTTAAAATTAAAAAACAAATTGCTTAGATCTCATGGTGATAAAACAATTACGGGTAATTTAGCTTGTGCACAGTTATCAATAATCCCACAAGATAAATCTAAGAAACAAGTATTTATTAATGTTTCAGGAAGTGAAGATGGAGCAACTATAACTCCATCTGCCTTATATGGCAATTCCGAACATACTTTTCCTGCTTTGTTTGAGTTACAAAAAGACTATCTAAAAGATGATATGTTAAAGGATCCAAATGTTAGAAAAGTTATTGGAGGGTTATCAAGAAAAGTATCTTCTCCTGAAATCGAAGATGCTGGATCAAAAGTAAGAATAAAAACTCATCATTCAGAACAATTTATTGTTGGCGCATTATACAAATCTCTACTTGCGTTAAAAAATAGTGGTGTAAATTTGGAAGATACAAATTTTGTCCTTGATATAGCAACAAAGCTTGCACCATGTAATCATTGTATAAACCGTATAAATGACTTTTTAAATCTCGTAAGGGATGAATTATTTCCAGGTAATAATTTTTTTGTTACAAGGGTAAGTTGGCTTAATGAGTATCAAAAAGGTAATTCGCCATCAGAAGTTTCTGAAAATTATGAGAATCAAGATACAAAGTTAACAGACGAATTTGTTGAAATATCCGATCCTAAAAAAAATTATATGTTATTCTGTAAAGTTACTGAAGAAATGGCTAGAAATACTGATTTAGTTTTAACTGCTTCTGGAAGAAAGGCTTCAAGATCAAGCTCAGTTTTAAGTTCTAATCATCGTGCTTATCATGGTAGTTCTGCAAATATAAATATATCAACAGGTGATTCATACAAATTATTGTCTCCTCCAAAAAGTAAAAATAAACTTTTTTCAAATAATATGGGATTATCTGAGCTGCTTGGAATTGGTTTTGAAGATGCAGATATTAGCTACTTTGCTGGTGATATGGAGATTAAAAGTCCAGATAAGCCATCTCCATTGATAAAAAGTTTTCAAGAAGCTTTAATGTCTGTTGATTCAGAAAGAGATCAGAAAACTCAGATGAGTTGTTTGTCAATTAAATCGACTAATGTTTTGAAGGAATCAGTATCATCATCAAACTCTGGTTTTTCAATATTTCAAGAAGTTAGAAGTGAATCTATAGTTAAAAAGTCACTTGTTAATGATTTTGATAATGTATTAAGTCCAAATCGTAAAAAAAATGTTAAATTCACTGATAAGATAGAAGGTTCTGTTACAGGAAAAGGAAGGCGTTTTTAATATTACCTTCGAATTTCATGATGAGTTTCTAAATCATGTCTTGCAAGATTTTCTAAAATTATTTTATTTGTTCTTAATTGTTGTAATGTTTGAAAGTTTTTATCTAAATCGATTATTCCAAGATCTTGTCCAATACCATCTATGTTATGAGTTTTTGATTCATTTAATTTCATTACCATATGTTCAATAGTTTTTTCGGTATTTTTTAAAACATCTGAAATAATGGTATTTTTTGTATCTTGATTAATTTTTGCAAAAAAACTTGAAACTAGAAAAGCAGATTCTTGAATTTTTATGTTAAACATCTCTATTGATGTTGAGTTAAGATTGGCAATGATAGGATATTGTATAGCATGTAACAAATTTCGTGGACTAATTTCTAATGATTGTATCTCGAGAATTTGTTTTATTTCAAAAAACATATTTTGCTCTAACATGTTTAATAATGCTTTATTTATTAGAAAGTTAAAATTTTTGAAAATAATACCAGCTTCATCAGAATTTTTATGATTAGATTTGGTAATAATATTATGAATGTTTTGATGAATGTCTGAGAAATTAGCGCAATGGATATTTTTACAATTTGCTAATAAGTTAAATATCTTATTATCGTTTTGTGCGTTTCTAAGTCTATTAAATAATGGTAAAATTATACTATAAGTAATTATCTCATTTAGTTGTTTTAAGTCACTTGATATGCAATTTGAGATATTTTCAATATCACAATTATAAACATATTTTAGAGTCTTACTTTCTTCAAATGAAGGTAGTCTGAATATCTTTAAAATTTCTGTTGAAAAATCATTGGTATTTTCGTGTTTTCTAGTCATATCATTTTGTGAAATTGGTTTTTTTTATATCACTATTATTAATTCTCAAGTAATAAGCCTCTTTTGTTAAAAAAAGTTGCTTGTTTGCAACTTTGTGTTATAAGTAATTTGAGGTGATTGATATGGGAAAAAATAAGAAAAAGGGGTCACCATTAGCAGGTATTACAGATAAGGGTAAAACAAATAGTTTATCCAGAAGTAGAGATTTGGAATTACTTAATGTTTTAGATCAAAATAAAACTCCTGAATCAAAAGAAACTGTCCAGTTAACAAGGCCGTTGTTATCATATGCTCAAGTTTTAAAATCAAATGCTAAAAGTTTAACTGAACAAACATCTCATGGCAAATTAACTCCAGCAAGAAATAGCACAGTTTTGAATGGGAAATTTCTTCAAGTGGAATTAAAATCAGATCAATCAATTTCAAAGCTAGGATCAAAATTAACTGATACAATATCTTTAGATACTGATTTAAGGTCTAAATATCATTATTTTAACGTTAGTAATAAAGCTAAAACCTTACCTTATCACTTTACTCATCTAAATATTTGCTCAAGTGCAGATTATATTACATCAGCTACGCCACAAAAATATAAACAAAATTTTGTTGCTACAACTGTTCAGGATGCTCTAATTCAACAATTAGGAAAAGCTATAAATCTTAAACCAAAGGATTCAAATAATGCGAATATAGCTTTAGGAGTTTTGACAATAATTCCATTTGATCAAGATAAAAGTCCGTTTTCTATAAAGGTAACAAGGCCTAATCTTAATCAATTTGAAATCATATGCCCAGAAGATGTATATGGTAAAGCTCAAGCAACTTTCACTGATTTCCAAAAACTTAGAAGTATTTACAATTCAGAAGAGTTAGATGATCACCCTATAGTTAAAAGGCTAATTTCATTTAAAAGAGAAGATCTGCATGATGGAGATATTGATTCTCATCAACACCAACAATTATTAAGAGTTACTCATCATTCAGAGCAATTTATATTAGCGGCAATAAGCAAAACTTTAGATAAAATTCTAAACATCAAGGATTCTGAAGTTAATATTCCTATTCATAATGCTACTTTTTTACTTGATATATCAACAGAGTTGTCGCCCTGTGATCATTGTATGAGAGCTATTAATGATTTTATGAGTTACTTCAGAGAATTAATTGAAGGAAACAATGTTTTTATAAGTAGGATATCGTGGTTTAATAAATACAGTAACTCTTTTGTAAGTAGCAATAAAACATTTGATGACAGAGAGAGTATAAGGTTTGATGAATTTGATAAAAATTATTTTGTAATTTCTCGTATTAACAAAACTATTTTAAATAGAACAAATAATGTATTTACTGATGAGGGTAGAAATGCTAAAAACATTGCGCCTTTTATGAGTAGAAAAGCTAATAGACCGGCTTTTGATGCTTTGAATCAGGTCTGCTCAGAAAATAAGACGTTAGATGATAGTCCTATCAAAGCCAAAAAGAAATCCTCAAATTTACCTTTTAAGTCAGGTTTAAGAGGAATGTTTCCAAATATGGATAGTTTAAAATCTGAAGAAACTTATGAAGTAACTGATAAGTTATTACCAAGAGCTCAAAATCGGTTTGAAGAAAATAATTTTGATCTTGAGTCTAGTTTTGAAAGTAAAGATTCTTATGACCCTGAACTGGTAAGAGGTTCGATGAGTCCTGAAGTTGAGGATTCTGTTTTAGCACCAATAAAATTTGCAATGAATTTAAATCCATGGGGTGAAACTGGTGAGTTATTGGCGAGAATAAAGGCAAACGAAAATAATGATAAATCAAGATCAACGCGTTAGTTGAGTTGACTTATTTTCTAAACTTATAGTTTCTATCTTAAATTCCTTTGCGTTAAGTTTTTCAATTTGTTTGTTAACAAAATCATAATCAACAGATAATTTGTTATCTTTTGTAAATTCAGTTAGAGTTTCAAACATATCTTGATATCTTGATTTTAGTTTATGATAATCATGATCATTTATTAAATTTAAACCATAAGCTATATCAGGTGTTACCTTAAGATAAAATAAAGTTTCATTTGTAAGTTTAATATTATTTTCAAAAGATAATTTATTGATTGCAGCAAGGCATTTGAATTTATCAACCTGTAAAGAATAAAAACAATATGCTGGGTTGTTTTTTCGAATATTAGGGTTAACAAAATTATAATTTTCTGGAGGTCTATTCGGTAGATCTAAAGATTGAAAAAGTTCGTCAAATGGATTTATATTATTACTTAAATTAGCTGTTTGAGCTTTTGAAGCTTTAGCAACTTGTGTATTATCTCTACTCATAAATTCCCCCTTTTAAATTTATTTTAGATTATTGTTTTATTTTTCCATGAAATAACAAGTCCAAATGTGTGAAACGATTACGAATTAAGCATGCATTATTCAAACAAAATTCAGTTTCGTTTTTATTTATCACATAATCTCCTGGATTAAGCGAGATATTATATTTAGAAATTAGAGTAAAGAAGTTTTTTGTTAAATTTAAATTGTTTTTAATTTGCGGGAGTATTTTTGTATAGTTTTGGTTTATGTGACTTAAATATTTGTAGTTTATTAGTTTGTTTAGTTTCTGTTTGTACTCAATTTTGCAACTATTAGCATATTGGGATGGAAAAATTTCTTCGAAACGAATATTGGCTTTTGGTTTAATCGTTAAATCATTTATGTGATTTGATATAAGGCTTTGAATTTGAAAGCTTAAAACTGATCCAACTAATACTTGTTCGCCATGATAATAATTATTATTGAAGCTATTACGCATATCTAAAAGATGGGCAATTAAATGTTCAGCTTGGCTTGCAGGTTTTGAGCTGCTATTAAAATTCATTAATAAACCAGTTATTAGCAAAAGGTTTAATAATGGCATAAAGTCTTGATGATCCATTATTTGAGAAAAATTGGCTGCTAATGCTTCTAAATAGGGTTTTTGAATTTCTAAATAAAAAGGATCATATTCCTCGTCGAATCCAATTAAATTACTTAAAAGCCAATCATTATCTATAAGGTAAGAGCATATTACATCAAAAATACCGCTACATGTTAGACGTTTTGGTGATTTTTTAAGAATACTTAAATCAAAAAAAGCATGAATAGGTGATTTTCCTGAAACCGATTTTTTATGATTATTTATAGAGATTGAGACATTTTTAGAGATATAGCCATTCATTGATAAAGCTGTAGCAATAACAGAGTATCCTAGATTAAATTCACTTGCTACATATTTGCATAGGTCATTAATTGTCCCAGATCCAAATGCTATTATGTAATCAACATTAATTATAAAATTTTTGATATCATTAACTGTGTTTAGATCGCATTTGGGATTTGATAGAATATATGATTTTGCTTTTAATGAATCCTTCAGATGTTTAAAATATTGCTGATTATTACTTACGATTTGACTATCGCTTATAATTATAATGTTCTTTGATTGAATAAAGTTTGGTATTTGATTTAATAAATTTGATGAAATATGAATATTAGTTGCTATTGCTTTAGCAAATTTTTTTTCAATTTCTTTGAAACTATTATTTAAATCATTTTGCATATGAATAAAACAATCTTAATTACTGGAGGCGCCAAAAGGTTGGGAGCCAGATTAGCTATGTTTCTTGCAAAAGAAAAGTATAATATTGCAATTACATATAACAATTCTTTTACATCAGCTATCAAACTAAAAGAAAAAATTGAATCATTAAATTTAAATTGTCAGATTTATAAATTTGATTTCAATGATTTAGATTTCATAGATGATTTAGTTAACAAAGTTTCTAATGATTTTAATGGTATATTTGGCCTTATTAACAATGCCAGTATTTTTGAACAAAGTTTATATTTAGAAACGACAAAATCTGAATTATTGAGAAATTTTAACATTCATGTTTTTGCACCTTTCTTATTATCTCAGGCTTTCGCTAAAATTAGTGAAAAAGGTAAAATCATCAATATAACCGATCTAAGAGTGAAGACTGAAACATTGAGGTTTTTTCCATATTTGCTTTCTAAAAAATCTTTGGCTGATTTAACTAAAATGCTTGCGAAAGATTTAGCTCCCAAAATTCAAGTAAATGAAATTAGACCTGGAATTTTACTGCCTAATTTCAAATATGACCCAAGAGAAGATTTGAATAATGAATATACTAAACACCAAAAAATTGAAGATTTTTTCAGTATAGTAAAAGACATCTTAGATAATAATTATTCAGGTCGACAAATTGAAATAAACTAATTAAGAAATTTTTTCTTCAATTAATTTTATCATATTATCAATACCAAAAATTTCTATAAAGCTTCCCATTCTAGGACCTTGCTTTTGTCCAAGTAAAATTTGGTATAATGCCCCAAACCATTCTTTCAGTTCAAATTCATGTTTTTTACCAATATCATAAACAATAGTTTGAATCTCACTCGCTTTAGAATCTAAGGCAAGTTTTGATAATTGTTCTTTTAGTTCGTTGATAGCAGTTTTTTCTATTGTGCTTGCCAGTCTGAATTCTTTAAAAGGCTTAATAAAGTCTTCATAATAATTAATTGCAAACTGAGTTAGGTTATCAAGTAAAGGCGCTTTCTCTTTATTTAGATTAGCATCATATTTTGCAATGAAGCCCCATAAAATATCGTTGTTTTCAGGGTTACAAGCTGATGCTAAATTAAGAAGTAGAGAAAAAGAAATATTTCCTGTGTTATTATCAGGTAATTTATTTCCAAAAATATAAAAAATAGGGCTTTTATATTTTTCTTCCTCACTATCACAAGATTTGTATTTATTTAAAAAAGTGAGATATTCATCTGTCGCTTTGGGTATTACATCAAAGAATAATCTTTTCGCAGATTTTGGTTTTAAATACATGTAATAACTAAGGCTTTCATGTGGGGCATATCTTAGCCATTCCTCCATAGTTAAGCCATTACCTTTAGATTTAGAAATTTTTTGACCTGCATCATCAAGAAATAATTCATAATGATAAGTTACAGGTGACTTACTTCCAATAATTTTACAAAGTTTACTTGCTAGGTCTGCTGAGCTAATAAGATCTTTACCATACATTTCATAATTAACCTCAAGAGCCGACCATCTCATACCAAAATCAGCTTTCCATTGTAATTTACAATTACCATTACCAACATAACATTCTTGAATTTGGTCATTAGAGTCATAAAACTTAACAGTTTTATTGTCTTTATTTACGGAAATTACTCCTTTTTCTAAAACCTTTCCAGATGCGGGACATATGGGCATAAAAATTGAGTATTCCTCACGTCTTTCAGTGCCTAGTGTGTTTTTAATAAGGTTGTTGATTTCTTCATAATTAAGTAAAATCTTTTCAAGAGTATCGTTAAATTTCCCATTATTGTAATATTGTGAACTACTTGCAAATTCAAAATCAAAGTTAAATTTTGTCAAAAATGCAATTAATCGTTTATTCATATTAGCACCAAAACTCGATGCTGTACCATATGGATCGGGAACTTTTGTTAAAGATAATCCTATACTTTTATGTAAAACTTCTTGATTTGGAAGATTGCTAGGAACTTTTCTCAAAGCATCCATATCATCTGAGAAGCAGATTAGCTTGGTTGGTATTTCCGGAGCTAAAATGTTGAACGCTTTGATAATCATTGACGTTCTTGCAACTTCACCAAATGTTCCAATATGCGGAAGTCCTGATGGACCATATCCTGTTTCAAATAAAACATAACCTTTCTTAGGTGTGGTATTGTTTATTTGTTTTAATAATCTTTTAGCTTCAACAAAAGGCCAAGAATTAATATTTAAATCATTCATCTTAAATTTTCTCTTTTTGCTTATTTCTTCTTCTCAATTCATCGATAATTTCAAAACGAAATTTCTTATCTTTCAATCTATCTCTGATAAAATATTCCATAAAATTTAATTCTCCATCAGATAAGTTCTCATGATTTTCGAGTATATTGATAATAATTTCTTTAGAAGCTTGATTTTCTCCTAATTGCTCAAATATAAAAGCTGGCATTTGTCTTGCCCATAATGGCATATTTATATCATTAGGAGCATTTGCGAGTTCTTGTGAAATCTCTAATGCTAATTTTTTATCTTTTAAAATATGATTTGCAATATAAGTTGCTTGAACAAGCCACCACCATTTTTCTCTTACATTTTTATTAGCATGCTGTCTTAGATATTTTACAACATAGATTGTATCAGTTTTTGTTTGAGTTTGTGAGTAATAGTAACTTGCAAGTGCAGGGACAAAGTTTGAAGATGAGTCAAGGCTATCTAACAGCATAAACCATTCATAAAGCTTTTCATAATTATATTCTCTTAATGCGGTAAATCTGCCCCAACTATCTCCAGCATTCTGAATAATGAAAGCTAAATATCTGAAGTAAAATTGTTGATCACCTAAAGCTAAAATATTAACGGTTTTCTGGTTTGGTACATCAGGTACAATTATCATATCAGGTTTTATTGATTTGATTTTTGACCAAATTATAATTTGCGCTAATAACAATGCTATCAATGCAAAAGATATGAATCGGTTATTGTCAGCTGAAAATTGCATTTAAAACTCTCGTTTTTTGAAATCAAGCAATGTTGCTACTAAGATTAAGGCAACATAAATAAATGTTTGGAAAGTTATGATTTGAAAAATAGCAATTTCAACTGATTGATAAACAAGCCATTTGCTTTTTGTAAATAGGTCTAATCTCGGTAAAAAAATAGAAACAAATTTTAAAAACAATTCCATCAAAGTGTTTAAGTTAAAGTTTTGAACTTGTTTTGGAATAATTATTGTGGATACAGCAAAGCCAATAATTCTTGATAAAAAATAAGTACAAAAGCTAAGTAAAACAGATGTAACTGCACTTTTCAGCATTAAAGATGATAATATAGCAAAAGATGAAATAATAAGAATTTCATAAAACAGAGATAAACACCATAATAGGCTGATAACAAAGCTTAATTTAAAAAAAACAACCAAAATGAAAAGTAAAGGTACAAGTATAATTGCCGCTAAACAAGCAAAAGCAAAAAAATATGCTAAGACAAATTTACTTCTTGAAATCGGTCTTGATAGGTTAAATTCAATTTCGCGATTATCAAATGATCTTCTTATATGAAAACATATAAATAATATCATACCAATTATGAGTATTAATCTTGCAGAGCCAGAGATATAAGCTACCTGCATTAATGATTGCTCTGACAGAGCTGTTGAACCAAGAAACATTGATATACCTGCTGCGATAACTATTAAGATCATGAGCCCTAAAAATAGCCAATCTCTACTTGCTGTAAGTAAAATATAACGAATTATTGGTTGCATTTTTTAAAAGAAAAACGGTCTTGGATCTGTTGTAAAATCTTTCATGAATCTTTTATCTGATTCTTCAACAGCATTATTTGGTGTAATTATTGAGGCTTTAAGCAAAATTACAGTTTCTGTAACTTTTAATTCTTTTAATTGTGATTTAAATAAATAACCTAAAACAGGAATGTTCATCAAATATGGAACACCATTTTCAATTATATGATTTTTTTGTTCTATTAATCCACCCATTACAATTGATTCGCCATTTTTGATTTTGACAACAGTGTCCATTTCCCTTACAGCAACTTGCGGAACTGAGCTTGTGATTCCTGAGTCTTCACCAAGAGAGGCTGCTGTAAGTGTAACAGCAGGGTCTTCAACAGAACTTAAATAGGTTGTAATAGTTGGCCTAACATTCATCAAAATTTCATTCTTTTTCAAATCGATTGATGGTAAGATGCTCATTATAATACCGATAGGTGTCGTTTGAATTTCGCTTGAGATGTTAGTAGTTGTCCCGCCAGTATCTCCAGTAGTAGTAGTTTGGTCGTAAGAAATATCAAAATAAACTTCATTTTCAGAAAAGCTTAGTAAAGCTTGTTGATTATTAACGGCAGTTACTCTTGGACTTGATAATGTTCTTGTGGTACCAAACTGTTCAAGCATTGTTAGAGTAGCTGAAAATGAATTTTTACCACCTTTAGAATTATTTGAAAAAATAACGCCAAAAGGATTTACAAAAGTTGTTGAGTCTTCAGAAGCAAAGTCAGTAAAGTCAGCATTTGTGACATCTGATATACCTGACCAATCTATACCAGTTCTAAACTCATCAGTTAAAATTACCTCAACAATTTTCGCTTCTATCAATACTTGTGCTGAAGCGCTAACCCTTACTTCTTCAAGATAATCTTTAATAATTTTATGGTCTCTATCATAAGCTTTAACAGTGATAATTCCAGCTTGTTTATTAATTGTAACAAAAGATAATTGATCATCTTCATTTGCAAAGTTTTGTGCATTTTCAAGACCAATAATTTTGTTCAAATTATCAGTGATTGTTTGCCAAAGGTCTCCACCAGTTGTAGAAGAAATGTTGGTTGAGCCACCAGTTGTAATTTCATTTTCACCTGTTGAAGTTGAAATTGCAATGGTTGAGGAGTTGTTTCTAACGAAATTTAGAAATTTTAAATCATAGTTTACTACATAAGGCAAATCTTTTGTAACTTTTAAAATACCATCATTTACAGAAATTTTTAAATTTGTTAAAGCTGCAATACTTTCTATTACTTCCTGAAAAGGTCTTTCTTTTACAATTAGAATAATATTACCTGATATATCCGGGCTAATTTGAGTTTCAACATCAGCTATTCTGGCAAGTTCAATAATAACTTCTTTAATTGGTACGTCTTCAGTAACAGAAAGTGTTATAAGCTTATTACTTGCAAGTTTTGGTTCTTGCGGTGCCATGAGCATTTGTTCAAAATCAAGATTATTATAAGAGCGCTTTATCGCATCTTCTTCTTCAGCTTCAGTTGAACGAGGTTTAAGGAGGTTATCTTTAAAGCTTTCACGAGTAATTTTTGAATTTGGATCATATTGATCTTTGTCCTCGATATCTTTAATAAAATTACATCCAGATTGTGCGAATAAAAAAATAGTGAGCAGAAAAAACTTCATCAATTAAAAATAGTTTAAATATTAACTAAAAAAGAGCAAACTGGATTTAGTTTTTATAATATCCCATAACTAATTAAAAAAGCAATCGACAATGATGGAAAAAACGGAAAAATATCTTGTTTATAAAGCTTTTGCCAAATTAATCCAAATATTGTTCCTAATAGGCCAGATAATAATAAAAAATATGGGAAGTTTTCTATTCCAATAAAAATTGTTACAATAAAGGCAAGATTGATATCAGCCATGCCAAGCCCATCGCGTTTGCGAATAAAATAATAGCTAAATTTTAAAATTAGACCTGAGAAGTAAATTAAAAGCGGGTTTATTAATAGCTCATTTTTGTCGAATCCATTTTCATAGCCATACCAAAAAGCTAAAAATATAAGTATAGCTTGAAACTTTAAGGGGACCTCAAATGTTCTGATATCCAAATAAGAAGCAACAAATAAACTAAAAAAAGTGGCAGTCCATATAAAGCCAGTTATATTAAAACCAGATTTAAGGCAGATGAACAAAAATAACAAACCGCAGAAAATTTCAATGAAAGGGTAGCTAATGCAAATTTTGCTATGGCAATATTTACATTTTCCCTTTTGCAAAATATATGAAATTATCGGGAGTAATGTTATAAAACCTAGAGTTTGATTGCAATTACGACATTTTGATCTTGTCCAGCCGATTGGTTGTTTCATTGGTAATCTATATCCTAAAACTGATGCAAAGCTACCAAAGAAAGTACCTAAAACAAATGCATATAAAAATGTAATCATAAAGTTAATATTGTTTTTGATTAATAATATTTACATTGTAAAAAGATGCAAATACAAGAAATTAGAATTTTTTAATCTGCCTAAAATTATTAAGACCAAAGCTAAATTTGCATCTATTATTGATTTATTTTTTATGTGTTCATCTCTGAAAAAGGCATATACTTTGCTTGAACAGGCAATAGCAATATCGATTCTGGCTTTTTTAGTGATGGTGATGGTTATGATTTCTGACTATCAATATGATGTTAGTTTTTATAATGATACTGAAGAAAAAATTAACCAAATTGAGAAATCTTTAATCAGTCATATGATCAGATACTCAAAAGATAGCAATGTTGTTTTCGGCAATCCTTTACCTTGTCCAGCTCTAATTACAAATAGTATAAATTTATCAACATTTGGTAAGAGTAATTCTCAGTATGATGATGCAGGAGGCGATTGTTTAGGAAGTTACAAAACAGATATATCAAATTTAAATAATTATTATTATGGAATGGTACCAGTTAGAACGCTTGGTTTACCTGATGATTATGCTTTTGATAGTTGGGGAAGGAGGTTTTTGTTTTTGATAAATAAAGATATTTTTAAATCAAGAAATCAAGATTTGCTAACAGATGATTACAGCACATCCTTATATTTCATTATAAGTTATGGTAAAAATGGCTATGGCGCATATGGTAAAAATGGCAGTTTGTTATCAGATTCTCTAGCATCTACATATGAAAAACATAATATATTAAGTAGCTTGAGTATAAATGATATTCAAGATATGCCAAGACAGAATAATTATGATGATATTGTTGTTAATAAAACATTATTGCAATTTGTAGCGGATTTATCTGGAGGAGTTATATATTCAAGTTCAGAATGCTCGACTTTACAGTCTTATAATGAGTCTTGTGCTTATTATGATTCAGTAAATGATGTTTCCGAATTCTCATGTGTTTTTAGGTAGGTGCTAATGAGAAAAGCTTTTACGATTCTTGAATTAACAATAGTTATAACAATTATGGGATTTATGTCTTTTACTTTTTTTGGCGTAATTGACAGTTATATAAAAGTTAATAGTTATAAAACAACTTTTAAAAGGATTGATGAAATTGAAATTGCCTTTTTGAAATATCTTAAAAATAATAAAGGTTTGCCTTGTCCTGCCTCAAGTTCTTTAAGTTTTGATAAAGATGGGTATGGAGAGAATGGTGATTCTTGTGTTTCGGGTAATACCTCTTTTAGTTGCGATAAAGCTTCTAAGGTTTTTGAGGGAGGTGTTGTTGTTGGTTATAAAGGATCTGTTCCAGCTGTTACTTTAGGTTTGCCTGCAGAAATAATGTATGATGGTTTTGGTCGCCGTTTTACATATTATTTACCAAGTAATTTGACCTGTTTAAACGGTTCAACAACTAATGTTAATTTTCACATCAATGAGGATAGATTGGCAATAGTTAAAAATAAATCTGGTTCAACAACTGAGCTTCACTCATATGAAGGGTTAGCTTATGTTCTCATCTCTCATGGAAAGAATGGATTTGGTGCATTTACTAAATCTGGAAATCAAGTTGGTTATTCAAATTCATCAACAGATGAAAGTGAAAATATAGATTTAGATAAAATCTTTGTTTTTAATTATTTTAGACCTGAGTCTATGGATGATATTATAAGATTTAAGGATAAATGGCAGTTAATGGTTGATTTGGATAGTCTTGAGGAAGTCAAAAGATATCCAAGTGATGAATGTACCTGCACGAATATATCTGTAACAAAATTTAACGATTTATGTTTTAATTAATGTTGTGGCCGAGGAAGGCCTTTTCGCTCATTGAGGTTGCATATTTACAATGTCTTCTTGCTAGTTTAATCATTACCTCGCTTGTTATTAAAGATATTAAAGATTTGCCTAATAAGATCTCAGATACTGAAAATGATTTAATGTATATAGCGCAAGCATTTGATGGGTTTTGGTTAAAAAATAATTATTTGCCTTGCCCAGCTATGCCAAATAAAGCTGTTTTTGATGATGGTTATGCTGAAGAAGCTAGAGATGATAATAATTGCTGGGCTTTAAATGGTATAGTTGTTTCAGGAAATTCTCAATATTATATTGGAGCTATTCCTACTGATGTTCTTAATATAAGTAATAAATATGTAAAAGATGTTTTCGGCGGGAAATTTTTTTATGTTGTAAGATCGGATCTTATAGATTCTTTTGATCTGAAATTATCAAGAGACATTCTTTTTCATAAGTTTAAAGATATTATTTGGTTTTCAGCTGAATCTGAAATTATTGATAATAAATATTGGTTATCTTTAAATAGGCCAAACTTCATTATAGAGTCTTCTGGAAGTAATTTGATAATAGAGCAGTTTAAGCAAGAAAAGTTTGTTTCAACGAAAAGCTTAAGGTTCAGTGTTATACCTAATTTCAAAAGTTTGTTTTTGGAAATAAAATTTGATAAAATAACTGATTTTAAACTAAGTTTTTTAGGTCTCGATCTTGAGTTTAAAAGGGATGATAATGATTGTTGGTTAAATAATTTTGAATCTTATGAAGATCTTTATTTTGATTGTGAGGATGATCTTAAAATTGAATTTCAAGAATCAACTTTTGATCAGATGATAATTAGGATAAATCATGATAAGTCTTATGTTTTTTTTGTTGATAGTAATGATTTAGTTTTAAATATTAATAGTGAAAAAGATTTTTATGTGAAAAATATAATTACTTATGATCAAGTTTTAGATTATCAGATTTTAATCAAATATGTTCAATTTTTGCCAAAGTTTGAAGATTTAAATTTAGTCAAAAATAATGAAAATTTAGATTTTTCTTTTTTAATAATAAGTAACTTACGAAATCAGTATTTAAGTTTTAATCTAAATGGTAATTTTTTTGAGAAAGGTTTTAAACCAGAAAGTACAATTAATTTTGCTAAGTTTTTTGATAATAAAGAGATAAATTTTCAATGTGCAGATTATTATATTGCATGTTCATTTTTAAACAAAGATAATGATTACAGTTTAGTTGTAAGAAATTATTTTGATTAATATGAGTTTGAAATGTTCTAATAATAGATCTGCTTTTTCTTTATTGGAGTTAATTGTTATTATTTCTGTTGCATCAGTTTTGGTGGTAACGAAATATTCAGTTGATAGTCATATTAATAATACTCAAAAATTTATTGAAACTGAAAAGAAAATTGAGGCAATAAAAGTTGCTGTTGCAGCTTATTATGCAAAATATAATCGTTTCCCTTGTCCTGCTGATTTTTCTATTAATGTAAAAGATAGGGATGTTGGCATCAGTAAAATAAATATTATAGATAATTCTGTCTGTAATATTAACACATTAAGTAGTGATCAAAGCTTTTATGTTGGATCAGTTCCTGTGAAGCAATTAGGTCTTTCATATGAATATATGCTCGATGCTTGGGGGAATAGATTGAATTATATAGCACCTGTTTCTGTTAGCGATAGTTTTAGTGTTAATCCACAAAATACATTAGATTCGACCATATATAATCCTGCAAATGATAGTAATGTAAATTTTTGGATTGATGCTTCTGATCTTGATACAGTAACTATGAACGAAAGTTTAGAAATCTCTGAAATTTTTAATAAAGCGGATTCGGAATTACTGGGTGTTTCTCAAAATGAGACTCCAATAAAATATAATATTGATAATGATATCCCAAGTTTTGAATTTGATGGCAATTCTTTAACATCAACTTATTGTTTTAAAGGTAGGCAGCTGTTAAATTTGTTTGTTGTGTATCAAACAAATGAAAATTCTAAACAAAAAATTTTTGAATTGAGTAATCATTTTCATTTTAGTCTTGATAAGGCTGCATTTGAGATAAGTTTGTTATATAATGTGCAAGAAGAACGTTTTATAGTGAGTTGTAGCTTTTATGGCTGTTCTCACGGCTTCATTTTGGTACAAAACAATATGCAAAGAACTTTTGTAAAAGATTCGTTCCCTTTAGGATTCAATTACACTCCAAGTAAGGTCAATATTTTATCTTCAATGAATTTTTTTGATTTTATGTTAGTATTCAGTGATTTGTATCTTTATAATAAAGATATTGATAGCTTGGCTTTTGTAGAGCCTATAGGTCTTGCTGATCTCCCATTTGAGGTTGTTGATAAATCTTTGGGATATTATAATCAGCAATCTTGTGCAAAAATACCAGGTTTTACTGGTAAAATATATGAATTAATTCTCTATGATTCAACAGACTCGTTTTCTTCGTTAGAGGCTAGAAATTTAGCGGTGTCAATAAATAAATATCTCAGCAAAAAGTGGATTGATGGTAGTTTTGATATTCAAACTGGTGGACCATTTATGGTGATTAAAGATATTGATGGTAATGTCATTGAAACTGAAGCTTTAGTTGCTATTGTTTCGTACGGTCCAACCGGAAAAGGTGCGTATACAAAATCTGGGGTTCAAAAGCAGCCTTATGATTCGCAAAAAAATATGTTTAGTAATGGTTTTGATAGTCAAAATATCATAACTGATTTAAAAGTGGTAAGCTCTAAGTTGTCAAAAAGAAAAGGGTTTGCAAAAGATTTTACACAAATTGTAAGGTTTGTGAATCTTGATGAGTTAAAAAAATATACCGTATCTGAATAATGTGTTGTTTTGTAAAATCGAATTGTTTTTAGTGTTTTACTGGTTTATGAAGTTATTTTTTTGAGTTTTTTATCAATGGTTAAGGTAAGTAATTTATTCATTGCTTCAGATCATGCTGGTTATGAGTTGAAGAGTTTTTTGTTAGATCAGCTTCGAGAATATAATGTTATAGATCTTGGAACCGATTCGTCTGATTCAGTGGATTATCCAGATTTTGCAAATGCTTTATCAGTTTCAATTAAAAGTTTTGAGGATTTTGGGATTTTGATTTGTGGAACTGGAATAGGTATATCAATTGCTGCTAA
Organism: Rickettsiales bacterium; assembly: GCA_016778805.1. Taxonomy (GTDB): domain Bacteria; phylum Pseudomonadota; class Alphaproteobacteria; order Rickettsiales; family JABIRX01; genus JADHOX01. The sequence continues at coordinate 63,304 of JADHOX010000002.1, forward strand.
TCGTCATTCTCATATAAGGGCTGCATTATGCGAAGATGTTGAAAGGGCAAAGCTTGCACGGGAACATAATAATGCTAATGTAATAGTTTTTGGGGCAAGGTTTGTTGAGGCCTCTAAAGCTTTGGAGTCAGTTAAGGCGTTTCTTAGCTCTGAATTTTTAAAAGAGCGACATCAAATTAGGGTTAATAAGCTCTAAAACTCTTTTTTTTGTTGAAATAATGTCACGGTTTTGCAACTTAAGCTAGAATATCCTTAGTTTTTGCCTAGATATATATGTTTTTCATATTTTCTTATTGCTAATACTCTAGCTATGGTTTATTTTTCGAGCAAATGAGCTGTGGTGTAAAATATGTCTGATTATTTAGTAAATAAAATCTGTAATAAGTTTAATTTTTTGGAAGAAAAAGATCATTCTTTAATTCGTAAGTCTTTAATTGAGATCGATGAGAATAATTATAGTAATGATAATGAAAACTTAACAAAATTAAATCTAAACCTTGAAAATTATATAATTAATGTCATAGAAATTATCGATGATATTAAGAAATTAATAATCAAATTAGAGAAGAAAAAACGCAATTGAATTTGTGCCAATGAAGATTCAAAAATCAAATTATATAGAGGAAAAGATTATGTATTCAAAAGAGTCACCTGGATTATTGGAAGTAGATCCAGAAGTTTCTAAAGCTATTAAAGATGAGTTTTACAGGCAACAAAATCAGATTGAGTTAATTGCTTCAGAGAATATAACTTCAAAGGCCGTTATTGAAGCTCAAGGTAGTATTTTTACAAATAAATATGCAGAAGGTTATCCTGGTAAAAGATACTATGGTGGTTGTGAGTTTGCTGATGTTGTAGAGAATCTAGCTATTGATAGATTAAAAAAACTATTCAATTGTGAATATGCTAATGTTCAGCCAAATTCTGGTTCTCAAGCTAATCAGGGTGTTTTTACTGCTTTGTTGCAACCTGGACATACAATTCTTGGATTATCACTTGCTTCAGGTGGGCATTTGACTCATGGAGCTGCTCCTAATCAATCAGGAAAATGGTTTAATGCTATTCAATATTCTGTAACATCAGATACAAATTTGATTAATTATGATGAGGTTGAAGCTCTTGCATTAGAACATAAACCAAAAATGATAATAGCTGGAATTTCAGCATATTCAAGAATCGTTGATTGGGCTAAATTTAGGCAAATTGCAGATAAAGTGGGAGCATATTTATTAGTTGATATGGCTCATATTGCTGGTCTTGTTGCTGGTGGGGCATATCCGTCTCCACTTCCACATGCACATGTTGTAACTTCTACTACTCATAAAACCTTAAGAGGTCCCAGAGGTGGAATAATTTTGTCAAATGATTTAGATCTTGGTAAAAAATTTAACTCTGCAATTTTTCCTGGTATTCAGGGTGGTCCATTGATGCATGTAATTGCTGGTAAGGCTGTATGTTTTAGAGAAGCTCTATCTTCAAGTTTTAAGAGATATATAGGTTCAGTTGTTGAGAACGCTAAAGTTTTGTCTGAAGTTCTAAAGAGTAGAGGTTTAAATATTGTCTCTGGTGGAACTGATACCCATGTTGTGTTAGTTGATTTGACGCCTAAGGGTTTAACGGGAAAAGAGGTTGAGGCAATTCTGGAAGAGGCTAATCTTACTTGTAATAAAAATGCAATTCCTGATGATCCTAAAAGTCCATTTGTTACTTCTGGCATAAGGCTTGGAACTCCTGCAGGTACTACTAGAGGCTTTGGTGTTGAAGAGTTCAAAAAAGTTGGTGAACTAATAGGTGATGTTGTTGATGCTATTTCTCAAAGGGACGAAAAAAATCTACAAAATGTAATTAAAAGAGTAAAAAGAGAAGTTATTGATATTTGTGCAAAATTTCCAATTACTGAATAATCATGCATTGTCCTTTTTGTAGTAATATTGAAACCGCTGTAAAAGATTCTAGAATTGTTGATGACGGTAAATCGATCAAAAGGCGAAGAATATGTGCAAGTTGTGGCGCGCGCTTTACAACTTTTGAAAGGGTTGAAGCTAAAGAAGTTGTTGTTGTAAAAAAGTCCGGAGAAACTGAGTTTTTTGATATTAATAAGCTTAGATCTGCAATAAAAATGTCTGTGCGTAAGCGCAATATTTCTAGTGATGAATTAGAACGGCTTATAAATTCTATTAATTCTAAAATTTCTGATCGTTCTGAAAATAGTATAAAATCTTCTGATATTGGTGATTTAGTTTTAGAGAGTTTGTTTGATCTTGATAAAGTTGCTTATGTAAGATTTGCTTCGGTTTACAAAAATTTCAATGATACTGAAGATTTTGAAAGCTTTGTCAAAAATTTAGCCGCTTAAGGTTAGGTTTCTTAAAGATAAGTTTATGAGTTATAATTTAGATTACTCTAGTCATTTTATTAATATTGCCTTTAATATAGCATTAAACAATGTTGGTTTAACATATCCAAACCCCTCTGTTGGTGCTGTGATTGTAAAAGATGATGTTATAGTTAGTAAGGCTGTAACTCAGTCATCAGGTGGTTCTCATGCTGAGTTTATGGCTATACAAAATGCTGGTTGTGATGTTAGTGGTGCAGATTTGTTTGTTACCCTCGAGCCTTGTTGTCATTATGGCAAGAACCCTCCTTGTACTGATATAATCATTAAAAGTAAAATTAAGCGTGTTTTTTACTTATATCAAGACTCTAATCCGGTTGTTAATGGAAAAGGGGTGGAGGTTTTAGTTAATGCTGGAATTGATTGTATAAAGTTAAATCCTAATTGTATTGTAAAGCTCCCTTTCGGTGGTTTAAGGTATAATTATTCAAACATTTTTGTAAGTTTGAAAGCTGCTTCGAGTTTGGATTTAAAAGTGGCTCTTGAATCTGGGGAAAGTAAATGGATTACAAATTCTGGGTCGCGACGTTACGTTCAATATTTAAGAAGGGTTAATGAAATTCTGATTACAGGAATAGGTACCATAATTTCTGATGATCCAAGCTTAAATTGTAGAATTGATCAAAGGTCTGATTCGCATTTGGCAATTTTAGATTCAAATTTAAGAGTTTCGACTTCATTAAAGGTTTTTAGTGAAAATTTGCATAAAAAAATTTTTGTTTTTTTTGATGCTAAAAATGACTTGGCAAAAAAGAAGGCTGAGTTTGCTGAAAATGTTAATGTTGAATTCGTTGCTATTGATAAAGATAGCTTTGGTTTGAATATAAGTCAGATACTAAGCTTTTTATATTCAAAAAATTATAAATCAGCTTTAGTTGAAGCTGGGCCAAGGCTTATTTCTAGTTTTATTATTCAATCTAAGTTTGATTTATTATATTTGTTTTCCTCTAATTTAATATTAGGGCAAGAAGCAATTAATCTTTTTCAAATTGATTCACCAGAAAGATTAATAAATTCTAGTAATTTAAGCTTAATTGATGTAAAAAAATATGGCCAAGATATTTTGAGAGTTTTAGCTCCTATAAGGCCTAACCAAATATAATTTAGGAAGTAGTTTCATGAATGATGATAAAAATTTAACAGGTTCAGATGTTGTAAAGATTTCAATCGAAAATGAGATGCAGAAATCTTATTTAGATTATGCAATGAGTGTAATTGTAAGTCGAGCGATTCCTGATGTTTGTGATGGTTTGAAACCAGTGCATAGAAGGATTCTTTACTCTATGTATGAAACTAGTTCTTATTTCAATAAACCATATAAAAAGTCAGCAAGAATTGTTGGAGATGTTATGGGTAAATATCACCCTCATGGTGATAGTGCAATATATGATGCATTAGTAAGAATGGCGCAGGATTTTTCGATGCGCGTTCCTTTAATTGACGGTCAGGGAAATTTTGGTTCAATGGATGGTGACTCTCCAGCTGCAATGCGTTATACTGAATCTCGTTTAGAAAAAATATCTCACTCTTTATTAGATGATATTGAGAAAGATACTGTTGATTTTCAAGAAAATTATGATGGTTCGTTAAAAGAGCCAGAGGTTTTACCTGCTAAATACCCTAATATATTAGTAAATGGTGCTGGAGGAATAGCTGTTGGAATGGCCACTAACATTCCACCTCATAATCTTGGTGAAGTTATTGATGGTACAGTTGCATATATTAATGACGAGAATCTTTCTATAGAAGAAATTCAAAATTATGTTCCAGGTCCAGATTTTCCAACAGGTGGTATTATTGTTGGTCATTCAGGATCACGCTCTTCTGTTACCACTGGAAGAGGCTCGGTAATTATTCGTTCTAAAACTCATTTTGAACAATTAAAGTCAGGTAAAGAATCTATTGTGGTTACTGAAGTTCCTTATCAGGTTAATAAGGCTCGAATGATTGAGAAAATAGCTGAACTTGTTCGTGATAAAAAAATTGAAGGTATTTCTGATTTAAGAGATGAATCAAATAAAAAAGGTATCAGGGTTGTAATTGAATTAAAGCGTGATGCAAATAGAGATGTTATTTTAAATCAATTATTTACATATTCACAAATGCAAGTTTCTTTTGGAACAAATTTACTTGCATTAAATGACGGTAAACCTGAGCTTATGAATGTTCTTGATGTAATCAGAGCATTTGTAAAATTTAGAGAAAATGTTGTAACAAGAAGAACTTTATTCCTGTTAAATAAAGCTAGAGCAAAGGCTCATTTGTTAATAGGTTTGGTTTTAGCTGTTGATGCTATTGATAAGGCTATATCTATTATAAGAAGTTCAAAAGATACAGCTGATGCAAGAGTTAATCTTTTAAAAGAAAAATGGGATGCAACTAAGGCTTCAAATTTAATTAATTTAGTTGCTGATGACAATAACGTAATTGTTGATGGTAAATGTTATCTAACTGAAACTCAGGTTAATGCTATTTTAGATATGAAATTAGCTAGACTTACAGCTCTTGAAAGAGATAAGTTGGAAGAAGAATTAATGGAACTTAAAGCTAAAATTGAAGAGTATCTTAAAATTTTAGAAAATCGTCAGATGATTTTAGATATTATTAAGTCTGAATTAAATGAAATTAAAGAAAGTTTTGCTACTCCTAGAAGATCAATAATTGAAGAAAGTGAGCTTGAGCATGATATCGAAGATTTAATTGCTGAAGAGGATATGGTGGTTACTGTATCTGTTGGTGGTTATATCAAAAGAGTTTCTTTAGATCAGTATAAAGCTCAGAAGAGAGGTGGTAAAGGTAGAAATGCTTTGTCACAAAAATCTGATGATAATCTGGTTGATATGTTTGTTACTACAACTCATACACCTGTATTATTTTTCTCTAACATCGGAAAGGTTTATAGATTAAAAACTTACAAATTGCCACTTGGTTCGCCTCAGGCTAAAGGTAGGGCTTTAGTAAATATTTTGCCTTTAGATGAAAACGAAAAAATTACAAATATTCTGCCGCTTCCTAAGGATTCAGAATTATGGCCTGATCTAAATTTATTATTTGCAACAGCTAATGGTAATATAAGAAGAAGTGATATGGCGGATTTCTCAAATATTAATGCAAATGGTAAGATAGCAATCAGATTAGATGAAAATGATAGCCTTATAGGAGTTCAGTTTTGTGATGATCATAGTCAAGTGTTGCTTGCTTCAAGATTAGGTAAGTCAATTAGATTTGGTTTAGATAAGCTTAGAGTTATTAAAAGTAGAACATCATCTGGTGTAAAAGCTATGAAGCTATTTGATGGTAATCAAGTTATTTCTCTGACAATTTTAAATAAGTTAGATGCTACAAGAGAAGAAAAGGATATTTATTTATCTATATCTTTAGATAAAAGAAAGCAAATTTCCGCACTTGAAGAATTTGATGCTGAGTTAATACCTGAAGTTGAAGGTTTATCAAAAGACTTAATTTTTGAAATGGCTAAACAAGAAGAATATATTCTTACTATTACAGAGAATGGTTACGGAAAAAGAACTTCTTCTTATGAATATCGTTCAACAAATAGAGGTGGTAGCGGTATTATAAACATAATTACTTCCGAAAGAAATGGGTCTGTTGTTGCTTCGTTTCCAGCTTTTGATGATGAAGAAATTATTATTATGACTGATAAAGGTAAGTTAATCAGATGTAGTACTAAAGATATTAGAATTGCAGGAAGAAATACTCAAGGTGTGACAATTCTAAGAACTGATAAAGCAGAAAAGGTTGTTTCAGTATGTAAGATACAACAATCTGAGGAGGATTCTGAAGCTTCTGAAGTCTTGTCATCAATGGAAGATGAAGAAGTAGATGTAGTTGAGGTAGGTAATCCTGATCATACAGTTAACTAATTTTGATGCAGCTGTAGCTCAGTAGGATAGAGCGAAGGATTCCTAATCCTTAGGTCGCAGGTTCGATTCCTGCCAGTTGCACCAACTTAAATATTTAGTTTTCTTCACTTATTTTTTCGATTCGCATTTTTGCTTCATCGAGTTTTTTGTATAAATGTTTTTTTAGAGCAACTCCATATTCATATTCATTAATCGATTCATCTAAGTTTGAATCAGAGCTTTCTATTTGCGAAACAACTTCTTCAAGTTTTTTTAGAGCTGTTTCAAAATTAAGATTAGGGATATCCTTGATTTTATCTTGCATATGCTTTAGTGACTTATGATCTTAGATATTTTATAAATAATTTTACAATAAACACAATCAATAAAATTTATGGCTAAAGAAGAGTTAATACAATTTGAAGGCAAAGTAATTGAAGTCTTACCTAACACAATGTTCAAGGTTGAGTTAGAAAGTGGTCATATTATCCTTGCGCATACATCAGGTCGAATGAGAAAAAATAGAATAAGAGTGCTACTTCATGATGAAGTAACTGTTGAAATGACTCCTTATGATTTAACTAAAGGTCGAATAACAAGAAGAAAAAAATAATATGATTAAGCCATCAGATTTTATTCTTGCATCTGGTTCTAAATCAAGGCTTGATTTGCTTAATTCAATTGGTTTAAAGCCTTCAAAAATTTTACCTCCTGATATTGAAGAGGTTAGAAAAAAAGGCGAGTCAGCTTCTAATATGGCAAAAAGGCTTTCTTACAATAAATGTTTAAAAATAGCTGAGCAGCATAATGAAGCTTTAATTATTGCAGCTGATACTGTGTCTATTTCTAAAGGTCGAGTTATGGACAAGACTTTTGATGAGAAAATAGCAAGAGAATATATGGATTTAATCAAAGGTAAAAGGCATAAGTTATTTACTTCAATGTGCGTTATGTTGCCTAAGCATAAAATTGTAAAACAAAAAATTATTACTTCTGTATTATCGTTTAAAAATATGAGTCAGGATGAAATAGATTTATATATATCTACTAATGAATGGAAAGGCTGCTCTGGTGGTTATAGAATTGAAGGGTATATAGGAAGGTATTTAAAGTTTATTTCTGGTTCATATTCTAATATTTTAGGTCTGCCAGTTTATGATTTACATCAAATCCTTTCTGGTTTAAATATTGATCTTTCAGATTTTAAAATAGAGTCATAATTTATGAGTAATAAGAATATTCGGAATTTCTCCATAGTTGCGCATATCGATCATGGTAAATCTACTTTGGCAGATAGATTAATTGAATATTGTGGTGCCCTTGAGCAAAGGGAAATGAGCGCACAAATTCTAGATTCAATGGATATTGAAAGAGAGCGAGGAATTACTATTAAAGCCCAAACGGTTAGATTAAATTACAAGGCTAAAGATGGTAAAGAGTATATTTTAAACTTAATTGATACTCCAGGTCATGTTGATTTTTCTTATGAGGTATCAAGATCTCTCTCAGCTTGTGAAGGTTCTTTATTAGTTGTAGATAGTTCTCAAGGTGTTGAAGCTCAAACTCTAGCTAATGTTTATCAGGCAATTGAAAATGATCATGAGATAATTACTGTTTTAAATAAAATTGACCTTCCTGCTGCTGAGCCGGAAAGAGTTCTTACCGAAATTGAAGATGTAATTGGTATTGATACAAGTAATGCTATCTTAGCATCAGCCAAAACTGGCCAAGGAATAGAGGATGTACTGGAAGCAATTGTCAAATATATACCAGCTCCAGAAACCGGCGACGATAAGCCTTTAAAGGCATTACTTGTTGATGGATGGTATGATAGTTATTTAGGCGTTATTTTGTTAACTAGGATAATTAGTGGTTCGTTGCAAAAAGGAAAAAAAATGAAAATGTTATCTACAGGATCGGAGTATCTTGTTGAGGATGTTGGTTTTTTTACTCCAAAAAAGGTTAAATCTGATGCATTGAGATCAGGTGAGGTTGGTTTTATTAACGCTGCCATAAAGGAATTATCAGATTGTAATATTGGTGATACATTAACATATAATGATACTAATGTTGAAGCTTTACCAGGGTTTAAAGAGGTTAAGTCTGTAGTTTTTTGTTCTTTATTTCCTGCGGATCAGAGTGAGTATGATAAGCTAAAAGATAGTCTTTATAAATTAAAATTAAACGATGCAAGTTTTGAGTTTCAACATGAATCTTCTTCAGCTCTAGGTTTAGGGTTTCGTTGTGGGTTTTTAGGTTTGCTGCATTTAGAAATAGTTCAGGAAAGGTTAGAAAGAGAATTTGATCTAGATTTAATTACTACAGCACCAAGTGTAATTTATAAGATTGAGCTGAAAGATGGATTAGAAATTGATGTACATAATCCTGCAGATATGCCAGATGTTACAAAAATTGATAATATTAAAGAGCCTTGGATAAAAGCGACAATCTTAGTTCCAGATGAATATTTAGGGAATATTCTGAAATTATGTAATGATAAAAGAGGTGAGCAGGTTGATTTAACTTATGCCGGAAATAGAGCAATGTTGGTATATAGATTGCCATTAAATGAAATAGTTTTTGATTTTTATGATAAGTTAAAATCTGTTTCAAGCGGTTATGCTTCATTTGATTGGGAGATGGATGGTTATAGTACAGGCAATTTAGTGAAGTTACATATTCTTATTAATAGCGATCCAGTTGATGCTTTAGCAATTATTGTTGATAAGGCTTTTGCTGAAACAAGAGGCAGGATTTTATGTAAGAAGCTTAAAGAATTAATTCCAAGGCAATTATATAAAATTGCAATTCAGGCTGCAATTGGTGGAAAAATTGTTGCAAGAGAGACTGTTAGTGCGATGCGTAAAGATGTAACAGCTAAATGCTATGGAGGAGATGTCTCAAGAAAAAGGAAATTGTTAGAAAAACAAAAAAAAGGTAAAAAAAGAATGCGACAAATTGGTAAAATAGAAATACCTCAGTCAGCATTTGTAGCTGTTCTTAAACTTGATTAAAGTCTATTTTTTAAATATACTACTTTCCTTATTGCGAACCTCTTTAGCGCTAGTGTTTAATTGAATTAGAAGTTGATTTACAGGGTTTTTGGGATCTTTGGAGATCTTTTCAAAACCATCTTTATCTATTTTTATTGCTTGAGATATTTTTGGTAATAAATTTGATAAGTAATCTAACCCATCATCTTTATGATAATCTAAATTATGAGTTATTTCGCCTTTGATGTGTAAATTTTCTTGTGTCATAAAAGTAATATCTCTGTCTTTAAAAAAGTTGGTAAGCTCTTTATGACACTTTTGTAGAAGACCTTGATATTTTTGTTCAAATATCCTTGGGTTATTTTCAGTAAATTTATGAGCGACAACATGCATTAATTCGTGCAAAATTGTCTCTTCAGCGTCATCTTTAGTATCTCCAAAAAATTTAATAGTAGACTTATCGCTCGTTATACCTTTGCTAAAAGTTGCTATATTTTGATTATCATATGAAGTCTCCATTTTTTGCTTGGTGATTTCGTATCTTTCCGGATTTTTTTTATTATTCATAAGTGAGTTTTTTCTATATGTTAGATCTTTTGATCTAATTAATGCTACAAGATCTGGACATAGTGATTGCAAAGGTTTGAGATCTGATTCAAGTCCAGCTTTTATATTCTCAAGGATCTCTCTATCTGAATATTGAGATTTATAAGATTTTGTATCAAAATTTCTATTTCTAGAAGGGCTGTCATTTGAGCTAAAAATTCTTTTTGCAGCACTATACAACCCTTTTGCAATTGTGTATCCTACAAATGTCAGTAAAACATTTAAAGGAAATGATGAATCTATATTTTTTGCTTCTGGAGATTTGCTTTTCTCGCTTTTATAAATTTCTGGAAATTCTTTAGTAAATTTTGTACGATTAAAAAATAAGATGTCGCTATTTTGAATTGGAAATAAAGCTTTTAAGAATTGATCTCTGCCTTGACCTCTATTTTCTTTTAAGAATTGAACTAAAGATTGATTTTGTTCTATACAAAATGTTTTTGGCCCAACAAAACCTTGGGTTTTTAATAAGGCCCTTTCTTGTTCAGATGAAAATGATATTTCATTACTATATCTTGTAAAAGAATCTCTTAATCTTTGAAATCTTAAAGGAGAAACATTTTTTGTTTTTTTTAGTATTAAGAACTGATCATTTGCATCTTTACTGAATGATACTCCATCAAAAACTTTACTTTTGACTGAAAGCATTTGGTAAAAACTTTGATATTGAGCATTGTAAAAATTTTCAAAAAAATCTCTATTATTGTCTAGTTTTTGATAATTTTGCTTTGGGATTGCAAAAATCATATCTTTAGTTTGATAACCATCAATACCTATAGAAGCATTTAAGGCTTGTTTAAAACTATCGAAAATTCCAGAATCAGCATTATCATTAAATTGAATTACTTTATGATTATCTATGGTTTTAACAGAGATAATATGCTTGTAATCATTAGCAAATTTATCTAATTTTCCTCTCATATATTTTGTTTTTAATCAATTGTTGATAATTTAATGTGTTTATAATAAGAATGATTCAATTTATCATTCATTAATTATATATTATTATTATTAAAATGGCAACAGAGCTCGAGACTTATTTTACATTTGATGATGTTTTGTTAAAACCTCAATATTCAGAAA
>JADHOX010000020.1 GCA_016778805.1 Rickettsiales bacterium
CCAACTCTGAAACTTACAAAAATCATTGATTATGAACGAAATCGTTTCAAATATTCTAATAATAAAGGATCAGTGATTTGATATTGATCTCTATCTTTTTCTAGATGACCTGCTTCAAGTAATTTTGCTATATTTAATGATATTGAGCGCGGAGTCAAATTAACCTTATTAACAAAATCCTTAGAATTTGGAGATTCGATAAAGCCATTATTCTTTGCAATTGCGGTTATCACAGTTTCTTCTGCTTTAGAAAAATTATTAAGTAATGACTCAAAACGAGATTGCCTCATTTCAAGTAACCTTATCAATGAATCATAAATTATTTGTTCAGAAATTTGCTGATTCTTGCTTTTAAGATTTATCTCATAACAAAGCATATTAATTGCTTCTGGAACTCTTTGCATTAAATCTTGAATCAATTTAGAATTTTTTAAATTAATTTTATTACCATTTTGTATGAATCTTTTATTCATATAAATGTGATATTCTTGATATTTAATCGGCTTAATAACAACATCATTTCCAAAATTAGCAAGTGGAGCATGCGGTTTAACAAAAATATCAGCTAAAATATGTTTTTTCGAACCTAAAACAATTACTGGAATATTTATATTTTGAAAAATATTACGAAGTCTAGCCTCAGATTCTTCAACTTTAACAATATCTTGAAACTCATCTAAAATTATAAGAGAATGATAATCCTTAGAGATATTTTTAATAATAGTAAAAATATCCTCTATTGATATTTCTTCATCTTTGATGACTGTATTAATATTTAATCTTGGAATATTACCCTCAATAGAAAAATTAATTGTGGGTCTTAGAGATTTTAGATATGACTTACTTGACTTAATAATATTTTTAATTGGCATTGATTTCTTCATGGACAACTCAAGGCCATTTTTTAATCTCGTTGTAAGACTTTGAATATCTTTTACGCCCATCAAATCAACAAAAAGCACAAAAGACTTTTTATGCTTTTTTTCGAAATCAGGCATAATAATTGATTTTACAAGCGATGTTTTACCATAATTTCTTGGTGCAAATAAAACAACATTTTGGTTATTGCTAATATGATTTTTAATTCTTAAGGTCTCTTCCTTCAAATTACAAATATTGGCACGATCAAGAATACGATCATAGATAAATTTTAACATAAAAAAACCATAGTTATACTAATGGTATAATACCCACCATATAATTTGTCAAGAAAGCTAACTCACTTAATTGTTAAATTACAGGTTACAAAAGCATTTGATTAGGTTCATTATTTTCTTTATCAATATCTTGATCAGAACGCCGCCTTTTGCGCAATTGATCTATTTTAGATTGGGTAAGAACCGCACTATCATTAGCCGCTGTTATTCTTAAATTTTCATTGATATTATCACCTAATACAGATCTAAAACCAATAAAGCTTGAAATAACATTACAAATATCTTTACTTTCAAAAACCTTAGAAACTAGATTATTATCTTTATCATACAAATCAATGTGCGCATTATTTCCCAGAATAGTAAGTTCTTTAGAAGCGCTTTTAATTGCTGAGATATTCCGTTCTGTGTTTTGACGCAATAATAAATTTCGAGAATGAACCATATCTTCATTATATTTACTATTCTCACCAAGAGATTCTATTGAAGCACCATGTTGAATTAGCAAATCTTTAATCTCTTGAGATAAGTTTCTATGATTAGCAATATGCAAGCTATTCATAATATAAGAATCTGAATCATTAAGAACAGTAAAGCCATTTTTAAGAGCGATCTCAACCACTTCTGCTGTTACATATGGAGTGGATAAAATCGTATTTAATACATGAAAATACTCATTTTCCTCAAGCCTTAGCTCGAAAGCATAGTTGTTCATAAAATTTGCAAATTCAGACACTTTATTTCCATATATAGCGTCATTTAAAAATATCTCAAATTCGTAAAATTTAAAATGAGTTTCAAACATTCCTTCTTCTGAGTTAAGACTAATTAATTCGTCTGAAGTTGCTCCATCCTCGTCCGCAATATTACAATATGACCTTTGAAAACCTATGTTAGATGCATTAATACTTTGATCAGCAAAGCTACCTCCTTTATTTAAATCAAAATCTCTCATTGTCTTGTTAAATAAAGTTGGAAGCATTATATAACTCACTAACAAAATACACAAGCTTTGTGTTTATTTTGCAACTATGCTAAGCATTTTTACTAAAAAATTCATATCACAAAAAAGCTTACACCATTGAATATATGCCTGATTTGTTTGACATAATGATAACAAAAATTATAAAGAATATAATTAATTAATATACACCAATTGCTCTCTTTAAAAAATATCGAGATAATTTATTCAAACAGAAGAACTCTTGCACTTCAATTAAATAAAGAAGGCAAAGTTTTTATAAGAGCACCATTTAAAATCTCAAAAACATACATTGAAAACTTTATTCACAAAAAACAGAATTGGATATTAAAAAAACAACAAGATATTGCTAACAGAAATGAGCTTTATCCAAAACCTAATTTTACAGAAGGCTCTCAATTTTACTATTTAGGCAATAAGTACAGCCTGGAATTTTCTGACAAACAAAACGCGCAAATTATATTTGATAAAAAATTTATTATTGGAAAAGATTGGCATAATTTTGCCAAACTTGCATTAGTAAAATGGTACAAAAAACAAGCTAAGATTTACTTAGAACAAAGACTTTTATATCATTCACAACAACTAAATTTAAATTATCAAAAATTACGAATCAGCAATGCTACCTCATCATGGGGATCTTGTAGCTTTAACAATATAATTAGCCTTTCATGGCGATTAATAATGGCTGATGCAAAAATTATTGACTATGTTATAATTCATGAGCTTTGTCATACAAAGCATAAAAACCATTCAAAAGTTTTTTGGCAGGAAGTATCAAATGCTATGCCAGAATATAAAATGTATATTGCACAATTAAAAAAAATTGGAAATTCGCTTATTATTGACAAATAGACAATTCTATTTCTTGACACTGACAAAACTCTCAAGCTAATCTAAAATTATTAAATAAGCCAAAGATGCGAGCACCAAACAAAAATAATAAATCTAATATTGTAGATCAATTAAAAAAGTCTGACAAAAGAGATCATTTTGACGAAAAATCATTCAAAGATTGGCAATTTAAATCAATAAAAGCAATAATAAGCAGCGAAAATGCCAAATCATACGCTATCCAAGCACTTACTGGTGGCAATATATTATCCGAATTCCACCCAATTTTAGTTGAAGCAATAAGACCAATTGGCGCCAAAGAATCAGCTTTATTGCTAAACAAAATCAAAGTTTCAGAGACTCTTGAGAATGAACTAGTTAATATCATCTTATCTTCCAAATCTGATATAATAGCTCTTGCAGCAGTCAAAGGTAACAAAATCTCATTAGAATCTGAAACAAAACTAATAAAATCAATAAAAACTTCATCATCAATTTTAAAGCTACTAAGCGAATGCCAAATCAACAAATCTAATCAATTAATAATGATTCAAAAAATGAATGGAGAAGATCAAACCATTCTTTACAGAAAAAATATATTTTATCCGGAAAAGTCATTTTTATCGATTGCAGCGATGAAACTATTAAAACAAAATCAGGCAGAAATGACAGAAGAATCTTTGAAAAATAAAATTGATAATGCAGAAGTAATATATCTTAATGAAAACACTAGCTGACAATCATTTTTTTATATTTTTCGAGTTTCAATCTTTCTAACAAAATTATTAAAATAACACTAATCTGACATATAACTGAAGGAACTATAAACCCTATTTCGCCAAATTCACTCATTAAAAAACCAGTAATTATACATCCGCAGATGCCACCAAGATTTGTGACATAAGCAAGCGCGTTATTTGCACCTACTCTATGCTCATTAGCGAAATTATAATTTATTTGTGCCTCACAACCAATAAAATAAAATGAAACAAGAAATCCAATGATAAAGCATGATATTGCTAAAACCAAAAAACTATCTTGAAAAAAATATAAAGAGCATAAGAAAAAATTTAATATTAGAGATACTGTCAAAAAAACATTTTTATAATTAAACCAATCTAAGATTTTAGCTGATAATATATTCAAAACTGCACTTAACATAAAGAGACCAGCGAAAATAGCTCCTTGCTCGGCTTTAAAGCCGATATTTATAGCGTAAATAACAATAAAACTCATAATTGATATTGTCACAACCTCTTGTGTAAATTTAGCAAAATATAAGAATGGCTGATCTTTAAAATATTTAATTACATTATCAGATATGTCATTTTTGATTTCAGGCATCGGCGTTTTAACGAGATTCAATGCTATAAAAGCAACAAAACCCAATAAAAACGAAATAATAAAATTAAAACTATTTATTGTACCGAGTAAACTTACTATGTAACTGCCTGAAGCAAAACCAAGCGACAAAACAATTGTATTCAAACTTATGAAGAAATTTCTATTATATCCTGTGATAATTGTATTGTACCAACTATGCTTAATAATATTAAATCCAAACCAATAAACTCCGATCAAGAAAATCATTCCTGACCATAAAAAATAATTTATGTAATGAAATATTAGCATCATCACGGCAAAATATATTGCTGTTGCAGTTGCTAAAAATTTACGAACATTAGATTTTTTTAGGTAACGTATAATTTGCTTCGAAAAGCAAATACCTGCAAATAATTCAATAATTACAGACAAACCAATTAATGTTTCATTAATATTATTGTTTTTCAAAATTACTGGGAAAACCACTATATTAATTCCCATTGCAGTAAAAAAACAATATACAGCAATTAAGATTTTTAATAGATCAAACTTAATATTTTTAGTCATATTTTAGCTTTAATAAAATTCTATTTAAACAGCTTTTTATTAGAGCATCAACAAATATAAATTTTGGCTTGAAATAATGTGTTAAATAAGTATCAATGCTCAAAACTTTTATGCAAATAATATAATGAGTAGATCTTTGAACAATTCCGATTCTGAAGAACTCAGTAATCATGATTTAAAAAAAAATATTCTGGAATTGTTGGCAACCATTGAAATTACTATTGCTCAATCGAAATTTAACGAATTGATTGTCAGTCATATTAAAAAAGATGATAATAAAATCTTGATGAAATTACCATTTTTTAAGAACCCAGAGCCTCAAACTTTTGGGATTTTATCCTTTGAAGAAAGGATTGAAGAAGAAGCAATTAAAATTCATAATGAATTTATAATAAAATTACCTTTTGCAGAGAAGCTATATAGCTTTATAAAACTTAATGAATTTTACATTTCAATTCAAGATCAATTACCCTCAAATAGCATCGATAACCTTGAAACAAAATTGAAAACCGCAATAATAGAACTTGAAAAAGATTTATTAACACACAACTTTTTGAATCATAACACATCTCAAACAAATTTTAATGTCTTACAACTAATTAATGGCTATTTTCAAACTTTAGATGAAACAACAAAAACTACTTTTGAAAAGTTTTTAAGAAAATACAATGAAGAATCTAATGAAATGTTTCGTGCATCATTATTAAGAACAGGATTATGTTCAGAAACGACAATAGACAAAATAGATGAAATTATTAATAGATCATTACCATTCTTAAACCTAAAAAACGATTCAGAAAATAAACTTGATCAAATATCTCGTTAAATCTTAAATTAAAATCAACTATCTTTTTCAAGATATAAGGTTTGAGTTGGAAAGGCAAAATCAGCGTTATTTTCAGCAACAATATCGGCAATCTTAAGTAAAATTGACTGTTTATCTTCATGAAACTTAGTAAAATCAGTAGTTGCTGAAAAACAATAAACTTTAATATTAACTGAAAAATCTCCATATTGGCTCAAATTAACAACCACTGATTTAGATTGATCAACAAATTCTGAATTATTCAAAAACGTTTTTATTTGATCAACTATAATTTCAACCTGACTGATATCAGAATATCTCACTCCAATAATCTCATCAATTTTTCTATGCGTCATTCTGCTAGAGTTAACTACTATAATTGAACTAAATAATGAATTTGGAATATATACCGGCCTTTGGTCAAAATTTCTTACAATTGTAGATCTCCAGCCAATAGACTCAACAGTTCCAAGGATATTTTTATCAGGCGAATCAATTGTATCACCAACTTTAAATGGCTTATCCATGTAAATCATGATAGCTCCAAAAAAATTCGACAAAAGATCTTTAGAAGCAAAACCTATAGCAAGACCACCAACACCACCAAAAGCTAATAAACCAGAAATATTAATCCCAAATGATTGCATCAAAACCAAAGCAGATGTTATATAGACACTAGCTCTAAGTAACTTGGTAATTACATTAATACTGTTGGCATCAAGACGACTATCATGACTTGTCTTTTCATAATTTTTAATGAGCTTTAATATAAAGCTCATCACAAGAAAAACTATTACAACAACTTTTATTTCTGCAATTGCAGTTAAAATTTTAATGTTAAGTTTTTCACCTAATAATTTAAGAACAAAGCTTATACCAATTACATAAATTGTAAGTCTAAGAGGCTGTCTAATCGAATGTAAAACTATATTATCCCAATTTTTATTATTTTTCTTAGCTTTTTCATATAGTTTATCAACAAATCTAACTCCAAAAGCAGCCGAAATTAAGGTCAAAAAAACCGCCAAGAAAATTTGCAAAAATATTGGACTATTAATGAGGTCCAATGAAAGATAATTTTGAATTGTTTGCATTATGACCTCTTTTTAAGTTAAAATTTATGAGATTATTCAACAACTGAAAGCGAAATTATTTTATCAGGATTACCAACTGTACCATTCATGTAAGGATCTCCTTTTTGGATTTGATCAACATATTCCATGCCAGAAATAACTTTTCCCCAAACAGTATATTGACCATCAAGATGAGGAGCATCATCCAACATAATAAAAAATTGACTATCTGCTGAGTTTATATTTTGGGCCCTAGCCATTGAAACAACACCTCTTGTATGCTTAACATCAGAAAATTCAGCTTTTAAATTTTTACCACTGCCGCCAGTACCATCTCCTCTTGGGTCACCAGTCTGAGCCATAAACCCGTCAATAACTCTATGAAATGTGATGTTATCGTAAAAACCATCATTAGCTAATTCTTTAATTCTTGCCACATGATTAGGAGCAACATCTTCATACATTTGGATTTTGACTTCTCCATATTTTAACTTCATTACTAAAATATTATCATTTGCTGCTTGTGCTTGATTTGTTGTCATAATAGTTCCTATAAAAATTGAAAAAATTAAAATTAAGTTTTTAAACATCCTGTAACACCTTTGGTATATTAAAAGAGATTTTTTCCTCTTTACCATGAATAGTTTTTAGCTCAACATTAAATTTATTTTTTAAATAATTTATTAACTGAATCATCAAAAACTCTGGTGCCGAAGCCCCTGCAGTAGCACCAATCTTAATCTTTTGATTAAAATCTACATTATCTAAATCTGATATTGTCTCAATTAAATATGATGGAATACCATTTTTAGTTCCAATATCTTTAAGTCTGTTTGAGTTTGAGCTATTGCTTGCACCTATTACCAACAATAAATCAACTTCTTTAATTAATTCTTTTACAGCATCTTGTCGATTTTGTGTAGCATAGCAAATATCTTGTGAAGCTGGCCCTTGTATTTTAGGAAATTTTTTAGCAAGAGCTTTAATAATGTCAGCAGTTTCATCAATTGATAATGTTGTTTGTGTTACGAAAAATAAATCTTCAGGATTTTTTACCACCAAATTATCAACATCCTCAACAGACTCAACAAGATATACAACTTGCTTGGCTCTTCCACTAGTCCCTTCAACTTCAGGATGACCTTTGTGACCAATGAGTATAATTTCGGAATTTTGTTTATCATATTTTTCAACCTGCCTATGAACTTTTTTAACAAGAGGACAAGTAGCATCAAAAACACTCAAATTTCTTTTATCAGCATCATACTCAACTTTATCAGAAACTCCATGTGCACTAAAAACTGTATTTGCTCCTTCAGGTATTTCTTCAATATCAGCAACAAATATTGCTCCTTTTGCCTCCAAAGCTTTTACAACATGTTTATTATGAACAATTTCATGCCTAACATAAACTGGACTACCATATTTTTTGAGGGCTCTTTCAACAATTTCAATTGCCCTATCGACACCTGCACAAAAACCTCTAGGCGAGGCAAGATATAACTCAATATTTGGTTTAAACATAAATTATTTTTTTCTTTTTAAGTTTACTTGTTTTGCTCTTGCAACAGCAAGTTCATTTGCTTCTACATTTTTAGTGATCACAGATCCAGCTGCAATTAAAGCATCATTTTTAACAGTAACAGGAGCAATTAAAGCGGTATTTGAACCAACAAAAACATTATCCTCAATAGTAGTTTTATGTTTATTTTTGCCATCATAATTACACGTAATAGTTCCAGCTCCAATATTTACGCCTCTACCTAATTCACTGTCTCCAATATATGACAGATGTGCCGCTTTAGAATTTGTACCAAAATTTGAATTTTTGACTTCAACAAAATTACCAATTCGACAATCTTGAGAAATATTAGCATTTTGACGTAAATGAGCAAATGGCCCAATAGAAGAATTTTCACCAATGATGCAGTTTTCCAGGTAAGAGAAAGCTTTTATGTGAGAACCAGATTTAATAAGGACATTATCTCCAATAAAGCAATTTGGTTCAATAATTGCCCCAGCTTCAATGATTGAGCTAGCACTGAAATAAGAGCTTTCACCTTTTATAACTTTGACAGAATTAAGTAATAATTCTGAAATTTTATTGATTTGGAAAACCTCTTCAGCAAAGGCAAGTTCTAAAGGATCATTAACTCCCAACACTTCATTATAATCTGTCACAACATAGCCAACTTTTTGACCCTGATTGTTAATTAAACCAACAAGATCAGTAAGATAATATTCACCTTTTTTATTATTGTTATTAACTTTATCAATCGTGTTAGTAAGAGCTTTAGTTTTGAAAGCCATAATGCCAGAATTACATAAGTCATAATCAGAGTTTTTATCACCTAATTCAATTGCTTCTGTTATTTTTACCAATTTTTCATTTTTGGTAATCAACTTTCCATACTGATTTTCTTCATCATACTCAAAGCCAACAACTGCAGCTGCAAAACCGTTTTTAAGCTGGTTGATTAAATCCTCAATTAATGTATTAGAGATAAATGGAGTATCGCCATAAAGAACAATAGTATAATCAGAATTGATAGCCCCTGATTTAACAGCAACTTTTACTGCATCAGCTGTTCCCAATTGTTGTTTTTGTTTGTGAATTACTAAATTGTAATCAAGCTTTTTTAGATAATTATCAATTTGATCATTTTGATTTGATAAAACACAATGAATTTTAGCGTCAAAACTTTTAAGCATTTCAAGCAAATGCTCAATCATTGCTCTACCAGCAACTTCGTGCAATATTTTTGGCTTTGAGCTTTTCATTCTGCTACCTTTACCAGCAGCTAAAATAACGAATGAAACTGAAAAAGAATTTTTATTCATAGTAAGATATATTTGTGTTTTTGAAAAATTCGCATTTTAAATTAACAAATTTTTCTAATTTTGCAACAAAGCTAAGATTAGGTAAAAAAATAAAAAAAACCAACTATTCAAATTATCAAAATTTCGTAAGCTTTTGTAAATTTATTCTTGTAATTTTATAATAAATAATCAAAAAATTACTATAAATCTATTTATAGTTTAAAATGCAAATTGCTTTACTTATACTTCTTATTCTAACAACTGCTATAGCTGGAGTTTTCGCTTTTGCTTTGAGAAAATACCAAATTAAAATTTTTGAAAATGAAGTTGAAAGTAAAAAGCTTCATGATGAAAAAGATAGCGTAGTAGCAGCTAAAGAGCAAGAAATAGCAAATGCACAAGACCAAATTCTTCACATACAGGAAGAAATGGCAGAAGTTCAGAAACAAGCTGACGAAAAAATCAAGCAAGCTGAAATAGAATCTAAAAAACATGATAATGAAGCTGTCTTAAAGGTTCAAAACAAACTGGATCTGGCTAATGATCAAATTAAAACTATTAAATTACAGCTTAAAAATGCCGAAACTTATAAAAAGCAGTTAATTCAAACTCAGAAAATTAACGAAAAGATTTCTGGTTTTGTAAATGAATTATCTGAAACCTCTAAAATTGCTCAAAATAAAAATCTTATTCAGCAAAATGAGATTGCCCATAACAAAACTTTAACCCTTATTCCAGATGTCATAGATCAATCATATCATCTAGCATTTGATACAATACTACAATCAAGCAAATTAGTTGAAAACCAAGATTATTTAATAGACAAAATAACCACAGAAAACGGTGAAGAAAAATGTCATTATTCAGTTTTTATAATTTCTAATGAAACAGTAATTTTAATCGATAATAAACTTGCGATATTTTTTGAAGAAAATACCGAAGCGTTTTTTGCTGGAAATAAAGAGATTAATCAGCAGATTAATCAAATTATTGAAGAAAGAATTTTATTTCTGAGCAATAAAGAATTACAGGAAAATATTAAAGATATTGTTAAAAACCTCGATAGTGTATACGAAATCAAAGAATTTATAGCCTCAATTTATGTTCCTAGTGAAATTGTATTTAATGAGCTAATTAAAGAAGAGTTTAACTTTTTTAATAAAATAAAAGATTTAAATATTAAACCACTTGTACCAGCAAGTATTGTTTCAATCGTTAAATCGGCTGAGTCATCCATTATGCTAGAGGACTCTTTAGTCAACTATAAGATTTTTCAAGATATTACAGAAGATATTATAAGTACAAGCGCTAATCTTGGTAAAGAAACAATTGCGGAAGATTCAATAGAAAATGATAATATTGCGAATATGCTTACACCAAGTGACAATATTAGTTCTGCAATGAATAATTCAGGATCTTTAGAAACCTTCGAAGAAAAACAAGAACCTTCAGAGAAACCAGAAAATCAAGAAACTCAAAATGAAGCAGCTGATTTAGGCCTCGATCTAGATAATGCTCAAGATGAAAATAATGCGACAGCTGAAAACGCTGATGAGCAAGATGAAACTCAGCCAGAAAATCAAGAAACTCAAAATGAAGCAGCTGATTTAAGCCTCGATCTAGATAATGCTCAAGATGAAAATAATACGACAGCTGAAAACGCTGATGAGCAAGATGAAACTCAGCCAGAAAATCAAGAAACTCAAAATGAAGCAGCTGATTTCGACTTCGACCTTGATCTTCCTCAAGATGAGAATAATGCGACAGCTGAAAACACTGATGAGCAAGAAAAAGCTCAGCCAGAGAATCAAGAAACTCAAAATGAAGTAGCTGATTTCGACTTCGACCTTGATCTTCCTCAAGATGAGAATAGTGCGACAACTGAAAACACTGATGAGCAAGATAAAGCTCAGACAGAAAATGAAGCAGATGATTTCGACTTCGACATTGACATTCCTCAAGATGAGAATAGTGTGACAACTGAAAACACTGATGAGCAAGATAAAGCTCAACCAGAAAATCAAGAAACTCAAAATGAATTAGCTGATTTCGACTTCGACCTTGATCTTCCTGAGGATAATGAATCGCAAACAAATGATCAAAACCCATCAGCTCCTAAAGAATCAAATGGAGTTTCGTATAGTGAAGATTTTGACTTAGAGTTTCCTGATGAAGTTGCAAAATCTAATAATTCACAAGCTCTAGAACTTCCAGAAGCACAAGAAAAAGAAGCTTCTGTTGAAAAACCAAAATCACTATCACCAGAAATTGATATTGATGCAAGTTATTCAGAAGAAATGAGCGATCAAAATACAGATTTCAAATCAGAAACTAATGCTAATCAAATAAAAGAACAATCAAACAATAGTGAAACAAATGTTGATCAATTTGATATTGGTGGTTTTTTAAACGGCGATATTGCCTCCGAATCTGAATCGAATAGCGATGAAACAGCGCAAAGCTCAGAAGATAATGATATTGAAGAATTTCTGAAAAGTTAATAAATGTTATTAAATCTAAAATCTTTAGATCTCAAAAAGTTCGGACCAGGCCTTTTACTTGCAGCAACAGCAATAGGAGTATCTCATATCGTTCAATCTGTTCAGGCTGGTGGAATATATGGGCCAATTTTAATCTTAGCTATTATTTTTAGTCATTTAGTAAAATATCCATTTTTTCTTACATCGGCAAAATATTCTGCCAATAAACATAAAAGCTTACTTACTGCCTACTTTGAACTTCACCCCAGCTTTTTATTACTTTTTCTAGTCTTAACATTTATTTCAATGTTTAGCCTTCAAGCAGTTGTAACACTAATAACTGCAGCAGTTATTCAAAATATTTTTCACTTTGACATAACAATTGGTATTCTTTCCTCAATTTTAATTATCATCTGTGCAACAATTCTATTTATAGGACGCTATGATTTTTTAGACAAACTAATCAAACCAATTATCTTAATTCTATTTTTAGCAACAATTATTGCTTTAATTTATTCATTCACTGGTTCAAATGATCAAGATTCTATAGTCGAGAAGCCTGCATTTTCTTTCTTTTCGAAGACTGATTTTTTATTTTTAATTGCCTTTATAGGTTGGATGCCATGTCCACTTGACTGCGTAGTATGGAATTCATTATGGAACAAACGTAAGCAGGAAACCTCTAACAACTCATATGATTTAAATACAATAAAATTAGATTTTAAAATTGGATATTTCACAGCATGTATTTTAGCAATTTTATTTTTACTGCTTGGTTATTTTATTTTTTACAAAAACAATATTACACTTGATAGCAGCGCAGTTCCATTTATTGGAAAATTTTTAGGCATTTATACAAGTCAATTTGGTCAAATAGCTTTTTATGTTATTGCTGTTGCTGCATTACTAACTATGTTTAGTACGACAATAACATGTCTAGACGCATATCCAAGAGTTATTAGTAAATCATTTAATATTTTTTCACGAGAATTTCGTAAAAAAGAAATTAATGAAAGTAATTTTTATAATTATTTTTTACTTTTCACAACAATTGGGACTATCTTTGTATTATTATTTCTACTTACGAACATGCGTCAGATAATAATGGTTGCCACACTTATTTCTTTCATTTCAACTGCAATTTTGGTGATTATTCATCATAAAATAAATATTAAGCTTTCTGATGAATTTACAAATGTTAGAATGTCTCGTTTTGAGAAAAATTATTCAATATTATGCATATTTTTAATTCTAACTCTTTGCATAATAATGATAGTAAATCTTTTCTAATTTCTTTTACTTATAAAGTATAGCTGCTTAATTTCAGTCATTGATAATTGATGCGGCCTCTTATTTAAAATCAAAGTATCTATATCGTTTAAATTTATATTTATTGACTTTAACGCATTGGTTACAACTTTGCGTTTTTGCGAAAATAAAGCTTTTGTAAATTCTTGAAACTCTTGAAGATTTATATTTGAGAAATCATTATCACCAACTTCATACTTAATAACCATCGACATCACCTTAGGCGGAGGCAAAAATGCTGAAGGCTTGACAAGAAAAAGTTTTTTTGCAGAACCAACTAAATTTGTTAAAACAGCTAATCTTGCAAAATTTTTATCACCAGAATTAGTTATAATTCTATCAGCTACTTCCTTTTGAAACATCAACACCATTTCTTTTACATTTTGATATTGCGTAATAAGCTTAGTATAAATTTGCGTTGAGATGTTATAAGGCAAGTTCGAGACAATTGAGATTTCTTCACCAAAAACTTTATAATCAACATCTAAACAATCTTTATTAATTATATCGATATCAATTCCATAAAATTCTGAAAGTTCTTTATATACTGGACTAAAACGTTCATCCATTTCAACTAGAATTAATTTTTTTGGTTTTTGTTTTAAAATTGAACGCGTTAAGCAAGCAGGGCCAGGACCGATCTCAATAACAATTTTATTAAATAACTGAATTTTGGAAACAATCTTATCAGTTAAACTTTCATTAATTATAAAATTTTGTCCCAACGTCTTATCATTTATTAAATTAAACTCTTTAATAAATTGTGCAGTTGTTTTTAATTTTTGCATTAATTAACTAAGCTAAATTATCATAACGTTCAACAAATGCCTTTAATTTCAGATTATCAAAAATTGTATCCACTTTTCTTTCAAACTTATTATAAAATAGCTTTTCCTTTATTTGTTCATAGGTCAAAATTTTACTTTCGACATTTAGCAATCTAATTATTACCACATTTTCTCCATAATTAAATGGCTTTGACAACTCACCTATTGCTAATTTATCAATTATTTCTAGTAATTCTGGATTGATATTATTAGCAAAATTTTCAGTGGAAGACTGCTTATTAACCGATGAGGCATTAAATTGTTCTTGTAATTTTGCAAAAGTAATTTTGCCTTCTTTAAGCTGTTGATAATATTCATTTGCAAATTTATCTACCGAGTTCTGATCATCACCAACATAAAATTCAACAATATCATATTTATAAAATTTATTTGCTGCTGCTGATTGTTTATACTCATCTATTTCATATTCGTTAACATTAATATCATTAAAAACAGTGCTATACAAATATTTTTGCCACAATAATTGATTCTCAATTTGCTGATAAAATAGTTCTGAATCAATAATTGAAACTAATTTAGATTTAAAATCTTCAAGAGATATATTATTTCGAAACGCTATATCAGCGATAACATTATCAACTTCATCTGATGAAACAGTAATATTAAGCTCTTCAGCAGCAGTTTTTTTAATTAACTCATCAATATACATTTCTCTCGTTTGCAAAAATAACTGAGTAAAATTTTCTTGAGAAACCTGGACACCAGTTTGATATGATAAAAACTGTAATCTCTGAATAACGTCATAATTTGTTACGACATTTTTATCAACTTTGGCAACAATAAATATTTCAAAATTCTCAGCTTTTGAATATTCAAAGTAACAAAATAAAACCAAAAAAATTATTACTATTTTACGCATTTACTTAATCTAAAAAATTACTAGCAACATATCATAAAATATGCGATATTAACTAATTACTAATGCAAACTATTTAAATGATTAAAATTACAAAATATAGAACTTTATCTGATATTCTTAAGTTTAAAGATTTATTTTTAGAAAAATATCCCAATTTAACAGAAAGTAAAATCTCAGAATATCTACAAGATATTTGCAAAACAAATGATTATTCTCTCTTAATTGCAGAAGATTCCGATAATAATATTTTAGCTATGTGTGGCTTCCATATAGGAACAATGATTTATTGCGGCAAATTCATTCAAGTAACTAGCTTATATGTAAAGCAAGCAGCTAGAAACCAAGGCATTGCCCAACAATTATTAAATAATATTGAAATTGAAGGCAAAAAAAATAATTGTGACAATATAGTTTTAGATTCTTTTATTCATAATGAATCTTCACATGATCTCTATAATAGGTTTGGCTTTACAAAACAAACCTATCATTTCATGAAGAAAATTTCTTAAAAACACCAACAAGTTCAAGATGACTACTATAATAAAACTGGTCGATAGGTGTTAATTCAATTAAGCTATAATTACCTGAAATTAAAATCTTAGCATCCCTATTAAAGCTAGTAGGATTACAAGAAACTATAATAATAATTGGAATATTAGTTTTAGATAATTCTATAATTTGATTTTTAGCACCATCTCTGGGAGGGTTAATTATTACTAAATCAAATTTTTTTAATTCTTTTGAAATTAAAGGTTTCTTAAATAAGTCACGAGTAAAAAACCTAATTTTATCTTCAAGATTGTATTTTATAATGGCTTGTAAAGCAGCGTTTACCATGACTTTGTTACCTTCATAAGCAGATATTGAGTAAGCATCCAAACAAAAATTAAAACTATATGTTCCAAGTCCAGCAAATAAATCTAATATATTCTGTTGAGTTTTCGAATAGGACTTAATTATTTTAACAATAGTTGTTTCGGCTATTTTACTTGCTTGAATAAAGCTATCAGAAGGATAGTTAATTAAGAACTTACCAAAATCTATTGCTGCAGAATTATTATCAAATATGACAATTTCTTGATCAGTTATTTGGGTAAATCTTGCGATGTTATTTAACTCAGCAAAATCTTTAATAATCTGCTTATCAGTTTTCGTAAAATATTCTGAGGTTTTAGCAACAATATCAATTTTGTCAGATAAATCTGTAAGCAAGATCTCTTTAATAATCCTACAATTATTAAGCGATAATAATAAATCTTTAAGCTTAACAATAATTTTATTTATTCGATCTGAAGCAATATAGCAGCTAGAAATATCAACAACTTGGTTAGTATTTTCTTGGAAAAAACCAACCTTCAAGATCTCATCATATGAAATTTTCAAACTGACTTTTCTTCGAGCTTTAGCGCCAACATACTCAACTTTTTGCAGGACATCTTGATTAACACCAAGATTATCAATTATATTTTTAGCAAATCTATGTTTAAGATTAAGATAAGCCTCATCTGTAAAATGTTGCAAATTACAACCACCACATTCATCATAATATTGACAAGGTGGATCGGCTCTAGAAGAGCTGCTATCAATTACCTTAAGTAATTTAGCTTTAAAATATTTATCTCTTACATCAATAATTTTAACTAACGCTTCTTCATCCTTAATAACTGATTTAATAAATAATTTTTTGCCTTCATATCTAGCAATAGCTATACCTTTCTCGTTATGATCTTCAATTTTGACCTTGAGCTCTTGACCTAATTTAATCATAAATATATTTAACAAATTTTAAGATTTTAATTTCCACAATGAGTGAATTAATATTACTATTTTTTATTAGCTTTATTGCCGCAACAATTATACCCACTGGTTCTGAAGCTGTTTTACTTGGATTAATAAAGCTAGGCAATCATAATAATATTATTTTATTTTTAATAGCAACAATTGGCAATGTACTTGGATCCATAGTAAACTGGTTTTTAGGAATGATAATACATAAATTTAAAGATGCTAAATACTTTCCTGTAAAAAAAAATAAGCTCGAAAAAGCAGAAAATTATTATCAGAAATTTGGTATTTGGACATTACTTTTTGCTTGGTTGCCAATTATTGGCGACCCATTAACAATTGTCGCTGGAATTTTAAGAACAAGACTTTCAATATTCATAACTTTAGTTACTATAGGTAAAGCTTTTAGATATTTTTTAATATTGTTATTGGCAGGCTAGTAAAAATCCGAAAACATTGATTATTTTAATCAAAAATATATGCTTTAGGTCAAATATTTTACCTCTGATAAATTATGAAACTTTTTTTGGCACTAATTTTAATACTTTCTATCAATAGTTATAGCTATGCTTGTTCAAAATCATCTAAAAATTATTCTAAGGCAAATTATCAAGAACAGCATGGTGAAACAAAAACTTGTTCATGTAAAAAAAATCATGATAAAACCAAACAAGAATCAAGTGATAATGAAAATTTAAATAACTAATAATGTTTGGATTAGGTCTTCGTCACAAACATTATCTTGATGTTATTCAGCAAGAACCTAAATTAGATTTTCTTGAGATACATACAGAAAACTTCATCACAAATGATGGACCACATCTAAATATACTAAGAGAAATAGCAAAAATATATCCTTTAAGTTTTCACTGTGTTGGACTTTCAATTGGCTCAGCCTCACCTATCAATAAAGAACATATCAAACAGATAAAAAAACTAGTAGATGAATTTAATCCATTCCTTATTTCTGACCATCTTTCTTGGAGCAAATCAGACAATGGCACAGCAAATGATTTATTACCAATACCATACACAAAAGAATCATTAAAAATTTTTTGTGATAACGTAAAATTTATTCAAGATTTCCTTGGACGAAATATTCTTATCGAAAACCCATCTGCATACATTGAGTTTAATCAATCGGAAATACATGAAATAGATTTTCTAAATTCAATAGTTAAACATACAAATTGTCAGCTTTTATTAGATATAAATAATGTATTTGTTTCAGCTGAAAATTTTAATTTTGATGCTAATAAATATATAGCTGAAATTGATATTGATAATGTTGCCGAAATACATTTAGCTGGTCATTCAATTTATCAAAAAGACGATATTAAAATTCGCATTGATACTCATAATACTCATATTTGCCAAGAAGTGTTAGAGCTTTATCAAAATTTCGCTAAAACCACCAAAAACAAAATACCGACTTTGGTAGAGTGGGATGCAGATTTACCTGAATTTGAAATTTTATATCAAGAAGTTGAAAAAGTTAAATCTCTATTATGAAAGACTTAAAAACTCTACAACATAACTTCATTGAATATTTATATTCAGATGAAAAAAATTTACTTTTGCATGAAATTAAAATCGGTAAAACTAGTAAACACCAACTATTAAATATCTACAAACAAAATTTAGTTCATAACTTAACAAACTCTCTTGCAAATACTTATCCAAGAATCAAAAAACTAATAAGTGATGAGAAATTTCATAAAATTTCACAGGAATTTATAAAAACCTCACGGTCATTTGATACCAACCTTGATAATTACGGAAAAAATTTTGCTAATTTTTTGTTACTTAAAAAAGAGTTTTTTTTACATGACCTTGCCATATGTGAGTCGATGATAAATAAATCATATCATGCTTATAACACATCAAATTTAGATATTTCAAAAATTGCAAATTTAACACATGATGATGCAGGAAAAATCAAATTTAAATTAATTGATTCATGTTATATTTTTTCATCAAGATTTAATCTTCATAGAAAAACTATCGCAACAAAGCAATTGGCCAAACCTCTTTTCTATAAAATCATAAAAATCGATAACAAAGTCTCTTTTAATAAAATTAACAAATCCGAATTTGAATTTATTAATGCTATAAATCAGCAATCTTCTCTTGCTGAAATGCATAATAAAAACCTCAAAAAAATCGGATTTTATTTAGAAAACTTTATTCAAAACATGATTATTTCCGAGATTATTTAATAATTTGACATTAAAAATTTTTATAGGTAACTGCCCAATTAATTTAACTTTTTTTATTTATAAAATGTCAACAACCTCTAAAGTTCTTAAATCTCTGTCAATCATAACAGCTGCTGCTTCTGTAACTGTTGCTTCTACTCAAATTGCTAATGCTGGCAAAAAAGATATGGAAAAATGTTATGGCGTAGTTAAAGCTGGTCAAAATGATTGTGCAAGCAGTGATGGCGCTCATTCATGTGCTGGTGGTGCTAAATCAGACTCACTTGGTACTGAATGGATTCTTCTGCCTAAAGGTACATGTGATAGAATCACAAATGGTAGCACAAAACCTAAAAACTAAATCCCCAAATAAAAGTGGGTATATATTTATACCCACTTAAACTATCTATTTTTATCCCATGCAAGCTCAATTAATCAGACTTAACAATGTTATTGCCGACAGTTTAAACAAAACTCAATTATTGACGCCTATTATTTGCAGATTGTGGCTTGCCAAAATTTTCTTTTTAGCAGGTTTAACTAAAATTGCGAATTGGGATCAAACAATTCTGTTGTTTGAATATGAATATGCTGTTCCAATTTTACCAGTTAGTCTTGCTGCTTTGCTAGCAACAGTTATAGAATTATCAGCTCCAATCTTATTGATATTAGGCCTTTTAACCAGATATTCAGCATTTGCACTTTTGATTATGACATTAGTTATACAATTTGCTGTTATCCCTCATGATCAACATTACAGCTGGATGCTTATGTGTTTTATTCTTATTTCAAATGGTGGTGGAAAATTTTCATTAGATAATTTTATCAAAACCAAATTTTTCAAATAATTAATTTTCAAAACTCGCTTAAACAAATGCAATTAATGATAATTATTTGCTATAGCGAAAACTTATCATCTTTAAATTATAAATATTCATAAAATTGATCTCTATTAGGCAAAATTATTATTGCTTCTGGACAGAATTTGCTTAAATAGGTAAAGAAATTATCTGATTATAAAATGCAAATAGTATCTTGGAATGTTAATTCTGTTAACTCTAGAATTGAACATTT
Source organism: Rickettsiales bacterium (assembly GCA_016778805.1). GTDB lineage: Bacteria > Pseudomonadota > Alphaproteobacteria > Rickettsiales > JABIRX01 > JADHOX01. The sequence continues at coordinate 20,111 of JADHOX010000020.1, forward strand.
AATTAAACTTCTAAAAGAAATTTCTCCAGATGTAGTTTTACTGCAAGAGTTAAAATGCTTACAAGAGAAATTCCCTTTTTCAGCAATCGAAGAGTTTGGTTATAATATCGAAGGAGTTTATCAAAAATCCTATAATGGTGTGGCTATTTTAAGCAAATACCC
>JADHOX010000021.1 GCA_016778805.1 Rickettsiales bacterium
TATTAAGCCTCAATCTAGAAGCAAATTATACTAATGTAGATTTGGATGCCCCAAATAATACAACCGTTGATACCAACATTATTACATTAAAGCTTGGTTTAACTTATAACTTTTAAAATTTTCAAGTTTAGATAAAACTTCGGCGTCTTGATACCCTTGGTATCAATCAAACCCTCTTTACCGGGTTCTCATCCTACCTCCACTTTCATTGCATAAAAAAAGCCCCTCTAATGGGGGCTTTTTATTATTTTGTAGGCGCGAGGAGAAGGGATTGACTGCGAAAATTCGATCCTCGTATTTTCTTGCCCTATGGGCGCCTTTGGCGTCTTGATATCCTTGATATCAATCAAACCCTCTTTACCGGGTTCTCATCCTACCTCCACTTTCATTGCATAAAAAAAGCCCCTCTAATGGGGGCTTTTTATTATTTAATGGTGGAGGAGAAGGGATTCGAACCCTCGATACGGGGAAAAACCCGTATAACGGTTTAGCAAACCGTCGCCTTCAGCCGCTCGGCCACCCCTCCATCGTAAATTTTTGTAAGATCTTCTTTATATATATATGTTTTTTAGTTGCAACCGCTTCATTTAATAGCTTATAAAAGATTGCGGTTTTGAGCTTTTTTGCTAAATTCAAATAATTATTCAAAACATATGGAATTACTTAAACACCTATCCACAATCTTAGATAAATATCAAAAAGATCAACAACTAAAAAATATCTTAGTTGCTGTGTCGGGTGGAATCGATTCATTAGCTCTCACTTTCCTTACCCAAGAATATGCCAAAAATCACAATATTAAATTTCATGCCATAACAATTGATCATCAATTAAGACCAGAATCAACAACAGAGGCTAAAAATTTAAATGAATTACTTACAAATCATAATATTAATCATAGCATTACCACATGGAATCACCAAGAACCAATCAACTCAAACATCGAAGCCAAGGCAAGAAATGCCAGATATGAATTAATTGCAAATTTTGCCAAACAAAATAATATTGATTTAACTCTTGTTGGTCACCATTTTGATGATCAAATCGAAAACTTTTTTATAAGACTTGAAAGGGGTAGCGGAATCGATGGTCTTGGCCTAATGGATATAGTATTTGTAAGAAATAATACCAAGTTTTTAAGACCATTGCTTAATATCAAAAAAGAACAATTAGAACAATATCTAGTTGAACGAGAAATTAAATGGATTGAGGATTCCTCAAATAAAAACACAAAATTTAAAAGAAATAAAATACGCAATCTAATTGATCAATTAGACGATAAAGAACTAATCAAAAAACGTATTTATCAAACAAGCAAACATTTAAGCAGAGCCAAATCATACCTAAATGAGCAAACCATAAAAGCCTATAACGAAATTGTAACAATAAAAAATAATAAAACAGAAATATCTCTTAAAAAATTCCAAGAACTTCACTGTGAGATTGCCTTTAGACTAATGATTAAACTGTTTAACGAAATTGGTGATAAAATCTATAAACCTAGATTTGAAAAACTAGAAAATTTATATGAAAAAATCATTACTGATAAAGTTCATAAAAGCCTTACATTTGCTAATTGCTTAATAGAAAGAAAAGAAGAAAAGATAATATTTTCAAAGGAAAATTCAAATAATTAAAAAGTTATAATTGATGTTTTTTTAATTTTGCCAGACCATACCTTATCATATAACTGCTTTCCAAATCATCTAACAATAAATGAATATTTTTCATCTCTTTTAAAACTACATTCAGACTTTCAGGATTTTCTTTATTCCTTAAACAACTTATTTCTTTATTTAAATCCTCTATTTTAGAAGACATAATTTTTAAATCTTCTAACACATGCATTTTTTTCATTTAACCTAAATTTTCCACCTATGCTAGCAAAAAAAATATATATTGAAAATAAGAAATAGTAAAATATTCTTATCACTTCATAAGGGAAACTGATCGTATGAATAAAAACCAAGTATTTTACTATAAAAAGAATAGACTTCAGCAGTTAAAATGCTTTTATTACACTGCTCTTCTTGGCCAGCCAACTAAAGCGGCTGAAACCATTGGTATCACTCAATCAGCAGTATCAATGCAAATAAAATCTCTTGAATATGATCTGAATAACCAACTATTCACTCGTCATAAGAAAAAACTAACTCTTACTAAAGAAGGTACAAATTTATACGAAATAATTACACCACATTTACAAGCAATCGAGAATGTAATAGATCTGTTCAATCAAAATCAAACTAAACAAAAAAATAATTTAATCAGAATTGCCGCAAACCATGTAAGCATTTCCTATATATTACCAAAAGTAATCAAACAAACTCAAAATTTTAACAACAATATTAAATTCAGCATTAAAAACATTAATAAAAATGAAGGGATTGAAAGACTACTCAAAAATGAAGTAGATATGCTATTATACCCATCTCAAAAACATGAAATACCTATGGAATGCGACTTCCATCCTGTGAAAACCTTTCAGCCTATTTTATTACTTAGAAGCGACGACCCAATTGCTAGCAAAAGTGAACTAAAATTATCTGATATAAGGTATAGAAATATTGTTAGAATTGATCCAAATTTAATTACACTTCCAGGTTTTGAAGATGTTTTAAAAAGTAACGATATAGATACTAATATTGAATTTGAAAATGGTGACTGGGAAATTCTCAAAAAATTCGTAAAAGCAAAAATAGGAGTTGCAATAATATCAAATATTTGTATTGAAACCCATGATAACTTAATCGGAATTCCGTTAAATCAATATTTTCCTCAGATGACCTATGGGATACTGACGAAAAAAGGCAGTAAATTTACTGAAAGCCAAAATTATTTTATTAAAAAACTAAAGGAGTGTTATGAGGAGAGCAACTAACCACATTTCAAATATTGTTAGCAATAGCAAAATTAATTCGAGATTATTTTCTAATTTAAATATATTTGATAATCGTCAATCAAAAACCCAGCTATTAGCTAACTTCAAATATGAAACTCAGAATTTAAAGAATCTGAAACAAAAAAACTCTAGTGTATTTAGGTATGAAACGGCCGATGTAAAAGGTTTGAATGAGGACAAACCCCAGATCATTATCATATGCCAAGACACAGTTGAGCTTCATTACGGCAATTTTGGCGAAAACACAAATTCAGAGAAACCTAATCCTGTGAATTTGTGCAATCCAGATAATAAAATTATAATCAAACCAGGTTATAATGTAATAAATGTCGATGTCTGGACTCCTCTTAGAGTGGTTGGTCGAAACTATATTATAAAAAAAGCACTTAGAGAAAATGAGTATGGTGAATTCAGGAAAGTCCTCTCTGCGGAACAATCACTTAAAGCAATTGAAGCTAATAAGATAACTGAGTTATCTAATAAAAGCGCAGAACTTCTATCAGCGAATTTACAAAGCACGATATTTGCCCATCCTAAACAAGGAAACTTTGGACCTGAATCAACTGGACCAATTGTAGAGCCATCTCCTTATTCCAACCAAAGTTTAACTCTTATGAGATTTTTCAATACAGATGATAATTCTCCATGCCATTTTCATTTTGGTAAAAGAATGCTCTTGATATTAACCACTAATAAACCTGCTACGGCAACATTCTACACTTCTGGAATTGCTGAAGAAATTGATAGTCTATCACCAACCCGAAAAGTTAATTTTGAAGAAAACTCGGTATATTCATTAACATTCCCGAACGGTTTCCATCATCGCTTTGATGGGTTTCTTGTCGCAGCTTCGTTTCATGCATATGATTCACCAAATGTTATTAAAGCATTGACTGATTTAACAGCTGTGCAATCAGATAATGGCAAAAACTTGTTATCAATTAATACTATTGATAGTAAATTTGAAAAAAAATATTTATCTGAAATTCAGAATAAGGAGTTAAGAACACGACCCTAAAACCCCTTTGACAATGATCCTTTCACATCATCTGAACATAAATTATTATTCATAACATAAGTCATAGCAGCAAATCCAATCAATAATGTCGATATCATGATTTTATTTGAAGCTTCTGGATAATAATCTGCGATAAAATTTGACAACAAACATATACTCATTACCGAACAAACTGTCCGCTTCATTTCTTTATTTCCATATTTAGCTAAAAACGAGATTGTGTTAATTGAGTTAGAATCTGGATCACTAGTTGTGTTGGTAAATGGAGAACAATCAATTTTACAATCGTTTTGGGGTGAATTACTGCGCATCCAATCATTTAAAATTTCCGATAAAATAAATTACTGTTTATTGATTGCAACAAAACATAAAAAAATTAATACTTGCCAATTTAAATTTCTTTTTGCGACAATAAAATTTTATATAGCAAATGAATTTACAACTAGAACTTCTAAAAATTAGTAAAAATGCTTTTACTGACGAAACAAAACTTTTAAAAGATTTACTTTCTCAAACAGCAATTTATCAAAATCATCTTGAAATTATACAAACAAGAGCAACACGTTATATTGAAGAAATTAGAACTAATAAAAAGCTTTCAGGTGTTGAAGAATTCATTAAACAATTTGGTCTTAAAGAAAAAGAAGCTATTGGGTTGTTATCTCTTGCTGAAGCCTTACTTAGAGTTCCAGATAAAAACACTATTGATGATTTAATAACTGATAAGCTCAAAGAAGCTGATTGGAAAAAATTTTTAAAAGATAATTCTGGTATATCTTTTTACAGCAAAACATTTGCCCTTATGTTATCATCAAATATTTCTAAATTTGACGATAGCAAGAATCCTATTGAAAATATTATTCATAGACTTTCAGAGCCAACAATAAGATTAGCTTTCAAAGCTGCTATGCAATTACTTGGCAAAGAATTTGTTGCAGGAGTAAATATTGAAAAAGCAATTAAAAATTCAAATACTGACATAAAAAAAGGCTATATTTATTCATATGATATGTTGGGTGAAGGAGCCAGAGATCAAAGACAAGCTGATAAATATTTCAAAAGCTATATAGAGGCATTAGAGGCCCTTAAAAATATTGATATAGACAAACCTCTGTTTAAACGACCAAATATTTCTGTTAAACTATCAGCACTTCACCCAAGATATGAGCTATTAAAAAAACAAAGAGTGATGACCGAGCTTTATGCAAAAATTAAAGCAATAGCAATACTTGCTCAGAAAAACAATTTAACCATTTCTTTAGATGCAGAAGAATCATATAGACTCGATATCGAACTCGAATTATTTGCAAAATTAATCGAAGATCCGGATTTTAAAAATTACAACGGGATTGGTTTTGTTCTTCAAGCCTATCAAAAACGTGCAATTCCTGTAATAAAATTTTTAATCAAACTTGCAAAAATAAATAAAAAAATTATTCCAATCAGACTTGTTAAAGGTGCGTATTGGGATAGTGAAATTAAATGGGCGCAAATGGAAGGTCTTCAAGGCTACCCTGTTTTTACACGTAAAAGCCATACTGATGTAAGTTATCTTGCATCGGCAGCTTTGCTACTTGAAAATATAGATTATTTCTACCCACAATTTGCAACTCATAACGCTTTGACAGCTGCTGCTATCATAACATTAGCCGAGGCCAAAAATCTCGAAGGCAAATTTGAATTTCAAAGGCTTTATGGTATGGGTATTAGCTTTTTTGAACAATTAGTTAAAAAACGTTTATGTAGAATTTACGCACCAGTTGGAAAATTTGATGATTTACTACCTTATTTAATTAGAAGATTAATGGAAAATGGGGTTAATAGTAATTTTGTAAATCAGATTATTGATGAAAATATCGAAGTAACTGAATTACTGAAAAGTCCAATTGATAAAGCAGAATCAAATATAAAAACTAAACGTCAATTGATTAACGACCCAGAAAAAATTTTTAAAAACCGTGATAATTCTTCAGGTTATTGTCTTGGTAATCGATCAGAAGTAGAACATCTTAACAAAAATATAAGGAAATACTTCAAAAAAAAATATCTTGCTAAACCATTAATCAATAAAGAAGGACAAAAAGGTCGTGAAATAAAAATAAATAGCCCAGCTAATCATAAAGACATTGTCGGTTCAGTAATTTATGCTAACAAAAAAAATCTTGATCAAGCAATTGATAATGCAGTTTCAGCTTTTCCAGACTGGAATTTAAAAGCTATTGAGGAACGCGCTTGCATAATTCAAAAGGCTGCAATCTTAATAAAAACACACGAATCAGAGTTGATAGCACTTTTAATTAGAGAAGCTGGAAAAACCTTAACTGATGCAATTAATGAAGTAAGAGAAGCTATCGATTTCTGTAATTATTATGCCGAAGAAGCTCTTAAACTTAAAAAACCAATTATAAATGAAAGTTACACAGGCGAAGAAAATAATTTATCTTACCAAGGTCGTGGCGTTACTATCTGCATAAGCCCATGGAACTTTCCATTAGCGATCTTCCTCGGCCAAATTACTGCCGCTTTAGTTGCTGGTAATACTGTTATTGCTAAACCCGCTGAAGCTACTTCAATTATCGGCTATAAAACCGCAGAACTTCTTTATAAAGCTGGGATTCCAAGAAATGTCTTACAATTTACACCAGCAGATGGGAAATTATTTGGAACCAAATTACTTAATAACCCCAATATTGCAACTGTTGCATTTACAGGTTCAAATCAAACTGCAAGAATCATTAGTCAGAAACTTGCAGAAAGCAATGGTCCAATTGCTAGATTAATAGCCGAAACAGGTGGTCAGAATTGCATGATTGTTGATTCAACAGCTCTGCTCGAACAAGCAACTGATGACATTATTCATAGTAGCTTTTATAGTACAGGTCAGAGATGTAGCGCGCTAAGAGTTTTGTATGTTCAAGAAGAAATTGCTGATAATTTAATCGAACTTTTAAAAGGCGCAATGGCTGAACTAAAAATCGGAAACCCAGAAGATTTTTGCACTGATATCGGCCCAGTTATAAATAAACAGGCTAAACAAATGCTTGATCAGCATATTAAAAAAATGAATAATAATGCTAAATTAATTTTTAAAACTAAAATACATAGTTTGGAAAATGGCTATTATATAAGTCCTCATCTTTATGAGATCAATAATATTAGTCAGCTAAAACAGGAAAATTTCGGTCCTATTCTGCATTTAATAAGATTTAAATCCTCTGAAATTAATTCAGTCTTAAATCAAATCAACTCAACTGCTTATGGTCTAACATTTGGCATTCATAGTAGAATTGAATCAAGAATTCACTATATCTCAAAACGCATCAATGCTGGTAATATTTATATTAACCGAAATATCACAGGAGCCGTTGTTGGTGTTCAACCATTTGGTGGCATGGGACTTTCTGGGACAGGGCCTAAAGCCGGAGGACCAAATTATCTTAAAGCATTTATGTCAGAGAAAAACATCGCAAATAACATTACAGCAATTGGCGGTAATCTTGAATTACTAAGTAATTAGTGTTTGTAAATTTATCAGCAAATTAAAATTTAAACCAAATAGCGAATAAAAAAATTTATTGTTATTTTTCTGTTTTTGAAATAGTTAAAAATGAAAATAAATGAGGTAAAAATGTTCGATTTTGCAACTAAAGTATTATCTATTGGCGAAAAAGTTATTGAAAGAGTTGTACCAGATAAAAACGAAGCTCGAAAAGCAAAGGCAGAATTACTTAGGCTATATCAAGATGGCGAGCTAAAAGTTCTTAATTCACAAATGTCGGCTATTTTAGCGGAAGCAAAAAGCCAAGATAAATGGACATCAAGAGCAAGACCTTCATTTTTATATGTAATTTATATCATAATTTTAAGTGCAATTCCATTTGGTATTTTGTCAGTCATCTCACCTGAAACAGCTTCATCTTTTCAAGCTGGCTTCAAAAATTGGCTAGATTCCATCCCTAAAGATGTTTGGACTCTCTTTACTCTTGGTTATCTTGGTTATGCTGGAGCAAGAAGCTATGATAAAAACAAACAAATGTCAGTATTTAAAGATTTATAATTATGTTTAAAATTTTATCAAAAGCAGCAAAATCGATAGTATTTGATGTGGTAATTGATCAAGCTAAAGACCTTGTTGGTATTTCATCACCTTCCAAAAAAGAAGTGAAAATTATTAAAGAGAAGGAAGTTATAATCAATAACATCATGCATAAAACAATCATTCAAAAACAAGATTGTAAGGAAGTCATTGATTATTTAAATAAAGAAAATCAAATTTTATATGAAAACCTCAACAAGCTTAGAGGTAGATTTACTAGATCATTGATCACATGGCTATTTGTTCAAACTATAGTATTCTTTTTATTTATTGAACATATTGTAAGATATTTTGTCTTAGTTCCAAAAGTTCCATTTATGTAATTTTGATGTTTAGAATTACTATTGCACCTGATCCTATTTTCAAAAAAATCGCAGAACCAGTTGTAAATTTTGATTTAGAGCTCGAAGACACAATTAATGCAATGTTTGATACTGCTCGAATAAAAGGAGCTGTAGGACTTGGCGCCAATATGGTAGGATTATTAGAACGTATAATTATAGTTAATTGGCTTGAAGGTGGAGAGTCATTTGCTATGGTAAATCCAGAAATTATTGAAAAATCAGATGAAATGCAAGAATTTGAAGAATCATCACTTTCATATCCTGGAATCAGTGCCAAAATTAAAAGACCAATTGAAATTACTGTAAAATATCAGGATAAAAACGGCAATTTTTCTGAAATGAATGCAAAAGGCTTTTTAGCAACTATAATTCAACATGAGATCGACTATCTAAATGGAATAGTTTTTTTGGATTATTTATCAAAACTAAAACAAGATCGATTGTTAAAGAAAATGGATAAATTTATAAAACTTAATCCTCATGGCAGTGATAATTGTGCTTGCTGCTAACTTTAATAAATCTTTTCACTAATCATTTTCATTTTTTTAATTCAACAAAGGAATTTTTAAAGATATTTTATTAATAAAAATTATAAAGAACGTCCCTGAATATTTTTCTCTAAAGGATTGAAATGCTCTAACATTTGTTCAAGATTAAATTTATCATGATCAAAAAAAATCTTTGGAATTGCAACCTTATTCACTGCTAATTGAACCACATATTTGGTAAAACCTCGATGAAAATCTTCCATAAAACTATTATCATCTAAGCTATTAGAAAATTCTAAAAACCCTTTTAATTTATCTAATTCTTCAGATGAAGAAATTTTTGATTCAAATTTTCGTGCAACCATTTTCATCCCTTCAAGCAATTCATTCTTTGTTTGTCTTTTAGATAGAAAATTACTTAATTTATCAAGCTGAGGATTTCTTAATTTATCCAATACTTGATTAGAAATAGCTGAAAAATCTTCTGATTGTAATTGATCCGGCCTTGCAAAAAGTGACTCTGAATCGATGTGAGCAACTTTAGCAGTATCTAAAAACTCAAATGCTCTTGTCAAAGGCAGGAAATTACCAGTAAAGATTTTTTCATTATTTATATCAGCATGATAATAATATTGTAAATTACCCTCAGAACCAGAATCTGGATAAATTAGACTACCAGGATCCTTAAACACATCACTACCTTGTTCAATTTCTATTGCTTTAAATGCCGCAGGAAGTTTATTTAGATAAGCGTTAATATCAAATTTAGGGCACCATTTTTGAGTGATTTGCTCCAATACTTGCTTCCCCTCATCGGTTTCATACAGCTTAGACCGATCCAAAGATACTTTACCAGATAATAAATCTTGTCGGTAAAAATTAAATAATGGCTTTGAATTAAAAAACCCATTAATTGCCATCATATTATACAAGCTTTTAAAACCAAGTTTTTCAAAACCCTGTAAATATTCATGAGATCTAATTGGCGAGATTGAAGAAAGTGATCCATATCCAGATAAGATAATATCACGCAAATCTTCATCTGAGCTATTTTCAATTACTTTTAAGGTTGAATCAATATTTTCTTCTGTTACAAAACCCTTGACTGATTTAGCAAGTCCTAGCACAGCTGCTTTGCTTTTAAAGATTTCAATTCCATCTTTTGACAGATCATAACCTTTAATATCCAATATTAATTCAGGTAAATGGTTTGCGGAAGCATATTGATTAATTTTCTCAACTGCTTTTTTATACCCAATTAAATAGCGACCATCACCACAACCGAAATCTACTAATCCAACAATGATTTTAGTTTCCAAATCATTATTATCTAATTGCTTAATTTCCTTAAGTTTTAATAAATAATTAAAAAAAATAATTTTAAAAATATTATCATTTTCGAAAGAAGAAATTGTAATTCCATTATGATATCCCTCTTTATATCTTTTATTATAATTATTGGCAGTCGTACCAGAATCTTGCTTTTCTTCACGCATATAAAAATTCTCAAATTTTAGGACTGCTAGCAATAAGTGTTAAGAATTCAACAAAAATTTTCAAATTTTAGGAAATTCACTTTTGATGTAATCTATCAAACTGTTAGAAGAATCTTCAATAGAGGAATTGTTAGTATTAACAGTAAAATCAGCTTCACTAGGAACCTCATATGGCGAACCAATACCCGTAAAATTCTTAATCTCTCCAGCTCTAGCTTTTTTATACAAGCCTTTTACATCTCTTTGCTCACATACATCAACAGAGGCGTCAATATGAACAAATTTGACAAAATCGCCAAGAATATCTTTAGCTTTCTGTCTGTCGATTTCAAATGGCGAAATTAATGCAGTAATTACAATAAAACCATTTTCTGCAAATAATTTTGCAATCTCAGCTACTCGTCTAGCATTTTCTGAACGACCTATAGTATCAAATGTTAAATTCTGACTAATTCCACCTCTGATATTATCACCATCAAGCACGAAAATATTATACCCTTCTTCAAACAACTTCTCTTGTAACAAAGCAGAAATAGTTGATTTACCACTGCCAGAAAGCCCAGTAAACCATAGAACTCCACCCTGATGACCACTTCGCTCCACTCGCTGCTGATAGCTGATCTTACTGGTCACAGGTGTAATATTTTTATCTTCAGAAACTATATCATTCATTGCGCCTCTTACAACAAATTGCGGTATTTTGAAACTTTCAGTAAATTTATAAGATATATCAGCACCATAATAATCCTTCATAGAGCCACCTGAGGCGTTAACAATAGCATTACCAGCTGCAACATCCCAAGCATAAATAGAAACTTTACGTGGATATAAATCCGCCTGGCCTTCTGCAATCTGACAAAATTTTAAAGATGATGATACTGAAAGAAAACTCTCAGCATTAATATTGTTATCATTTAGATAAGTCAGGATTTCACTTTTTTCTGGTTCACGCTTTGTGCAAATAACTCGATATTTCTCGGATGCCGCAACGGCAAAGATCTGTTTATCATTTTTATAAGCATTAAAATCAGCATCTGTATGATATAGAATATTACCAACTGGTAAGTAAATAAGACCAAAAATTGGCTTTGAATTTGATATCAAGGCAATATTTACGGTAAACTCATCCTGTTTTTTGACAAAGCTTTGCGTTCCATCAAGTGGATCAATTAAAAAATATAAAGGACTTTTAGCTGCTGCGAAATTTTCTGATTCGGTATTTTCCTCAGATACAATCGGAATATCAGGAAACAGTTTTATGAGCTCATTATTAATAAAATCATTAGCTGCAATATCTGCCTTGGTTACCTCACTACCATCCTTTTTGTAATTTGTATCTTGCTCTTGATAAGATTGATAATAATCTAAAATTATATCACCGGCATTTTTAGCAATTAATTTTATTTTAACAATATCGTTATTTGAAAGCATATAAAAAAATAAATATCAGAAACCAATTAAATAAACTAAAACTTTGAAGATACAAGTTTGTACATATAGGAAATCAAATCTTAAAAAATATCTATTAATTGATTTAATGATATCTTATGATTTTGATTAGCGTTTCGATAAAAATACAAATCACCCTTTTCTCTTTTAATAAGAAAACTTGTTTTTAATTTTGCATTTCGACCAGCTTCTATATCACTAAGATTATCACCAATCAAAAAAGACTCAGACAAATCAATATCAAATTCATCAGCAGCTTTGATAAGCATTCCAGGATTAGGTTTTCTATCAAATGAAGGCTTTGAAAATTCAGGAATAATCCCCTGCTCATGAAATGGTGAGAAATAAGTCTTAGTAATCTTGACATCTTGTTTTAAGAATTCCCGCTCCATCCATTTTGTTAAATTCTCGAAAGTTTCAACAGTGTAATAGCCCCTTGCAATACCACCCTGATTTGTGACTACAAAAATTTTGTAACCTTGCTTCTGTGCAGTGCGACAAATATCAAAAACTTCAGGAATAAAATCAAAATCCTCGATTTTATGTACATAACCATGATCGATATTAATCACTCCATCACGATCTAAGAATAACGCTTTATTTGACATATTTTACCTTCTAATAATGTAAGTAAAAATTTTTTATAAAAACACCTATTAGTTTTAAGATTGAAAATAAACATAAATTATATAAAAAAGTCAAAATTCATTTTATGTTTATGAAAGCAACACCAAATTATACAGATAATTTTTATTTAGCTAAAAGGCTTTTTAAAAACTATGTCTTTCCTTATAAATTTAAATTTTTCTTATCAATATTATTAATGTTTGTTGTTGCTGGCACGACTGCGTATCATGCATATTTAGTCAAGCCGGCTTTGGATGAAGTTTTTGTCAATCAAAATACAAACGCCTTAATAATAGTTCCTCTGATAATAATATTTGTTACAATCATAAAAGCCATATCAAGCTATTTTCAAATGCTACTAATGAAGTATGTCAATATTGGTATAACAGCAGACCTTCGAAAAGAATTATATAACCATTTTATTTATTCAGATATTTCAACCTTAAACAAATCATCTTCTGGCGATATGATTGCATCGATTATGATGGATATTGGAAGAGTTACAAACGGAATATCAATAGCCGTAAATGGATTCTTTAAACAACTCGTGACACTGGTTGCTCTTGTTGGCGTAATGTTTTATCAATCAATCGAGCTTGCACTTATCGCCTTTATTGGCTTTCCACTGGCAATCTACCCTGTATATAAAATTGGGAAAAAACTTAGGCATTTATCTTTCGGTGATCAAGCATTATCTCAAAAATTCTTATCGCAAATGTCTGATAGCCTTCAATATAGTAAATTGGTAAAATCTTATAACTGTGAAGATTTTGAGACTAAAAGAATGAGCGGTATTATTGAGGGAATTAATAAACTTCAGAAAAAAATATCAAGATTATCGCTTATCTCCTCGCCTTTTGTTGAAATGCTTGGCGGGGTTGGTATTGGCCTCGTAATTTGGTATGGTGGCTTTCAAGTATTAAACGGTGAAACAACCCCAGGCGCATTTTTCTCTTTCTTTACAGCTATGATGATGGCATATAAACCGTTAAAATCAGTGTCTGGAATGAATGCAGGAATTCAATTAGGACTTGGTGGAACAGAAAGATATTTCACCACTATTGATCAAAAACCTCAGATTATAGATGATTCAAATGCAAAAACACTAATAAACACATCTGGAAATATCAATTTTGATGAAGTTTGTTTCAATTATTCAGACGATAAAACTGCATTAAATGGCGTTAATCTTGATGTTAAATCTGGTGAAACTGTTGCTTTAGTTGGACCATCTGGTGGAGGAAAGTCAACAATTCTCAGTATGATTCTAAGATTTTATGATCCAAAATCAGGCATAATAACACTTGATGGCCATAATATAAAAGAGCTTACTATCTCGTCTTTAAGGCGCTCTATGGCAGTAGTTAATCAAGAAGTCATGTTATTTGATGATACAATACTTGAAAATATTAGATACGGAAAACAAGACGCTACGGAAGAGCAAATAATAGAAGCGGCTAAACTTGCTGAGGCTGATGAATTTATAAGTGAGTTACCTAAGAAGTATAACTCTCAAATTGGCCAAAATGGTATCATGCTTTCAGGCGGACAGAGGCAAAGAATTGCAATAGCAAGAGCAATTTTATATAACTCACCGATATTACTGCTGGATGAGGCGACCTCTGCTCTTGATCCAATCTCTGAGAATTTAGTCAAAAATGCTTTAGCTAAGTTAATGAAAGGCAAAACAACTATTGTAATTGCGCATAGATTATCAACTGTAATACATGCTGATAAAATATGTGTTGTAATGAATGGTAAAATTGTTGAAGTTGGTACTCATAAAGAACTCTTAGAAAAGGACGGTGAGTATGCAAATCTTTACAATAAGCAATTTGAGCTTGCTCAAGATGTTTAATTATTTAGTTTTTTAAATATTTATTTTCAAAATATTTAGCGATTTTTAAGAAACGATAAAACGACCATATCACTGACATCGCAAAGCCCCAAAAACCATTAAAACATTCTCTTCTAATAAAATAATATTTTATAAAGGAAACAGGAAATTCAGTTATAAGCCGCAGCATCGAGTAGGATTTCTTTTTAGCTTTAACTGATTCATTAAGCTCATTGGTATAGAAAATAAGCTTTTGAACTGTTTGTGAAAAACTTATAAAAGAGTGATGATGAACGCATGATTTAAACTGGAACACCTTCTCTGACTTTTCATTCGCAACAATTCTATCATGCACATAATCATCCTGCATATAAGCAAAATCTTTATGATACAATCTTATTAAATTATATTTTCTGGCAAATAATCTTGGTTTTTTAAAATTAGGATACATCTGACCTATTTTGATATTGCAAATTTTAGCTTTGGGATTTTTTTTAAACTCCAAAATTTCTGCAATTAAATCATCTGACAATTCTTCATCTGCATCAATTGATAATAACCAATCATTTGAACATAAGTTACTCGCATGAATTTTTTGTTTTGAATAATTCTCCCATTTATTAAAAGAAGTTTTAACACCATGAGCCTTAGCTATCTCTATAGTTTTATCAGTTGAACCAGAATCGACTAGTATTATTTCATCAGCAACTTGTTTTAGCGCAATTAGAGTTTTCTCTATTCTCTGCTCTTCGTTTTTAGTAATTATATATGCTGAAATTTTAATCATAAATAGAGCTTAATAAAATATTATGCAGCATCACTAACAATATTTAATTCAACAAAAATTTCATCGAAAATATTTGCTAAATTTTGATATGAATATTTATTTAATAAATCTTCAGTTGCATTTTCAACCATTTTATTCGTTAAATCTGGATTATTTACAACGTCTTGAATGGCATTATAAATTTTTTTTGGCATATCATCTAAAGGCTCCCTTTTTACAATTACACCATTATGGCCATTTTGTAGAATAGTAGAAGGACCATTATCATCAGAAGCAATAACAGGAGTTTTATGCTTCATTGCCTCAATAATAACAATACCAAAAGTTTCATGATGCAAAGATGGCAAAACAAAAATATCAATAGCATTAAAAAAGGAAGATTTATCTTGAACCCAGCCCAGAAAATTAACATTATTTTCAATGCCAAAATCTTTTGCTAAATTAATTAAATTTTCTTTTTCCTCTCCTTCGCCAGCAACAGATAGCTGAATATTAAGACCAGAATCATGACTTATTTTTACAGCATGAAACAATTGGAAAATTCCTTTCTCCTTAATTAAACGGCACATTATACCAATCTTAATTGGCTTTGATGAATCAATGGTCTTTTGTTTAATTTGCTCCAACTCATTTTCAGTGAAATCAATTACATTTGGAATAGTAACAACGTCTTCTTGCTTTTTACCTGCATTAACCACTTTCTGATTAATATAATTATTTACACATAATATCTTATCAGCGTCTAAAGATCTTTTAATATTATTACTATGATTGACACCAACAAGAGGAATACCATGATTTTTAATGGCCTTATGCGCAAATAAAACTCCCTTACCAACATGAGCAAAAACTATATCTGCTTGAAAGTTAGTTATTAACTTTCTGATATTATTGATTGCTAAAAAATCATAATATCCAAACTTATTATCTATCTCAGAGACTCCAATATTATGATCTTTCAGGTCATTTGCATATGGCGCATCTTTTTTAACAATTGCTAATATTTCATTATGTTCTTGGCAATGTGATTTAAGGATTTTGCAATGCGTAACAAAAGCATCTTCAACACCACCAATTTTATTACTGAGTAATATATTAACTATTCTCACAAGAGTTATTACCTAATTATTGAATAAAAGCATATAATCAGATATTTAACAGATTGCAAAATTTAAATAATTTATTAGTAAAGTTGTTAATTAAAATGACAAATTTAATATAATTTTCATTATATCAACCTTTATTAAATTTTGAATCAATGAAAGCAATAATCCTTGCAGGAGGAAGCGGAACAAGGTTAGCACCAGTTACAAACACAGTAAGCAAACAATTACTGCCGGTTTATGACAAACCAATGATATACTACCCTTTATCAAATATAATGAATGTTGGTATTAGTGAGATACTTATAATCAGCACACCTGAGGACACAGCAAAAATAGAGAATTTACTTGGAACTGGAAATGAGCTTGGCATCAATATTTCATATAAAGTTCAACCCAATCCTAACGGTATTGCTGAGGCATTTATTTTAGCAGAAGATTTTATAAAAGATCAAACTGTAAGCTTAATTCTTGGCGATAATATCTTTTACGGTAGTGAAATTAGTGGCAAAGAGATTGATCCTAAATTTCAGGAGGCAGTTAATTTAGAAAACGGCGCAAATGTTATCGCTTATCAAGTTAATGACCCTGAAAGATTTGGCGTAGTAGAGCTTGATCAAAACAATATTGCGATTTCAATTGAAGAGAAACCCAAACAACCTAAATCTAATTTCGCCCTTACTGGTTGGTATTTTTATGATAATAACGTTGTTGAGATCGCCAAAAATTTAAAACCTTCTACTAGAGGTGAGCTAGAAATAACTGATGTAAATAATCACTACCTAAATAATAAAACCTTGAAAGTAATCAAATTAAATCGCGGTTTTGCTTGGCTTGACGCTGGTACACATGCTTCGCTTCATAATGCATCACAATTCATTCAAGTAGTCGAAAATCGTCAAGGTATCAAAATAGGTTGCATTGAAGAAACTGCTTTTAATAAGGGCTTCATTAATTCAAAACAATTTGCCAATTTGGCTGATAATTTCAAAATAGGAAATTCCTATGGTGATTATTTAAAAAAAATTAGTAATATCTCATGAAAATTGTAAATACAGATATTGCAGATCTAAAAATTGTAAAATTAAACCTTTTTGGAGATGATAGAGGTTTTTTTGTTGAAAAATTCAAATTATCTGAATTTGAAAAACATAATCTACCGACAAATTTCGTTCAAGATAATCATTCAAAATCTGCCCCTAATGTCATAAGAGGGTTACATTATCAACATAAACCTGAGCAAGGCAAATTAGTTGGATGCACTTCAGGTTTAATTTATGATGTTGCCGTCGATATAAGAAAAAACTCACCCACATTTGGTCAATATTTTGGTATTAATTTGGACCAAGCAACATTACTTTGGATTCCTGCTGGTTTTGCTCACGGCTTTTGCGCAATTGGCGACAAACCTGCAGATCTTTATTACAAAATTACTGGCGGCGAGTATAATCCAGATGGTGAAGGTGGTATTATGTGGAATGATCCTGATATAAATATAGACTGGCCTATAAAAGAGCCGATAATTTCTGACCGTGATAAGAAACAACAAAGTTTTCAACAATATACCAAAAAACCTAAATTTAATTATCCATAAGAATGAGATTAAGTAAAAAATTTAGACAATTATATTTTATAGACTTAATTATAAAGCTTAAACGCTATTTATATCAAAGCTTTTCATACATAATAACAATTATATATCTAAAGTTTATCGCACAATATAAAAATTTCTCATTAATAAAAACCATTGGCAAAGGTGCTGGATATAAAGTATCTGCTTCAAAAAATGATCAAAAACTTTTTATTAAAATTGCAAATAGACGAAAATCTAAACAAAATGAAGTTAAAGGATATTTAAATTACTATAATAATGATCAACCTTTTATAAAATTAGAAAATTACAAATATTGCTCTTTGATCAATTTTATTGCTTTTAAATATCAAGAGTTTGTTACTTTAGCAGAATGGAAGAATACAAACTCTAATAACAACAAAAATGATCAACAATTTTTAGCAGATTTGTTGCATATTATTGAAAAATTAGTTACCACGAAAACCAATCATAATGATATATCTGAGTTAAATATTGCTGTTTTAAAAGATAAAGAAAATATTTATAGATTAGAGTTATTTGATTTTGGGATCACAACAATAGAAGATCCAAATTTCAAAGAATTATTTTTAAAGGATTTAAATAATGTAATTACTATTGCAAAATCTACGTTAAAACAAGAAAGCTATGATAAATTTTATCAAGAAACATCAAGATATTTAACATGAATAAAAACATTTTAGTGACAGGAGGAGCTGGTTTTATTGGCAGCTCATTTGTTGCGCAACAAGTTAATAAAGGTAAAGAAGTCATAGTTTTAGACAAACTTACCTATGCAGGAAAAAAAGAAAATCTCACATGGATAGATTCTAATAATTACAAGCTAGTTGTCGGTGATATTAATGATAAAGCTTTGCTTTCCAAGATTTTCAATGAATTTAAAATTGATAAATTAGTTCATTTTGCAGCTGAAAGCCATGTTGATAATTCTATTAAAAACCCAGATGAGTTTATAACAACAAATATTAATGGCACTCATTGCCTACTGCAAGCGTCTTTAAGAGAATTTCAGAAAAATCCACATTTTCATTTTCATCATATTTCAACTGACGAAGTTTTTGGCGATCTTGAATTAAATGGTGAAGATAAATTTACCGAAACTACACCTTACAACCCATCATCTCCTTATTCAGCATCAAAAGCAGCATCTGATCATTTAGTTAGAAGCTATCACAGAACTTACAATCTGCCAATCACGATAAGTAATTGTAGTAATAACTATGGCCCAAGACAGCATTCTGAGAAACTCATTCCAACCATTATCAGAAAAGCATTAGCTGGAGAAGATATTCCAATCTATGGTGATGGTAAGAATATCAGAGATTGGATTCATGTTGATGATCATAACAGGGCAGTAGATCTAATTTTAGAGAGAGGTCAAGTTGGCGAGACCTATTGCATTGGTGGAAATTGCGAACTTAATAACAATCAAGTAGTTCATAAAATATGCAAGATACTCGATGAATTAGCTCCTAAAGCTAATGGCATATCATATCAAGATCAGATCACATTTGTAGAAGACCGCAAAGGCCATGATAGACGATATGCAATTGATGCAAGTAAAATAGAGAAAGAACTGAATCATAAAAACATCATTAGTTTTGAAGCAGGCATCAATGAGCTAATTATGATTGCGCTTGGTAAATCAGCTCATGATGATTTTTAAGATAACTCAATAAAGATAACGGTCTAACATGAATCAAAATTTAACCTTTATACTCGTTACCTTTAATTCCGAAGACATTATTAGAATTTGTTTAGATAAATTATCAGAAATAAGCACCAATATTATAGTTTCTGATAATAATAGTAATGACTCAACAATCGCCATTATCAAAAAAAACTACCCAAAGGTTCATTTGATTGAAAACAAAAAAAACCTGGGATTTTCTAAAGCCAATAATATAGCCTTTCAATTTGTAAAAACTGAATACTTTGCGATCATTAATCCTGATTGTTTTATAAATCATAATTCAGTTGATACAATTTATCAAACAATTCAGAAAAATCCTGAAATAGCAATTGCAGGAGCGGTTCAATATGCTGGGTCTTTCAATCAAGATAAAAATAAGATTATTAACAAGTCACTTGATACAATTGCCGAAAAAAATTATCAGAAAGAACATAATAATTATTACGAAACAAAATTTATCAGTGGGTGCTTTATGGTCTTTAGAAAAGCAATTTTTGATAAAATTGGTTTTTTTGATGAAGGTTTTTTCTTATATTGTGAGGATAATGAGATCTGTAAAAGAGTAGTAAAAAAAGGTTATAAAATTGCTGTAATTAAAAATACTGAGCAAATTCATTTATCACAACAATCAACTGGCGAATTAAGCCCTAAGATCAAAGAAGGTATTATGTGGCATAGATATGGCTTCAGCAAATGTTATTATACCCAATGCGTAC
>JADHOX010000022.1 GCA_016778805.1 Rickettsiales bacterium
ATGAGATAGTTAAAGTAAATAATCTATTAAAATCAGCTGATGATCAAAATGTTATTCTAAAAGATAAATTGTTAATTGCTGAAAATAAAATTAATTTAGAAATTAAAAAATATAAAGAACTCAGTAGCAAATTTTCAAATAGTGATAATGTTGTTAAATCTTTAGAAGAAGAATTAAGGGATTTAAAAAGCCTTTTTCAGACAATAGATAATTTTTCAGAAAATGACCAACAAAAATTAAAGAAAATTATTGAATCTCAAAGTGATGATTTAGCAAGGCTTGAGAAAGAAAATAAAAATTTAAAATTGAGACAAAAAAAGAAATAGAACATTAATATAATAAATTTAATCTCTAAAAAAATCTTATAAGTATTATAATTTCTTTTTTGACCATGACGGGTCAAAACAATATTCAATTAAATAAACTTAACAATAAAATAAGTTTTTTAACAATAAATCTTATACAAACAAGATTGAAAACTTTT
Organism: Rickettsiales bacterium; assembly: GCA_016778805.1. GTDB lineage: Bacteria > Pseudomonadota > Alphaproteobacteria > Rickettsiales > JABIRX01 > JADHOX01. Next base: position 485 of record JADHOX010000022.1, read on the forward strand.
AATAAAATAATTAAGTATCATCGTCTCACCGTATTAATAATACAACAAAACAATTTCTTTTGTTTTTAAAATCTGTTATAATTACATAAAGATAGGTGAGTTTTGCCTATTATAATGAAATATAAATTTATAATTAGTAATGAGAAATTCTGGCGGTAGTGGATATAAACCAAATACAGCAGCAAAAGATAGAAGATTTAAAAGTAATCCAAAAGGTGGTGGAGGAATTAAAGGTAATACAAGAGACGGAGGAGGAAGTACAAGTAATCAAATAGACGATAGCATTATTGATAGAAATATAAAATTCGAAAAATTCTTAGAAATTTCTGAATCAACGGATAAATATGATGATTTTGTTATTTGGGAACAAAACGTAGGAAAAACTTTTCAATCAATGGATGATGATAATAAAAGGAAAAGCTATGTGCAAAGAATTCTTGATAAATATATACCTTTACACCCGATGATGGGAAGAACATTAACTGAAGATAATGTCAACACTTTATTTGGAAAACAAAAGTTAAATGGACTTGATTATAAGTTTATTATCAATGCTCTTGAAAAAAATGCAGAAATTATAATTCCAATTTTACAAAAGTTTAAACAATTTTATGATATGCAGAATTATTCAGATTTTTATCCATTTGAATTAAAACCTGATGATAATAAATATTTTTTAACATTAAAATATCTTCGAGATAATAAAGGTAAAGATATAAAGCCAGAAGAAATAACTAAAAGTAATATAAAATTGGGAAGATTTAAAAAAAGTGATGGTAATAAAGATCTTCTTAATATTTTAAAGTTTATCAATGGTTTTTCTTCTTTTAAAGCTTCTATTAAAGATGAATTAGATAAAATATCAGCAGATGGTAATTCTGATTTTAAAAACAATTTAATAGCTGATTTATTTACACTTGCTGGTTTAGTTTCATTACCATCATATAGATCAGGTCAAAGCTTTAATAGTTCGTCGCGTATCAAAACAAAAAATGATCCTGACTATGAATCTAGAAAAAAACAAAGATTTACTGATATTGAAAAAATAATTGGAGAAAATGGGGCAAGAAAGAAATATAAAGAATTTAAACAAAACTTATTACCATTTAGCTCAACTGAAACGAGTAAATTGCCAGGTTATTTAACAAGTGCACCATATTTGCATCAAAGATATAAATTTATTGACAAAGGTCTGTTAACAAATGAACAAGCAAGATTTGTTGGTAAATGCCAACATTCTATACTTGCTAATAAAATTAGAATTCAATATCCACAAACTTATAAATCAATAATAGAAAATTATAAGTCTGATTTACAAGACCCCAACAAAACTCCTAAACTAAGTGAAACAGAAAAAGAATTTTTTTTAAATTTAGGTATAACTAAACTTGATGAATTAAATCCAGTACTGTATCAAATTAGTCAAAATGGTATAAAACCTGTTACATTTTACAGCCCTGCTGGTTCAGGTAAAACTGTTACTGCTCAAAAATTAGAAGACACTATTTTTGTTACATCTGTAAGAACTGATGCAGATGGAACAACAAAACTTTCTTATAAAGATTTTTTTGAACAAATTCCTCTACAACATCATGCATTTAAACATAAAAATATTGTTTTTGATGAATTTGAATCTCAGAAAGTTGATACCAAAACAAATGTAAAAAAGTTATGTAAAAGTTTACAAGCTGTTCAAATTAATTTATCAGCAACACCAAATCCATTTATTCAATTAATAAAATCAAATAGAGTTTTTGTTAAAGGATTAGATAGAAGTACGCTTTATTCAGCAAATAAAGACAAAAAGTTTAAGGATTATCATAAGGAATCTACAATTTTATTACAAAAAAGATCTGACATTATTGATAAACTTACAGAAGAATTAAAAAAAGAAGAATCCCCTAATGATCTAAATGGTATTAAAGGATTCCATTTATTCTATTCAGATACAAATAATATCCCTGTTGACTTAATTAGTAAGGTACAATCTAATTATTCTATTAAAGATAATACTAAAATTGTTATAGCATATATTGATGATAATAATCAAAAGCAATACATTAAATATGATAGTAATACAAATAGATATACTCAACCTAGTGTTTTATCCAAAGATACAGATTTCTCTGAAGAAATTAATGATGTTAACACTAAGATTGTTTGTTGTTATGATGTTGGAAAGCTTGATCATATTGGGGTTGATTATCATTTTTTGTCAAAAGACAATTATTGTCAAGCAAGGGTCATTGATTTTGATATTCAACAAAATAATTTAAGTTTAAATGATTGGGTTCAATTATATGGAAGAGTAAGAACAAGTACAGCGTCAATTGAAAATGCAACAGCTTCAAATGCATTACCATTAATTCTTTCAAAAAAATCTAAAGAATCTATGGGTTCTGATTATTTACAAAATTTAAATTTAACTGAGGCAAAATATTTGAAAGAAGCAGAATCCTATGTTGAAGGAAAAATAAGATCAATATCAGTGAACTCAGAATTACAAAATACAATGGTTGAAATAGATAAGATATCTAGTGAGTATATTGATACTTTGTTGTCATCAAGAGATCTTTTTCTTAATCGTCCACTTAAACAAGGGGTATATTCTCTAAATTATGGTACTGAAAATATACTAAAAATTACAGTAGAATCTTTAAAACAAAAAAACCCTGAAGAAATAAAAAAATTTATAACAAAAGAAATAGAAAAGTTTAAACAAACAAAAAGAGCTGAATTTTTTGCTAGTTATCGAGAAAATCCTACACCAATTACAAATTCTGGAATTACCTCTGGAAATACTGATGATGTTCAACTAAAAAATAAAAAAACATTTTATGATGTTCAGCTTAAAATGTTAAAAGATTATGAAATTAGAGTAGATGAGTCTCCATCAACAACTTTTGATAGTATTAAAGAAATAATAAAAAATAATCAAAGATTTTTAATTGAAAGTATCTATTATAAAAAATCAAATAGTTCACAAGTATCAGTAGATCCAAGGGACGTAAAGTCATTTAAATTGCCATTTGTTTCTGAATTCAAAAAGGAAATTTCTTGTAATGAATATATCTTAATAGCAATTGCAGGAAAAGACACAACTACAGAATTTTTAGAAGAAATCTATAAAAATTATTTACCAAATGAAGAAAAAAGAAAGTTAGAATCATTACAACTAGTAATTGATAAATTTAATGAAATTAATATTTCAACTTCTTTTCAAGATAATCAAAAATTATTTAATTTTTTGGCATTAATGAAATTTTTAGATTTAAATAAAATATCTGAATTTAAAACAAAATATTCTTCATATATTGATATATTGGAACATAATCAAGAATTATTGACAGAAGATAATTTAACAAAAATTTTAAACTTTTTTAAAAATTTTAATAGTGAAAATATCCAAAATAATTATCAATTATATAAGGATATAATTAATATTGAAAAAAATTCACCTGTTCTTGAAGAAATAAAAACAGTTTTAAAAAATAATATTTCACAAAAAATTCATGAAAAACTTGTTGATAATCTATCGAAGAAAAAAGAAGATATTTTAGAATTAAATTTTGATGATTTGATTCCGACTGAATTTATCTCTTATGTGCATGATTTTAGTGAAGTATTTCTTGAATTCAAAAAAGTATTTGATGCCCAACAAAAAGCAGAAATTGAAAAACAAGCAAAAGCTATTGAGGCAACAGTAAATGACAATAAAGCTATAGCGAATTTAATAAAATCATACCCCAAATATTTGAATGGTGTTGAAAATAATCCAATTAATATATTGAATCGTATTTCAAAAATATTAAATAGTAATGAAAAAGTTGATCTTCAGGAAATTAAACAACTTTGTTATCAATTTAAAAATATTATAAAAAGTTCTTCACAATCAGTGGAGTTAGATAAATTAGTGCGTAAGTTGGAAGATACAACAACTAGAGAATTAAATTTACTAAGAGAGGAATTAGTAACACAAAATGTATCTTTAGCATCGTTAGAACAATTAAATACTGATCTTAATGATGAATTACGCTCGACAAAATTAGATATTCAACAATCGAATATTGCATATCAACAACAATTTAATCAACAAGCTAATCAAATAAAAAAGCTTCAAGCAGATGTTGTGAGTAAAGAAGAGGAATTAACAACCCTTAAAACATCAAAACAAGAAGAATTAGAAGGTTTGAGGAGTCAGTACCAAGATAACTTAAAAGATCTTCAGGAACAGGTTCGGGTGGCAGAGGAAGAAAAGGCTGCTGCAACTAGCAAGGCTCAACAGCTTAGCGCTCAACTTGAAGAATTAAATAAAACTTCAGGTAAACAATTTGAAAGGCAACAAAGTGATATTCAAAGTCTTACAGAAAAGCTTCAAGTAGCAATAATAGAAGAAAGACAGGCAAATGAATCAAGTGTTTTGGCAACAAATGGATTGGCTACAGCAAAGCTACAATTTGACAAACAAGTTGCAGTTCTCGAAGCACAAATTCGAGAAATTTCTCTAACAAGTCATAAGCTTCAACAAGCTAATGAGGCATTAGTTGCTGAAAAATCAGCTTTAGAGGAACAAGCAGAGGCAAATCAACTTGAAAATGCAAGATTAACTGGGGCGTTAAAAGAGAAAGAGACGGCTTTGCAAGAACTAAGGGATCAAAATGAAGATCTTCAAACAAGATTAACTGAAAATGATGCAGAAATAGATATATTAAAGGGTACCATATTAGCTAAAGGATCTGATCTTGAGCAAGAAAATGCAGAACTTAGGAATGAATTAAAAGCTTTAGAAAGTACTAAAATAGAATTAGGAAAAATATTCAACGAACAACTTAGTCAAATTGAAACACTTACAGGCGAGAGCGACACAGCACGGCAAGCCCTCGAAGCTCAGCAAACTCAAATGGAATTGCAAGCAAGTAAATCTCAAGAGAGAATAGAAGGGCTTCAAGGCACAATCGCAGAGAAAGATGTATTAATTAGAGATCTTCAACGGCAAAATTTAGTACTTGAAAGAGAAAAACAAGCTCTTGAAGTTCAATTAGAAGCAAGCGAAGCAAAGGTTGCAGATAACAAACAAAAAATTACAAGTCTAGAAGGTGAGAATGTAAGTTTAAGACAAACAAATACGGAAATTAGAGGTGAAATAAGTCGTTTAAAAACTAAGTTAAGGGAGTTGGAGCGTAATAGTAAAGTTGTTGTTGATGAGAATAAAGAAGAGATAGAAAGATTAAAAGCAGAAATTAGAGATCAAAATACCCTGCTTGAAGAAAATCAAGATAAGCTTTCTGCAAATACAAGTCAAATTTCTGAGCTAGAAACTCAAAATGAAACACTTAAAGGCCAAGTAAAATACTTAGAAGGAAAGCTAAAACAAAGTGAAGAAGAATTAACTGCTGCAAGAAGTCAAATCGTAACTATTGATGGTATGTATCGAAACCAAGTAAAATTGGTTGAACAAAAGGAAGAAGAAATTGAAGGACTAAGAGCTGAAAATGAAGAATTAAACGGAAAAAATGTAGAGTTAGATAAAGAATTGAGTGAGCTTGAAACACAAATGCAGCAGATTGATGAAGGTGCTCTTCAAGCGATTACAAAAGCTAGAGAAGAGGCAGATAAATCTGTTGAAGCAAAAACGGAAGAGTTTGAGAAAGCAAAAAAAGATTTACAAGAACAAATCGATACAAAACAAGCAGAGCTTGATGCAAATAAAGAAAGGCTAACTGAAATTGATAGTCGAATTTCTCATTTAGAAACTGAAAATAGAACACTTAAAGGCCAAGTAACAAAATTAGAACAACAGCTAAAAGATAACGAAGAAGCAAACCAAAAAATTCAAGAAAAATTAACAGCAGAAAAAGCAAGAGCAGATGAGGCTGAAAGGGTTTTTGAAGAATTTCAAACAACAGCGATGAGAACACAAACTGAGCTAACAGCCGAACTCGATGCAAAAACAGCTGAGCTTGAAAAGTTACTAAAACAGCAAAAGGAAATTGATCAAGTATTACAACCAGGTTTTGTATCTGTACAAACTCAATCATCAGGACAAGGCAGAGCAGAAAGAGAACCTCAATCAATTGCTGATAAAATTCAAGCACTTCAACTTGAAATAGCTGGACTGAGAGAAGCGAATAGTTCACTTACAGAATCCTCAGTATCAGCACAAGCACGAGCACAAGAAAAATTAGCAGAACAAAAAAGGCAAACTGACCTTGCAACAACTATAATTGCTGAAATCAATGCTTTTCAGTATCAAGATCAAAGTTTAAGTTTTAATGAATCAATTAATTCCGGTGTAACTGATCTTGAGACTTCTGAAGAAACAGTTGATCAAAATACGCAAAAGATTGAGCAAAAAATATATAACTTATTAAATACAAGTATTGATAAATATAATACTTCAGTAAGAGAAAAAAGCGATTCTAATGAAATAGAAATGCCATTGGATATTATATCAGGTTTTAGTGATTTTGTTAATGGTATACCTGAAATCTCTTCATTTTCAGGATTGATAGAAAATGCATTAGTTAATAAATTTAAAGTTATTACAACTTTAGAAACTCAAAGACAATTACAGCTTCAAATGCAAATATTTGATATAGTAGATAGTCTTGAAGAAGATATAAATTTCGTAAATATTGATCATGATGAAGCGCTTTTTGGTGATATTAAGACTTTAATTGAAAAAATTGTAAATGAACAAAACTATAAATTAATTAATGAGTTTTTACAAAAACATCAATTAATAGATAGTAATATAAAAGAGATTATTACAAATAAATTTATACTAATAATTGGTTCATTAGATCGAGACTTTAAGAAAAAACAAGATGAATTAATTAAGAAAGCTGAACTTATTCCTTATGCAGACACTAATGGTTCGTCCATTAGTGGAATTAATCCGTTGAGAAGAAATCAATTTTCTAGTGATTCAAAAAGCAATAATGAATTTGAGGATGAAATTAAAGAAATTTTTGGTAATTTCAAAAGATATAAAGAAGAATTTATAAAGCAATTAAAGTTAACTAATACTTTAAAACAAGAATATTCACAAAAAACTTTAGTTGAACTAAAACAATTAAAGCCAGGTCCTGATGATTACCAATATCAAGATAGTGATATAAATACTTCACTATTGGATAAATATATAGCAATTAAAACGGAGGAAGAATATAAACAGAATGCGGCAGAACGAGAAGCTGATTTAACAAAACAACTTGAAGTAATTAATTCAGATAAAAGAAAGTTACAATCTGAGTTAGAAAAAAGTGGAATGGATCGTTTTGAAGCTTCGGAATTAAATAAACAACGAGAAGAAGGATTAAGACAAAAGCTGGTAAACAAAATGATATCAGTGAAAGAAGAAGGTGTTCTGAGAAAAGCATTTAGCAACTGGAAAGATCAAACAGCAAAATCAAAACTAGCGGAGTCACAAGAAAAAGTAGCTCAATTAGAAAAAAATAATGAAGAAGTAATAGAAAAATTTAGAGGATCTCTTGTTGAAGAACGAGCAGCGCAAGCAAAAAGTCAAAAAGAAAATACAGAACTAAGAGAAGCTCTTCAAGGGCTTAGAACTCAGCTTGATATAAGTGGGTTTGCTTCAGAAGCACAAAAAAGTCAAATAACAGCTCAGCTTGTAAAAATAGAAGAGCTTCAAACTGGTAATTCTAATCTTCAAGAAGCAAATCGAAAGCAAAGAGAGCAGCTTCTAATTCAGCAAGCAGAACTAGAATCAAGCAATTATCAATTGGTTGAAGAAAAACAAGACATAGAATTACAGCTAGCAGAGATTGAGTATTCATTAAGATTACAAGACGAAGAATTAAGAGAGGCTGAAAGTGCAGCGAGAGCGAAAGGAGTCGAAATAACAAGACTTGGACAAGAAAATACTGTATTACAACAACAAATAGAATCAGCTAAACAAAGAATAGGATCAGCTGAAGAAGCAGCAGAATCAGCTCTAGATGAAGTTGGAGCAACTAAAGAACAAAATACTGAACTTTTAACTAATCTTCAAGGACTTCAAGATGAGTTAAAGCAAAATCAAAGGCAGCTTGAGGCAGCTAAGTTCGCAAAAGTACAACAAGAAGAGGCAGTTAGAAAATTATCAAATGACATAGAGGCTAGTCAAAGAGAAAATCAAGTATTAATAGCCCGTAATGCTTTGCTTGATGCGCAAATAACTAGTCAAACACAGAAAATCAGAGATTTAGGTATTGCATTAGGTAAGGCTGAGACTGAAAGAGACCGTGCGCGTGCTGAAAATCAAGGTATTAGAGAGGTTGTTCAACAATTAACTAGTCAAGTTAGTATTCAAAGTCTTACAGCTGAATTTAATGCAACAAACTTTCAACAATCATTATCAAATATAAATGGTCATTTAGTAAGGACAAACGAGGAATTAAGAGCCAAATCTCAGGAATTTGATAGAGTAAAAGAAGAGCTAGGGACAGCACAAGCAGCATTACAGCAAGAGAGAGTTGAAAATGCAAGGTTAGTTGAGAAAGTAAGCTCTTTTGAACAACAGGTTGGTGAAAAAACTGATCAATTGGAAGCTTTACAAAAAGAAGTAGTAGCTCAGCAAGAAGCAGCTAGTAGATTAACTCAAAGTAACATTGATTTAAGTTTACAATTGAGTGACTCTAAGGGAAAACTTGATGTCAAAGATCAAGAGACAAAACAATTAATAGATGCTCAAGCTCAAGCAAGTGAGAAAGCTGCAGAAGCACGACGAAGTTTTGAAGAGCTTCAGGGGCAATATGCTGATCTTCAAGCAATAAAAGTTCAGTTAACTGAAGCAAATGCTCAAATAAAACGTTTACAAGATCTAAATACAGCTGATCTAAGAACAGCCGCAGCTGAACAAGAAGTTGCCGTTGCTAATGTGAGAACAAGAATGATGCAAACATTGAGTGAACAAAGAGAAGAATTGCAAAGAGAAAAAGAAGATGCAGTTACAAGGGTAACGGAAGCAGCTGAAACGAAATTGCGCGAACAAAGAGAAAAAGAAGGTTTGGTAGCATCACAAAGAGAGGCTGCTCAGCAGAATGCTGAAATAATTCAAAGAATGAATACCCTGATAAGGGATCAAGCAACTCAAAATAGAGCAGAAACTGAAGCCTTAAAAAAACAAATAGTTGATATGCAAATAGCTCATGCAGCTGCAACAGCACAAATTAGACAGGATAATCAGCTATTACAGCAACAAATAATAGCAGCAAATGTAGAAGCTGAAACAGTTAAAGCGAATGCAGCTATTAAGGTTGCAGAGATTTCCTCACGTCAGACTATGGAAGAATTAAAACTTCAACAAGAACAATTAAATGCTAATATTGATCTTAATAATCAAAGAAATCAGATTGAATGGAAAAGAATTTTTTCTGAAAGAGAAGAGAGGCAAGCACAAAGAGAACATGATGTTTATGTACAAGAAAGAGCAAATTTGGAAAATCTAGAAAATAGATATTCAAGAGAAATGCAAGAATTTCAAGAATCTATAGACCAGAAATTCCAAAGCCTAAATAGATTTGTAGATAATTATAATAACTTACAAAGTTTATCTCGTGATGATTTAATAAAAATTGCAACTGAAAGTAATTATGAAAATGATCTTCCTACTAAAATTCAATCATTGGCAAAGATTAATGATTTGCATACTTTTATTGAATTAGATTTTACTAATACAAGTAGGCCAAATTTGCGGGTTATGGATATTAAGCCTCCTTCTGAAGAAGCTATTTATTATGATCAAAATCAATTTGATCAAATTATTGAATTAAAAAATAGTTATACTGCAGTTTTACAAAGTAAAAAAAATATACTTAAAAAAGATAATTTATTAAATAAAGCTAAAAATCAATTATATGATATTGGTGATAATTTTAAAAATAATGATACAGAATATTTAGATTATTTATTAACTCAAAATTTAAATACAAGTCATTCACATAAACAAAATATTTTAGATTCTCTGCAGCCAGTTATTTCTAGATTAGCTGGTAAAGACGATGAAGAAGCAAAGGCATTATTTTCAAAAGTTGCTGAAGTATCGACTAACCTTGGTGGTAAAGATTTGTTCATGATTGCTTATTTAAATAAAAATGCATTTGGTTCAAACCCTGATAATCAATTAACACGTTATAGTGATTTAATAATTAATAACGCTAATTCAGGTTCAAAAATTATTAATTTTATCAAAAATATAAAAAATCAAGATGCATTAAATCTTTTTATTGATGAACTATTAGATAATGATGAAAAATTAGAATTAGTTATAAATTCTGATAATCGTTGTACCTTTCTAAATGAAATGATTGCCAAAAGATATATTGAGGATGATCTAGCTCATGATTTATTAGACTCTTATAAAGATTATAACGAAAGTTTGATAGATAAGAAATACAAAAATAATAAAGCTTTCAAAGCAAGACTTGATGAATTAAATTATAAAGATAACTCACAAGAATTTGATTTTAGTCAATTAGAAGAAAATCATAATAATTTAGAATTTGACAGAAGTGCTGAAAATAGACCAGCGCCAGAGAAAAAAGAAACCGTTTCATTTGAAAGTAGAGCTTTTGCTTCTGTTTTGTTACCAATTTTTGTTGCATCAGCAATTTTGGTTGCTGCTCCTGCAGCAGTTCTCGGTGCTATATTTGCTGCTGTAGCTACCGTTGCTATAGTAAATATTGGTATTAATTATAATAATAAAAATATAGAAGAAAGTAATGCTGAGATTAGAAGAAATCATACTAATCCTCAATTATGTAATGAAAATGAACTAAATAGACCAATTTACCCTGTAAAAACCAATAATTTTTTTCAGGAGCAAGAAAATGCTAGAAGGGAACAAAGAAAAGATTCGAGAACTATACATTAATAATTTAAGATTCAAATTGTTCTAAGAATATTTTATCTTCTAGTGGATAATTATGATCAAACATTAATGTTACATATTGATCTAACTGTTTAGAAACCTCAATTTTTCTAACATCCCTAAATTCATAAAAATCAGCAACTGCACTAACTGGTCGTTTATTAGGTGTTAAAATTTCAAAAGTAACATGAGTTTTCTCTGGCAATAAAGCTCCTCGCCATTGTCTTGGTCTAAATGGAGAAATTGGTGTCATAGCTAAAACATCTGAAGATAAAGGTATTATTGGTCCACGAACAGAAAAATTATATGCAGTACTTCCTGCTGGAGTAGCAATTAGTATTCCATCACTAACTAATTTAGGTAAACGACAAATACCATCAATTATAATTTTTATATGAGCAGATTGTTTTGTTTCTCTAAGTAATGATACATCATTAAAAGCTAAGGTTTTAGAAACCTCATTATCTCGACTGTAAGATTTCATCATTAAAGGATGAATATCTGTAGTTTTTGCAGTTTTTAATTTTTCTATAATATTTTCACTGTCATCTAAATTATTAAGTAAAAACCCCAGTGATCCGCAATTAATTCCATAAAAAGGAATTTTATGATCCATATATTGATGAATTGAATGAAGCATAAATCCATCACCACCTAAGACTAAAATTGCATCAATATTTTTGGATTTATCTAGTTCTTTAGTTATATAATTGGGAAATGATTCAATCAATTTAGTCGCAAGTTTTTGAGCTGATAAAGTTTTATCGGCAATAATAAAGTAATTTTCAGACATGGATAAGCTAAAATTGATTGATTTTTAACATAAAATGTTCTCAAAAAGTTATGAACAAAATTAATATAGCGTTAGAAGAGAAATAAATGCAAGAATATAAAACAAAAAATTTGATTATTGGCTCTGGTCCTGCTGGTTATACTGCTGCAATTTATTCAGCAAGAGCAAATTTAAAACCTATCTTAGTTGCTGGTATGCAACCTGGTGGTCAATTAACAATTACTACAGATGTTGAAAATTTTCCTGGATTTAAAGATGTAATTCAAGGACCTTGGTTAATGCAACAAATGGAAGCACAGGCTAAATCTGTTGGAACTGAAGTTATTTATGATTTTATTACAGAAGTAGATTTTTCAAAACGTCCCTTTAGGGCTAAAGACAGTAATGGTAATACATATATAGCTGATACTGTTATTATCTCAACAGGAGCAGAAGCAAAATGGTTAGGTCTTGAATCTGAAACATATTTTAAAGGTTATGGAGTTTCTGGTTGTGCAACTTGCGATGGTTTCTTTTTTAAAGATTCAGACGTGTTTGTTGTTGGTGGAGGTAATACAGCTGTTGAAGATGCTTTATATCTCACTAATTTTGCAAAATCTGTAACTGTTATTCATAGACGTGATGAATTACGTGCTGAAAAAATACTTCAGGCACGAGCATTTGATCATCCAAAAATAAATTTTATGTGGGATACTGTACTGGAAGAAGTTGTTGGTGATAATGATCCTAAAAATGTCACTGGTATTAAAGTTAAGAATTTAAAATCTGGTGAAATTTCTGAACATAAAACATCTGGAATATTTATTGCCATTGGTCATAAACCTAATACTTTGTTATTTAAAGATTATGTTAAAATGGATAATGAAAATTATATAATTACTGCGTCTGATTCAACAGCTACTAATATTGAAGGTGTTTATGCAGCAGGTGATGTACAAGACAAAACCTATAGACAAGCTGTAACAGCTGCAGGAACAGGTTGTATGGCTGCCTTGGAATGTGAAAGATTATTAAATCATTAATTAAATATTCTAATAATCGAATTTATGATTAGAATTGGTGTTCTATTTTATATAATTTCAATCATTGAAATAGTGGTTTCAATAATGATGTTACCTCCATTATTTCTAGCTTATTATCAAAATGACCCAGTTTGGCAAGGTTTTGCATCTTCATTTTCTATATGTTTTTTTCTCAGTATCAGTATTTATCTGAGTTGTAGAGGTACTAAAGTAAAAGACATATCATTAAAAGAAACCTTTCTATTAACTACATTATCTTGGGTTTCACTTGCATTAATTGCTTCATTGCCATTTTATTTAGCAGATATTGGCATGTCTTATGTTGATTGTTTTTTTGAAGCTATGTCAGGTGTTACAACAACTGGTGCAACTATTTTTACTGATTTAGATAATAGTCCAAAGTCAATATTACTTTGGCGAGCAATTTTAAATTGGATTGGTGGTGTTGGAGTAATCATGCTTGCAATTGCTATTTTGCCAATGCTAAAAATTGGAGGAATGCAACTTTTCAGATCTGAATCATCAGATAAATCGGATAAAATCTTTCCAAGAGTTCAGCAAATTTCAAAAGCTATTGGTATTATATATCTCTGTTTAACTATTTCATGTTTTAGTTTATATCTACTATTTGATATGACTTTTTTTGATGCTGTTGTTCATGCTTTAACTACTGTTTCAACTGGAGGATTTTCATCACATGATGCATCTATTGGTTTTTTTGATGATTATCGAATTGAAATAACTGTTATATTATTCATGTTTCTAGGGTCATTACCTTTTCCCATTTTAATAAAATGTATGAATCGTGATTTTAAATCTTTTTATCAGGATAGTCAGATTCAAACTTTGTTTTTTCTGTTAATTTTAGTAATTGTAATTTTATCATTATGGTTAATTCAAACACATAAATATGACTTTTTAACAGCTTTAAGATATAGTAGTTTTAATGTTGTAGCAATTTTAACTACTACAGGTTTTACATCATATGATTATTATAGCTGGGGTGGTTTTGCTGTAATTTTATTCTTTTTTATTGGAGTTATAGGTGGCTGTACTGGCTCAACAACTGGAGGTATTAAAATATTTAGATTTCAAATATTATTTAGTACAGCACGTGAACAACTAGCAAGATTAGTTCATCCTCATGTAGTTTATAATATTACCTTTAGTAAAAATGCCGTAAGTAGCTCTGGTACTTCTGCTGTAATGGGATTTTTTATTTTATTTTCATTTTGTTTCTCTGTAATTGCTTGTTTACTGAGTTTTCAAGGTTTGGATTTTATTACTGCATTTAGTGCAGCTACATCGGTAATGGCAAATTTAGGACCTGGTCTTGGAGATATTATTGGTCCTTCTGGTAATTACTCACCACTAAGTGATAGTGTAAAATGGATATTAACAATAGGAATGATTGTTGGAAGATTAGAGATTTTTACAGTTTTTATTCTATTCACTAAATTATTCTGGAAAGATTAAAATGAATTTTATCAATACAGAAAATTTCATTAAATGTACCTTATTATTATCATTTGTTGTTTTAACTTCTGTTTATGTGATGGAATTTGTTTTCTTGATTCTTCCTTGTAAACTTTGCTTGCTTCAAAGATATCCTTATTTTTTAATTCTCATTATTAGTTTATGCTATGTTAGCTTTAAGTTAAAACAATATGAAAAATTAGTATTAGTCTTAATTATAATATGTTTTCTAGTTGTTTTGTCATTATCATTATATCATTCTCTGATAGAGTTAAATCTTATTGATAATGCACTTAATTGCGCATCATCAGGTGAGTTTGAAAATTTTGCTGAAATGCATAAATCTATTATAGGTAAGGCTGCTGTAAGTTGTGATATGGCTACTTATAAAATTATGAAATTATCATTATCCAATTGGAATATAATAGTATCACTGATTATGTTAACTTTAGCTAGCTTTAGTTTTTTACGAAAATAAATTTTAGTTACTTGATTAGATACTATCTTTAACTATTATGGGTAAAAAATAATTTTCTTCATGCAGACAAAAATTGTTACAAATAAATTTGAATCATTACCCAAAAAACTTTTATCGTTAATTGATGATAAATCTACTCTTTTACCTGGTGAAGAAATAAGATTTAAATCCTCTGGAAAGAATTTCCGGAATATTGTGGATTGTAGCTTTAAATTATTTGATAGATATATTGCGGTTAGTCAAACCATTAAAGATTTAAATAATATTCAGATTGCAACTGTTGGGAAAATAATCGAATTTTCAGAAAGTAATGATAGTAACTATACAATTATTGTTGAAGGAATAATTCGTTTTAGAATCAATGATCAAAAAAAATATAATGATAATTTAACTATTTTATATCCAGATTATAGTAAATATGAAGACGACTTATTATTTAAAGATTTTGTTTTTAATGATCGTGAGAATATTAATGATTTAGTTTATGAATATTTAAATTTAACAAATAATAATGAAATTGATGAAAATAAATTAATTATGTTTTCAGATATTAAATTAATTTCATTTATTAGTAACCAACTAAAATTTAATAAATATAAAAAACAAAAATTACTTTATGCTCAAAATTCAAATGAAATTGATAATTTTATTGCAAATACGCTGAACCTTGAAATAGCCTTAATTGAAAGTAGGCAATCAGCAAAACATTAAATAATTAAGCTACAATTGAGTGCTTATTTAATCCTCCAGTAAAATATTTATCAAAAATTGATGAAACTATTCTTGTTATCTGCCGTGCATTTTGATTTATCTCTATTGATGAATCAGTAAGTTTTAACAATCCATCATCAGCTAAAGGTTTTAGTCTTCTTAATGATTCTTGAAATTCAGATATTTCAAACTCAGTATTAGCTAAAATTTTAGTTAAATCGACTTTCAAATAACACATTATTTCATCGATAATTAATTTTCTTATTTGATCATCTGGACTTGTTTCAATCCCTTTAGTAATAGGAAAATCTCCATTTTTTAGTGATGGCCCATATTTAGAAATCATTGTCTGATTTTGTAAATAGCCATTAGGCATATAACTGATGGAGGAAACACCAAGACCAAGAAGAATATCAGCTTTATCTGATGTATAACCTTGGAAATTTCTTTTTAATGTACCAGTTTTATAAGATTTAAGCATTGAATCATCAGCTAAAGTAAAATGATCTAAGCCAATAGCATGATAAGAGTTATTAGTTAAGAATTTGTGAGCTAAACTAAACATTTCAAGCCTTTCTTCATGATTTGGAAGATCTTCCTCGTTTATATGCTGCATATTTTTTTTCATCCACGGAACATGTGCATAACCAAAAAAAGCTATTCTATTTGGTTTTAAAGTTATCGATTGAGATAAATTAGTTTCAATAACGTTGAGATCCTGTTTTGGTAATCCATAAATTAAATCAAAATTGATATTGTTAATTTTATATTTACGGAATAATTCTGTTATACTTTCGACAAGTTCAAATGACTGAACTCGATTTATAGCTTTTTGAACATTAAGATCAAAATCTTGAATTCCAAAACTAATTCTATTAACCCCATTTTCTGCATATGACTTTACTTTAGCTTCAGTTATGGTTCTTGGGTCGACCTCAATTGCAAATTCAATATTTTGGGAAATTTTAAAAAGAGATTTTACTTTATTAATTAATTTGTCAAAAATCTTTGGTTCTAGAATTGTTGGTGTACCTCCACCAAAATGAATATGAATTACTTCATTTTCATATTTTAAATTTTTTCTTAAAAGTTCTAACTCTAATATTAAAAGATCAATATAATTATTGATAGGATCGTCATAATCAACAACTTTAGTATGACAACCACAATAATGACAAAGTTTACGGCAAAAAGGAATATGAAAATAAAGTGATAATGTTTGTTTTGAATCGATTTGTTTTAACCAATTTTTGTAAATATCTGAATTAATCTTATCAGTAAAATGAGGTGCAGTAGGATAACTTGTATATCTTGGTGCAAGATTATTATATTTAAGTATTCTTTTATTAAGATCGCTAATCATTTATCATAAATTTAATTATAGTAAAAATATTCAATTTTTAGTAATATGTAAATAGATAATTTTAATGATAAAATTTAATAGTTTTAAATAAATTAATTGTTTCTTTGAAAACTTTAGATATATGAAAAATTTTTGTTTATGAATGCTACTTTTGTTGGTATTATAGCTCCATTGTCATGGTCTTTATTGCCTTTAATTACTTTTAATCTGAAACATCTCGATCCATTTCTTATTTTAGTTTATTCATTTCTTATTTTTAATATTATTGAGTTTTTAAGACAGGCTTTAACAAAATCTATAATTAACCCATTAACAATACCAAATTCATATTATTTAAACGGCTTAATAGGTGTTTTTGGTTTTCATTTATGTTATTTTTTAGCTTTAAGAATGGCACCTATAATGCCAGTCTATTTAATAGTTAATACCACAAGTATTTTTATAATTTTTTATTCTAAGCTTTTTAATAATCTTGATATAAGACCTAATCATATTTTTGCTTGTTTAATTAATTTTAGTGCCGTTGGTCTTATAGCTTCATCGAAAGCTTCTGAGGCATTTGAATTAAAACATTTATTCGGTTATTTTTTAGCTCTTCTAGCAGCGAATGCATGGGCTATTTATTCTGTAAAAAATAAATTATTCGATGTTCCTTTAAGGGCAACTAATTATCCTATCTTTTTATCTGCAATATTATCACTGTTTGCTTATATTTTTTACATAGAAGAAATTGATTTTTCTTTTTCAGTTAATGATTTTTATTTATTGTTGTTACTAGGTTTATTTCCAATAGGATATTCATTTTATATGTGGATTTATGGTATTACAAATGGTGATATTAGATTATTATCAATAATTGCATTTATTAATCCTGTTTTTGGTACAATTTGGTTAACAATAGCAGGAATTGAAGAGTTTAACTGGGTTCTTGTGATCAGTATTATATTAATAATTTCCGGTACATTTATAGCTAGATCCAAATAAAAAAATCTTATATTAAGCTTCTGATTTTTTTAACATAACTCCAATTTTTTGATTTTTTAACTTTTCTCTAGCGTTTGCATATTTCTCATCATGCCAAAATAACAAGCATCCGTTACAACCACGACCACAACATCCATCAAGACCTAATCTTGGCGTTTTAGTAGTTGGATTCTTAACATTATTTTCCTCTATATTTTGAACAAGATCATTTCTCGCTTTTGCTAATAAGTTTTCAGCTGTCTGACCGTCTTCAATTTTATTAGCAATTTTATCATATTTAATTCTTGATTTTTCAACCGCACTAATTGGCTTTTCTTTTCTTAACACTGTATAGATAGGAAGTCTTTCTTTTAAACTAGATACATCTTCTTGATCAAAAACAGTCAATGGGATTTTGATTCTTGGCTTATGTCCTGGATTGATAACATCTTTTATTTGATCATTTTTATTAGCATCGATAAATTCATATAAGCGTAAGAATATGGTATCAAGTGGAGCAGGGGGAACAAACTCTATTACATCTCCTGATACTAAACGATTTTTAACATCAACTATCATAAAATCATTATGCCATTCGCTTATTATACCAGCAAACTCCCATTCAGATGTAGATTTTGTATTTAAATAATTATGTGAAAGATTTTTCAATCTTCCTTCATGAAAAGCTATTGTGTAACCTCTATTTGACAAGGTATCAAGTTCTTGAAGATAATCATCAGCATTCCAAATTGTTGGATCCTGATACCAGGCATCAATCGCCATTCGATAAGCTCTAGTTGCTATAGCAACATAATATAAGCTTTTATTTCTGCCTTCTATTTTAAATGAATCAACGCCTAGAGATAAATACTCATCTAACTTTGGCATTAAGTTTAAATCTTTTGAATTAAGGATATAAGATCCTCTAACATCTTCTTCAAAAGGCATAAATTCACCTGGTCTGATTTCTTCTTCTAGCAGAAATTCAAACATATCTTTATTATCATCATTTATCTCTAATTCTGTAATTGTGCCATCTTTAAGACGCATTTTTAATTTATAATTCCATCTACAACTATGAGCGCAATTACCCTGATTTGCTCCACGTTCTGACATAAAATTAGATAATAAACATCTACCAGAATAGGTCATGCACATAGCTCCATGAACAAAAACTTCTAATTTTATATCCTGACAATTTTGTCTGATTTCTGCAAGT
>JADHOX010000023.1 GCA_016778805.1 Rickettsiales bacterium
TAAGTTTTTATTTGTATTTACGGTAGTTATTTTGATTAAGCTCTTTTGATTTTCATAAGAGCTTAGAGATTTGTTTTTATTATTGTTGATAGATCATAAAATACGTTTGAAATAAAAATAAAGTAATATAGGATAATGAAAATTATTTTATTATTTATTATGGTTTCAAAAACTTCTTCACAAAAATCTAACTTTGTAATAATTGCGCTTCTTGCACTAATATTAGTAGCCTTAATTGGAATTGCCGGTTTGAAGTTTCGTGCAGATTCTTCACAAGATTCCTCTTCTCTGGTAAATTTAGAAAGTAAAATTGAAGCTTTTTTAATGAATAATCCTAAAGTTGTTGTTAGTGCTCTTGAAAAGCATTATCGTCAGGAAAAACAAATTCAACAAGAACAACGTCAAAAAAATATTAGTTCAAAGCAAAATGAACTTCACAATAATTCACCTTTTATCGGTAATCCAAATGCTTCAACTGTATTAGTTGAGTTCTTTGATTACAATTGCGGTTATTGTAAAAAAGCTCTAGAAACTATTGATCAATTAACCAAAAATAATCAAGATGTGAAAATCGTATTTAAAGATTTCCCTATTTTAGGCCCTGCATCTTTAAAACTTGGGCAAGCTTCTGTCGCTGCTTTTCTTTTAGATAGTGATAAATATTTTGCTGCTCACAAAGCATTAATGGCTTTAGGCAGAGCTGCAAATAATGATAGTATTATAGCGGCTTTAGTTAAAATTGGTTATAATGGACCAGAGTTACAAAAAAAAATGTCTTCTAAAGAAGTAAATAATATTCTTGCATCAAATAGAAACTTAGCTAGAGAGCTAGGAATTAATGGTACTCCAGCATTCATTTTAAATGATAGATTTATTGAAGGCTTTGTTGATTATCAAGGTTTAAGTCAAATGATTAAAGAGGTAAATTAATGTCTCAGCAAATAAGGTATTCTTTAATCGGGGCAGCAATAGTTACCGTTATATTGGTAATAGGTTATTTAGCCGTAAGGACTAACAAAAGTGCCGATGTTAAAGCTACGAAATCTGCCATAGCGGATGAAAGCGGTTCATCGAGGGCTCAAAAAATTAATGAGCTGATGCAAGTTAAGGATATTGATGTAGTTTTTGGTGATGAAAATGCTCCGATAACGATGATTGAGTATGCTTCATATTCATGTTCCCATTGTGCAAATTTTTCATTAAGAGTTTTTCCTGATATAAAAGAGGAGTTCATCGACACTGGTAAAGTTAAATTTATTTTAAGAGATTTTCCTTTAGACGAGCCATCTTTAAGAGCCTCTCAGTTAAGTCGTTGTATTAATAAAGATGGTTATGCAGCTTTATCAAAAACATTGTTTCAGCAAAGACAAAATTGGGCTTTCAGCAAAGATTTTCCTGAAAAGCTTGAGAATATTGCTAAAATCATAGGTGTTTCAGGTAAACAATTTCATGATTGTATGGCAGATAAGGAACTAGAAGAGAAGATTTTAAATTATCGTTACAATGTGTCAAATACCTTTAATATTTCATCAACACCATCTTTTATAATTAATGGTAAGAAATATAATGGTAATAACTCATTTTCAGCAATGAGTGAATATTTAATGAAATTATTGGAAGAGTAGATTATGTCAGCTAGTTTTAATCTTGTTAATTTGGTATCAGAGGCAGATATTATTGTAAGATTTGTCCTGTTTTTATTATTTGCCGGATCATTTTTATCATGGGCAATAATAGTTGATAAATTTATTAAATTTAAAGTGATCGAAACTAAAGCATCATTATTTGAAAAAGATTTCTGGTCCGGTAAAGAACTTACTGAATTATATGAGAAAGCTCAGTCAAAGAACACTCATCCTTTATCAAGCGTTTTTGTTAATGCTGTAAATGAATGGCAACTTCAAAACACTCTAGATTTATCTGATGATTATGCAAAAGAACGACTTAAAGAAAGAGTTTATCAAACAATGATGGTTTCTAAGAGTAAGTCAATAAATGCAATTGAAAGTAATATTAATTTTCTTGCAACTATAGCTTCAAGTGCTCCTTTTATTGGTTTATTTGGAACAGTTTGGGGGATTATGAATTCTTTTTCAGCAATTGCTGGGACACAGAATACTAGCCTTGCAATTGTAGCTCCTGGAATTTCTGAAGCACTTTTTGCTACTGCTGCAGGTCTCTTTGTTGCGATCCCTGCACTTATCTTCTACAATATTTTTGTAAATAAAGTTTCAGCATATAACAGTCGTGTTGAAGATTTTTCAATTGAGATGTTAAATCTGCTTTCAAGAGAGTTAGATAAAAAAGTATGATTTTTAAAACAAAATATTCAAATTTATATTCTGGCCGAAAAACTAGAAAAGTAATGAGCGAAATTAATGTCACTCCTTTTGTTGACGTGATGTTAGTTTTGTTAGTTATTTTTATGATATCTGCTCCATTACTTGTTCATGGTGTAAATGTTAATTTACCGAAAAATTCAAAAGCACCGCCTATTGATTCAAGTGATCCATTCACATTGACAGTTACCGAGCAGGGTAAAATCTTTTATAAAAAGAAACAGATATCTTTTAATAAGCTTAAATCTTTTTTAAAAGATAATGCGCTTTCACTGAATACTAAAATTTATGTCAAAGGTGATAAAAAAATATCATATGGTGAGGTCATGCGTGTTATTGCTGAGGTGAATAAAGCTGGATATAGTAAAGTCGCTTTAGTCACAACTAAAACCTAATCCATGTAAGGGATATGCTTAGAGGACTTTTCTTATCAGCAATTTTACATATTTTTTTAATAATAAGTTTTACTTATTTGTTACCTTATTTTCTTGTTAAAAATAGTATATTACAGATTAGTGTTGATATTATCTCACTTGAAGAAATCGAACCAGAAATAATTCCAGAAAAGCCAATTGAACCAAAAAAACCTAAACCAAAGCCTAAAAAACAGCCCAAGCCAAAAGAGCCAAAAAAAGATGATAAAATTCGTCAAATTAAAGAAATCCCAGTTCAGGAAAGGCCAAAGCCAATTGATAAAGAAGCCAAAAAACCTGAACCAAAAAAGAAAATTGAGCCAAATGCTCTAATAGATGATTTACCGGATTCTGAAGACTCAAAATTGGATGATATATTAGCAAAGATTAAACAAGCTCAAAATGAAGAGTTAAAAAGGCAGAAGGAATATGGTGAAGGACCACTTACAGATGCTGAAATTGGTTCCATAAAACGTCAAGTTAATAGCTGTTGGTTTAATATTTATGGTAGGGTATTTGATGAAACTGATTTAAGTAAGATTCAAGTTACTATATATGTAGCTTTGGATGAATCAGGAAATGTTGTAGATATTAGACCAATAGAAGATGTTGAGTCATATATGGATTTAGATAATCATCTTTATCGAAAAGTTTTAGATAGCGCTATTCACAGTTTTATTGCTTGTAAAAAAATACAGAATTTGCCTAAATCTAAATATAAATATTGGAAAGAATTTGAATTTTCATTCTCTCCAGCGGATGCATATTAATCATTAATGATATTATTATGAAATGGACAGACATATATAGAATTGCTGAAGAGCTAGAAGATAATTATCCTAATGAGGATAATGTTAATCTGCGCTTTACTGATCTTCATAAATGGGTGACTAATCTTGATGATTTTGATGATGATCCGTTAGCATCCAATGAAAAGATTTTAGAAGCTATTCAGGCTGCTTGGATCGAAGAAAGGGATTAAATAAGCGTTTGCAATTATAATATATAAAATATTATATTGTCTTATATATTTTTTATTTAGTAAGGGGGTAGATTGTCAAAGAAAAAAAAGAGTTTAAACATGAATTATAAATTACATATAAATGATTTGCCTGAGGGAATTGATTTTGGCGATTCAGTTGCAGTTGATACTGAAACATTAGGTTTAAATCCTCATCGAGATAGGCTATGTGTTGTTCAATTATCAAAAGGAGATGGTATGGCTCATCTTGTTCAATTTGATAATAAGCTAGATTACTCAGCTCCAAATCTAAAAAAGATATTAGCTGATAATTCAATTGAAAAAATTATGCATTTTGCGCGCTTTGATGTTGCTGTTATAAAGCATTATTTAGGAGTAGATATTGAAAATATTTTCTGTACTAAAATTGCTTCAAGACTTACAAGAACTTACACTGATTACCATGGTTTGAAAGATATTTGTGCAGAGCTGATAGGAGTTTCAATCTCAAAAGTTAAGCAATGTTCCAATTGGGCAAGTCCAGATCTTTCAGATGCTCAATTATCATATGCAGCTCAAGATGTTTTATATCTTCATGATCTTAAAAAAATTTTACATGCTAATTTAGTAGATCTTAATAGATTAGATCTGGCTGATAAATGTTTCAAATTTATTAAATCAAGATCTGATTTAGATTTAATTGGTTTTGAAAATTTAGATATATTTGCTCACTAATTTTGGTTAATCACATGGAATCATTAAAAACTTTAGCTCAGCAAGTTATTGATAAAGAGATTGAAGGGTTAGAAGCTGTTAAATCTTCGATTGATAATAATTTTGTCGCAATAATAAATTTGCTCAGTGAAATTTCTGGAAAAGTTATTTTTAGCGGGATGGGTAAAAGTGGTCATATTGCAAATAAAATTGCCGCGACTATGTCATCTGTTGGTATGCCTGCAATTTTTGTTCATCCAAGTGAAGCAAGCCATGGTGATTTAGGTATGATAACAAAAGATGATGTGGTGTTTCTTTTGTCAAATTCTGGTGAAACCAAAGAATTAATAGATATCATTAATTACTGTAAAAGGTTTAAAATTAAGCTTATTGCAATAGTTCGGAAATCAACTTCTTTGCTTGTTGATCAATCTGATATTGCAATTATTTTGCCTGCTATAGATGAGGCTTCTGAAGTTAATGCGCCAACAACATCAACCACTATGATGCTTGCATATGGTGATGCAATTGCAATTGTGCTAGCAAAGTCTAGAGGCTTTTCTAAGGATGACTTTGGAATTTTTCATCCTGGAGGAAAGCTCGGTTCTGGTTTTATAAAATCGATCGATATTATGCGAAAAGGTAATGAGTTACCAACTGTATTAGAGGATGCTGGAATTGAAGCAATTATTACTGAAATTAATAGTAAGAAATCAGGATCAACTGCTGTTATAGATGCTCAAGGAGTTTTAAAAGGTATAATTACAGATGGTGATTTGCGAAGAAATATAACTAAAGATCTAACTTTAATAAAAGCTAAAGATATTATGTCTGTTAATCCGAAAACCGTCTCATCTTCAAGTTTAGCTTTAGAGGCTGTGAATATTATGCAAGAATCACAAATTACAACAATTTTTGTTATCGAAGCTAATAAACCTCAAGGTTTGCTGCATATTCATGATTGTTTTAAAGCAGGGTTAATATAATGAATTTAGTCAGAATGAAATTCTCTTTTACGAGAATTTTATTTCTTATTTTCTCAATTTTCGTATGTTTTTATATTTTTAAATTTTCTTCTTCTGTTAAAATTATTAAAAATATAGATATAAAAAAACTTTCCTCAAATAAGTTATTTGAAGGTTTAAAATATAGTTTTATTTATGAAAATGAAAATTTATTGAAGCTTGTAGCAAATGAGGCGATTCAAGAAAATGAAAATAAAATAACTTTGTCAGATATTGTTTTGAAAAATGTTCAAGGCTCTGTTGCGATTAATGCAAAAGCAGATCTTGCAGATATTGATGAAGATAAAAAATTAATTACTTTTTCTGAGAATGTAAGTTTAAATTATAACGATAATTTATTAATAACTAAAGTTTTAGAATATAATTTTTCTGAATCAATTGCTAGAGTACCTGGCTATAGTGAAATTAATAATACAAATCAAAGCTTAACTTCTGAATATTTAAGTTTTAATACCAAATTACAAAAAATTATTTTTGCAAAAAATATATATTACCGTGATAAAGAGCAATTATTTGAGGTTTTTGCAAAACAGTTAAAAAGTCATGCAAATAAAAATAACATAATATTTGCATATGAGGCTGCAATGAATAACAGCCAATATAAAGTTGAAGGTGATTTTTTTAAAATCATACTCAATGTGAAAGCAGAAAAAATTACAAAAATAGACGCTAGTGGAAATATTAACATGATTCATAAAGATTATACTATCTCAGCTGATTCTTTGAGTTATGATCCAGCAAAAGGTATTATTGAATTTTTAAATAATGTTATTATGAAATCAAAATCAGGCGAAATAGTTAGTGATAGATTAGTATATGATGTTACAAATGATCTTGTGAAAGTAAAAAATAATCAAAATAAAAAAATAAAAACAACTCTAGATATGGTTAAGTAATGAGTAGAATTTATGCTAAAAACATATCAAAATTTTATCAAAAAAAACAGGTTTTACGTGATATAAATTTATCAATAGGTTTAGGAGAAATTGTTGGGCTCTTAGGACCTAATGGTGCAGGTAAAACAACATTTTTTTATAGCTTACTTGGTTTAGTAAAAGTTTCGGGTGGCAAAATAACCGTTGATGATAATGAAATTACAAACTTACCAATGCATGAGAGAGCGAAATATGGTCTTGCTTATTTACCGCAAGAAAATTCAATTTTTCGAGATTTAAATGTTGAAGATAATATTTTAGCTATTCTTGAGATAAAGTATCAGGATCAAAAGCTTATAGAACAAAAACTAGAAGATTTATTGAGTGAGTTTGGTTTGATTGAGTTGCGTAAAGTAGCTGCTACTTCTTTATCAGGTGGTGAAAGAAGAAGGGTTGAGATAGCTAGATGTTTAGCCTTGGATCCAAAATTTGTTTTTCTTGATGAACCATTTGCTGGAGTTGATCCAATAGCGGTTCAAGATATTATGGATTTAATGTTAAACTTAAAAAAACAAAATATAGGTATATTAATTACTGATCATAATGTGAGAGAAACTCTAAAAATTGTCGATCGAGCTTATATTGTTCATGATGGTCTTGTCTTAATTGAAGGTCCTAGCGAAAAGGTAATTGATGATCCAAAAGTAAGAGAGATATATTTAGGAAAAGATTTCTAACAAAACTATATCTTAAACTTACAATTTATGCTAAAATTAAGTAAACAATGAAGTTCTTTGAGAATTTAATTTTAACAAATTGATTTAGCAATAACGCAGTTTATCACACTGCTAAACAACATGAGGTTGTTTAGGTTTTAGTAAAGATTAGATATATATTTGAAAAATAAAAAACAAAGATCACAATCATAGTTTTCCTATTAACTTTTTTGTGAGGTAGTTATGCAAATCAGAATTTCTGGTCATCATATGAGTAATGGGTCATCTTTAAATCAGTTCGTTGAAGATAAATTAGCTTTAATTATTAATAAGTATTTTAAACGCGCAATTGGTGCAGATGTTCTATTCCTTAAGGAACGAAATAAATTTATCTCATCCTTAAGAATCAATAATGGCACAGGAGCTAATCATTACTTTCAAAGCAACGCTTCTTCCTATGATGTTTATGAAAGTTTTAATTTAGCGCTAACTAAACTTGAAAAACAGTTAAATAGAACCCATAGCAAAATCTTTTCTCATAAAAATAAGATTTTAGCTAAAATCAAACGAGAGGTCTAGCCTTCTATCATTTTTTTTGATACTCCCTTTGAATTCAAAGGGAGTTCAAAAAAAATATCAGTTTCTTAATTTTTATTTGTAAATTTTATTCATATTGGTAGTTAATTTTATAACACTTAACTCTTTACAAAGGATATGGAAAAATTACCAAATTGGGACCTTAGCGACTTATATCAAAGTCAAGATGATGAAAATATTAATAAAGATATAACTGCTGCAGAAAGACAAGCGAAGGATTTATCAGATAAATATAAAGGTAAGATTGCTAATTTAAGTGGAGATGATATTTATAAGATTATTACTGAATATGAAGGAATTTCACAAAAATTATCTAGAGTTATAACTTTTGCTTATTTAAATTTTGTAACAGATATGCTTGATGGTAAAAGATCTGAGTTTTATCAAAATTGTTGTGATAATATAAATTTGGTTTCAAAAAATTTGATCTTTATAGGTCTAGAATTATGTGCAATTGATGATGAAAGTATAAAACAAAAGCTTTCAAGTAAAAAACTTCAGCAATATCAACCGTTTCTTAGAGATTTACGTTTTGGTAGGAAATATAACAAATCACAAGAAATTGAAGAAATCTTGCATGAAACATCACAAACTGCTTCAAGTGCATGGTCGCGTTATTTTGATGAGTTTCTTGCAGGCTTAAAATTTAATTATAATAATCAAGATTATGGTGCGAATGAAATTTTTAATTTCTTATCTTCCCATGATGCTGAGGTCAGAAGAGAGTCATCAAAAGCAATTTCCAAAACATTATCTGATAATATTAAAACTTTTGCATTTATTACAAATACATTAGCAAAAGATAAGGCTATTAATGATGGTATTAGAGAATTTGAGCATCCAGTAAAATCTAGAAATATTTCAAATTTAATTGAAGATGATGTTGTAAATTGTTTAGTTGAAACCGTAAAAGATAATTATCCTGAAATCTCGCATAAATATTATCGTTACAAAGCTAAATTATTTGGTAAAGACTATCTTGATTATTGGGATCGAAATGCTCCTTTACCAAAATCGTCTGAGGCTAAGATTTCATGGGCTGAAGCTAAAGATATAGTTTTAACAGCTTATGGTAACTTTTCTTCGCAAATGGCTGATATTGCTGAGATGTTTTTTGAAAGAAACTGGATTGATGCTGCGGTAAATAAAGGTAAAGATTCTGGAGCTTTTTCTCATTCAGCTACACCTGATGTTCATCCATATATTTTGTTAAACTATCAAGGCAAACCTCGTGATGTGATGACATTAGCTCATGAACTTGGTCATGGTATACATCAATATTTAGCGAGAAAGCAGGGGTATTTCATGTCTGGCACTCCTTTGACTTTTGCTGAAACAGCTTCGATTTTTGGAGAGCAGCTCACCTTCAAGGCTTTATTAAATAGGTGTAAAAACAATGATGAAAAGCAAATCATGATTGCAAATAAAGTTGAAGACATGATCAACACAATCGTGAGACAAATTGCGTTTTTTGAATTTGAAAGAAAAGTTCATAACATGAGACGTAAAGGAGAATTATCTGTTGAAGCTCTTAGTGAAATATGGATGTCTGTTCAAAATGAAAGTTTAGGTGATTCTATAAAACTTGAAGAAGATTATGGTAATTTTTGGGCTTATATTCCTCATTTTATTCATTCACCATTTTATGTATATGCATATTCTTTTGGTAATTGTTTGGTCAATTCTTTATATGAGGCTTATAATTCTGGTATTCCAGATTTTGAAACAAAATATATAGATATGCTGGCATCTGGAGGTACTAGACATCATGTTGAATTGCTGAAGCCTTTTGGTCTAGATGCTTCTAAACCTGATTTTTGGCAAAAAGGTTTAAATTTAGTTAAGCAATATATTGCTGAATTAAATTAGGTTAGTTAAAATTTTCTCCATATTTTGAGAAAAGGTAATATTGAACTAATTTTATTTCATCTTCAGATAGTTTTTTATCAAAAACTATTATTTCAGCAATATAGCCTTTGAAGAACTCGCTAGCTTGGGAACCTTTTCTGCCAATAATGTGAATTTCATTATATAAATTGGTTGAATTGCTTAATATAGCAGTGCTATTTTGATCTAAATTATAAAAATCTATATTTCGATCATCTTTAGTGATTATTGTAATATTATTTTGATTGTTACTATAACTTAAGCCATTAGCATTATTATTTTCTGAACTAAAATTTATAGTTTGGCTTGAATCAGCAGTTAGTGATGCTCTTGCATAATTTACTATTCCTGAGCTATTTAATGATGAGTTTTGTTCCCAAATAACTCCAGTTGTCAATTCGTCATTTTTCCAGACTGCGGCTATAGAATAATTATCTTGCCCAAATGCTAAAGGTGTTTGACCTTCATTATATAAAAAATCATCTCCTGAAAAATATAAAGCGTGAGCTCTATTATTAATAATAAACTTTTGAAGAATGGGCATATTAGATGCATTATTTTGACTGATGTGATTTTTGTAAGGTGATAAATCATACCAAGTCTCAATATTGTTATTACTATTTAATAGATAGTTCCTTTCATCTGAAGCTTCTAACCACAATTTAGTTGAAATTTCACCTCTATCATTTGTAATAGTTAGAATAGAGGATGATTTTGTGAGTAGATTTGCCGTTTTGATTTTTGCAGTTTTGACAAATTCATTACTTGAAGAAACTATTAAAATTAAAAATGCGATAACAGTTATAGTTATTAAAATATCGATCAGTGTGAATGCAGATCTTGGACTCATTAGCAAGATAAATTTAAATTTTGTAATCATTCATTTTGATTTTTAAAATATTGCTCTATATTGAGGCGAATCTTTAACTATACTAAATTTTTCAATATAAAAAAAGCTAAATTTATTAATTAGACTTAGCTTTAATGGGAAATTTGGTTTTTAATTTTTAGCTATAATGTTTAGAAAAATAGTAATTTTAGATTTTGGTTCTCAGCTGACAAAGTTAATTGCAAGAAGAGTAAGAGAATTAAATTATTACAGTGTAATAGAAAATTTTGATATAACTGCAGAGAAAATCAAAGAGCTGGATGCTGCTGCTATTATTTTGTCAGGTGGTCCAGCATCTGTTTCAGGCGAAAACGCGCCAAAGGTTGATAAGAAAATTTTTGAATTAAATTTGCCAATTTTTGGAATATGTTATGGTCAGCAACTAATAGCTGATTATTTTGGTGCAAATGTTACAACTGCTAAAGAACGTGAATTTGGTAAAGCTGAGATTCAATTAACTGAAGATCATTTGTTATTTGCTAATTATGCTGATTTTCATCATCAACAAGTTTGGATGTCACATGGTGACAAAATAGATGATTTACCAAAAGGTTTTCATGTTATCGCAAAAACTGCTAATGCTCCTTTTGCTATGATAGCAAATGATGATAAAAAAATTTATGGAACACAGTTTCACCCAGAAGTTTCTCATTCTATAAATGGTGAAATTTTGCTTAAAAACTTTCTTGAAAATATTGTAGGTATTAAGCCCGACTGGTTTATGTCAGATTTTATTGGTGATGAAGTTCAGCTTATTAAAAAGCAGGTACAAGATCATAAAGTAATATGTGGTTTAAGTGGAGGAGTAGATTCTTCTGTAGCTGCAGCAATTATAAGTAAAGCCATTGGTCGTAACCTTACTTGTATTTTTGTTGATAATGGACTTATGCGCCATAATGAAGCTGTTCAAGTTGAAGAAACTTTTACTAAATATTTTGATGTTAATTTTATTCATGTTAATGCCAGTGAACAATTTCTATCTAAGCTCAAAGGCGTTACTGACCCAGAACAAAAACGAAAAATTATAGGTAAAGAATTTATTGACGTTTTTGAAGCTGAATCAAATAAAATTGAAGGAGCTAAATTTTTAGCTCAAGGAACACTTTATCCTGATGTTATAGAATCTAAACATCCTAATCTTGGTGCATCAGTTACTATTAAATCTCATCATAATGTTGGTGGTCTTCCAGATGACATGGAACTTGAATTGGTTGAGCCGCTTAGAGAGCTTTTTAAAGATGAAGTAAGGGAGATTGGAAGGAAGTTAAATGTACCTGAAGAAATTGTTGGAAGGCATCCATTTCCTGGTCCTGGACTTGGTATAAGAATTTTAGGTGAGGTTACTAAAGAAAAAACTGAAATTTTAAGGAAAGCTGATCATATATATATTACAGAGCTTAAAAAAGCGGGGTTATATGATAAGATATGGCAGGCATTTGCCGTATTGCTTCCTGTGAAAACTGTTGGAGTTATGGGTGATGCTAGGACTTATGAAAATGTTTTAGCGCTTAGAGCTGTAACTTCAAAAGATGGAATGACTGCTGAGGTTTATAATTTTGATATGGAGTTCTTAAATCATGTTTCTACGAAAATTATTAATGAAGTTCGTGGAATAAATAGGGTGACTTATGATATAACTTCAAAGCCGCCGGGAACAATTGAATGGGAGTAGTCTTAGCTCGTTTCTTATAGGGTGATATTCTAGCTCCGCTTGTAAAATCTTTCTTAAGTCTTTGAGTTATCTATTATTAGGCTTTGTGTGATTTTTCTTGTTTCTGGTTGTCGTTGATAAAGTATAATGTTTGTTTATAATTGTGACGAGGTTGAAAATTAAAAACTTGTTGTTATTTTACAAAGGTTTTTAATGTTTGATGTGTATGATATGACGTGGCCAAATTTTCCAAGTTCTGAACATAATATTAAGGGTTTTTTAGATATAATGGAGATGAAAGATGTCGCTGTTTTTCTTTATGAAAGGCATAGTCAATCTGATAAAAATGCATTTCTTCAAGTTAAAAAACAATTAGATAGTACACATAAAAAAAAGGTTTTTGATAAATATCAAGAAAATTTGAAGTTGTTAAATAAAACAATTGATGAAAATCCCGATGGTTTTTTTGTGCATTCAATTGTTAATATGATTGAATTCTACGCAGATAATATTTTAACAAATTATTCAGCTGAGATCAGAAGAGGGTTATATCCTGAATTTGGTAGTCTATTAGTTAAAGCTCTTACTATTAATTTGGAACAACAAAGATTATTAACTTTTAAATTTAAAGATGGCAAAGAGGTTAATGAATATTGGAATTTGTTAAAAACAAGAGTTGGTGTATTAAATAGACCCTGTTTAAAAAAAGAATCACAAGAGCATTTTTCACTTAGAATTGATGAATTAACAAAGTTTTGTGAAATAATTTTTTCCAATGATTTAGCAGATCATCCAATAAGAAAAAAACTAGAAACAAGTGAGATTCAAGATTATAAGTTTCTCGATTTCTCAGCTTCTGGTCAACTCTATCATAATACGTTACAGGGGAATATAACTTATATAAATGAGTTCTTAAATTCTAAAGATATAAAAGAAGCATTTAGTGATATTAAATCAAGAGCTATTTTATATCAGGATATTCATCAAACCTCTGAATCAATTAATACAGAAATTTTTCCTTATTATAATAATTTTTCGCAATTAAGAATTAATAATCAGTTTTTACCAGATTCATTCGATTATCTAAGAAAACCATCAGGTATAACGCAAGAAAAATTTCAGAAATGGGTGCAAAAATATAAACCTGTCAAACTTGCTAATATAAATAAATATGTGGCTTTTATTCATGAATTCTCTTTTGATAGTTTAAAAGCTTCTATTAAAGATGATGAAAAACAAACTTCTGATGATTATGAATTTTTGGATAAAGCTTCAGAATCAGTAAATGAAAAATCTTCAGAAACATTGGTTAAAAATACATCAAATAATTTGGAATCAAATAATAATTTTGCAAATTATGTTAGTAATAAATTACATCAAACTTTTGCGCAGACTAATCAAATTATAAGTGATAATAAACAAGCAACATTAGAGACAAAAAAAAGCTTGGTATCTAGATTTGTAGGTTTTGGCATATTAAATTTTTTGCAATTTTATACTTTACGATATTCAGGCAATGGAATTGAGTTAAAAAAACTAGTTGATGATCTCTTTGAGTTCTCTGAAGGCAATATTCTGTTACGAAATAATATTTTAACATCTATTCATTTATCAATAAATGCTTCGAAATTAACTATTCAAGATGAGTCTTTTATTCCTTATAAAGACAACTTTGCTTGCATCTTAACATCTATAATTGAGCACGAACCATTATATTTGTTTACTTCAAATGAATATGTTGAACCATTATATAAATTATTTTTTGATGAAGATTTGTTTCAAATTCAAAAAAAACAACTTCAGCAAAGGTCAATTTCATTAATTGATAGTGATAAAAGCAAAATTAGAAATAACGGTTTTTTAACTAATATTATTGAAAATAAATATTTTAAAAATGAATCATCGGAACCAAGTTATTATGATTTAATAAAACAGGATTCTAATGAAATAGCGGAATTATTAATTTTCTGTTTTAATGAAAAGTTATTATATAACATTAATTATTATGTATCTGAATTTACAAATGCTTGTAATAATTACTTATCATCCAGATCATCATTACAAGCATCTGAGTCGGCCTGTAGCAGTTCATTAGCTTTTGCAAAAAAATCAAAGAAAAAAGAAATTGAGGATAAACTTAATGAGACACGATTACATTTAATGAATCTTGAAAATCAATTTGAACAAGCGCTGATTCTATTTAATACACAAAACCAGTCAATGTTTGCTAATTGTAAATTCGCTTTTCCTCATTACAGTGTTGAGATCATTGAATCTTCAATAAAAGTATTAAGATCTCATATCGAGTCAAAGCAAATTAAGGATGATGAAAGGCTAAGACTGCAATATCTTCTTTGTGAAATATTCTTTTCGGATTTTAAAGATGGAAAAAGAAAAATATCCTTTTTAAACACTCCTTTTAGGATTGCAGTTGAAAAGGGTTCTAAACAAATTTTAAATTTAATTAATGAAGTAAAAATAGATTCTAAAATGATTAAATTTTCGGAAGCTAAATTTAAGATTTATTGTTTCCAACAAGCTTTTATTACCTTATTAAGTGGAAAAAATTTTGATAATCTAAATTACCTTTATTCATTAGATGAGGGTTTTTTTCATGATCAATTTAAGCTCAAGCCAGAAGATTCTAAATTTGTTGAAATTGTGCAGGGTTCACTATTGAAACTTAAGTTTGATGAGGTTTTAAGTTTACTTCAAAATGTGCTATCTGATGCCGAGCTTGGAAGTTTTTTTAAACAAAAATTAATCTTTAATGAAAATATCTTTTCACGATTTAATAAGGTTAAATCTTATTTCGCTGATGATTTAATTATATCGAGTTTTTTTAGTGGTGATGATTTTGAGGCAACAAAATTTATACAATATATTGCTGAAAAAAAATATGATGCTTTATTTTTATTAAATGCAATTGCCGATACAAACCTAAAAGCAAAGTTATTTAATGCCACTGTAAAATATTTAGAAGAAAATGATCCTGAGGTAATAATTAAGCTTGCTGAAATAGATGGTGAACTATTACAACAATATTTTGAACAAAATAATAATTTTACTCCTTATCAACAAATAATAGCAAATACATCATTATTAACATCATTAGAGTCTGCTTTAAAGTCAGGAAATGATTCAAGTATTGATGTTTTATTATTAGATATTTCCAAAGCATTCAATTCTAAATTTTTGACTAATTATCTATTTGGTTCGGATGAATTTAAAAATACAAAATTATATGATTTTTTAATTGCTGGATCAAAGGAGGTTATTCATTTCTTTAATGAAACATATTTGAGCAACAAATTCATCTTATCTGAATTTAGAATAAAAGCTTTCTCAGTATTATTAAATGAAGGATATTATGAAAGTTTAGAAACTTTATTAACCCAAAACTTACAATTCTTTGAATCTGAGTTTAAAGAAAATAACGAGTTTAGAGAGGATATGATTGTTAAAGTAAATGCGTTAAATATTGACGAACTTACTTCATTAAAGTCTTATATTTCTTCAGAATCATTCCTAAAGAAATTAATTAATCTAAATATTTCAGTTAAAACAGTTATAGCTCAAGAAGAGTTTGATTCTGAGCTGGATCAAAATTTTCAAAATTTATCTTTATATCATTCTGATGAAATTTCAAAATTCCTTCAGATTAAAGTTGATAATGATGAATGTCGTCCATTATGTTATGATCTTATTCAAAAAGGCTCAAAAGTAATTTTACCATTTCTTTGTCACCTTGAAAATAATCAAAGCAATAGGATCTTTCTTTATGGGTGTTTCCATGAGTTAATAAAAACTAAGCGCTTTGATGATTTAGAATTTTTTTGTAATCAAAATAAAGATTTCATCAATAATAGTTTTGAATTATCGGAGGTTGTCGAAGAATTTAATTCTAAAATTTTAGCTAATTTATCTAAAGATGATCTTCTAAGTCTCAATAATATTGCCTCAATAGTCCCAAATATTAAAGCAACCTTAGATGCTCATATAATAAAACTTTTCTCTGATGATATAATATTAAAAGATCATGTATTACATGTTTTAGATTTTTATAAGGATAACTTTTTATTATTATGTGGTGATTATATTTTTAATAAAAAGCATCTTGAGGATTCTAGATTTTTAGATGTTATTTCTTCTAATGAAGAGCTAGCTCTGATCTTATTTAAAGATTTTTGCCAAGATAATTACAAGATAGTCATTGGTGAAGAATTGTTATTATATTTTTTAAAGGAAAGAAATTTTGAAAATGCAAAATCTTTGTTAATCAATCATTCAGATCTTTTTGATGATATTTTGATTGGCCAAAGGGCAAAATTTGAACTCAAAGCTTTTTGTGATAATCTTCAAGATCCTGACATTAAGTGTCTACGAGAGATTGCTTCAAGCCATGAAAATTTTGATTCACTTATAAAAAAATTTTTAAACCCATTAAATAGAGAGATTTTATTTCTTAAAAAAGATCAAAAAGATTTAAGGCAATTTTTTCAAACCGAAAAGGCCGAATTCGATGATAAATTTAATAGCTTAAAGGCAACTATTTTGGCAGAACTATCAAAAGATTCACAAAGTCATTCCAAGCAAATACAAGATCTAAAACAAGAGATTGCAAAGGAAAAAAATTATAATGATGAGATTGAGTCAGTCAGTAGCACATTAATAACTGACAAGATTAAGCTTAAGAATCAAATTAAAGAATTAGGTAAAGCAAATCAAGAATTAGGTAAAGCAAATCAAGAGTTAGAAAAATTAAATAAGGATTCTGAAGCAAATCTATTACAGCTTACAAATGTAGCTAAAGACTTAGCTGAAGAAAGAAAAAAGATAGGGCCTAAAGATAAGAAGATAGATTCTTTGCAAGTGAAGTTAAGAAAATCTCAAGATAATGCAGCATCTCTAGGCGAAGATAATGAGAGAATGGAAAAACTTACCAAGGCTTTGTCTAATCAAAATATTAGCTTAAAACAAAAGAATTTAAAATTTGAGCAGCAAATAGAAACTTATAAAGAGCAGTTAAAAGAAAAAGGCGATTTAAATTTTAAGCATGAAACAGAAATTAAAACACTACAAAGAGAGCTTCAAGAAAGAAATCAGGAACGTGATGAGTTAAAATTAGAGAATTCCAAGCTTAATGAAGAAATTAAGTCTTTAAATGATACTTCTGATAAGAAACTTAAAGCTGCAGATTGTGAAATCATAAAATTAAAGCAGGAGCTTGAGAATCAACGTAAATTGCTAAATTGCAAATCTGTTAACGCACAAGAAGAGTCAAGAAGATCTCAAAGATTACAAAATGTGTCTGATCAAGGAGCTGTTGATATGAGAAAACTATTTTTTAAGCAGCAATTTTATAGTTTCTTTCAAATTAATTATGATCAAAATCACAATATAATTCTGCAAAATCGTTTCTTTAATGATGGAATGATTCAAGGCTTTGTTGATGGGCATTTTGTTGCTCAAGAGTTACGTATCTCTTACAATGCTGGGGATCATAGTTTTTTTCCTATAAAACAAGAATTTTTGGAAAAGCAATTAGATGAATATTTTAGTAAAAAAATGACAAGAAATGAAAATTTGGATTTAATTAAAATATTACCCTATCAAACAAATTCAAACATTGGGTTAAATATATTTAATAGATAGTGCATAAAAGCTATTTATTTATAAGTATAGCTATGTTATAAAATTTTTAATATGAGGTTTTATTTGATGATTATAGTGAGTATTATCAAATAAATTATAATAATTATCATGCTAATTTGCCATTAAATTACAGTGATTATATTTATATGAGAGATCAATGAAAGAAAATAAAGATTATAATGATACTGATAGATTTATAGATGATTTAACAAGTCAATTTGATGAGCTTTCTCGTTTATCAAATGAAGATGAAACAGGTAATCAAAAATTAGATGCTGAACATGAATTACCTTCTGAACACGAAGTAGGTGATGAGCTAGAACAAGATAACACTTCAATTACATCTAAATTAAGAGAAATTATGAGACAAGTTAACTTAGAATATGATCAAGATCAGGAAAGTGATC
>JADHOX010000024.1 GCA_016778805.1 Rickettsiales bacterium
TTGCTGGTGCTTTTGGTGCTATAACAGAAGTTATTGGTAACCTATTTAAATCATTAGGGGCATTTGAAAGAATTTACGACATTTTAAATGATGATGACCGAAATCTTGCAACTAAAACATCTAAAAAAATCTCAGACCCATTTCCAGTAAAGCTTGTTAATGTATCATTTTCTTACCCAAATAAAACTGATCAAAAAACTTTGGATAATATTAATTTAACCATTGAAAAACACAAAATCACAGCAATTGTTGGTCCTAGTGGAGCTGGGAAATCTTCAATCTTTAATATTTTGTTAAAATTCTTCGATATTTCTGAAGGCAAAATCTCTATTGGAGCAAGCAATTATTCTCAATTATCAAAACAAGATATAAGAAAACATTTTTCCTTAGTTCCTCAAGATCCATTTATGTTCTCAGGGTCAATTTGTGAAAATATAGCACTTAGTCAAAATTACGATGAAGAAAAGATAATTCAAGCCTTAAAAGCTGCACAAGCCTATGACTTTGTAGAGAAGCTTCCTCAAACAATTCATACAGAAATTGGCGAGAATGCTGCTAAAATCTCATCTGGACAAAAGCAAAGAATAGCAATCGCAAGATCTGTTTATCATAAATCTTCAATAATACTTCTTGATGAAGCAACTAGTAATATCGACAATAAAAACGAAAAAAGCTTCATTACATCTCTTGAAAGCTTAAAAAAGGACCATGCAATTGTTATAATTTCTCACAAAAGAGAAACAATTGAAAACTCAGATTACGTCTATGTTATTGATAATGGTACTATTGTAGAAGAAGGTGATGAAACAAAATTATTAAATAAAAAAGGCCTTTACAAATCACTCTTGGGAATGCAGTCTAGCTGATTACGAATTCTTGAAGCTTTTATGCTTTTTATTATTAACCTATATTAACTAACTTGTTTGTTAATGACAAAATCAATTGGTGAAAAAACAAAATCATATATCAATTATGCATCAATAATATTAGTTATATTATCGCTTATTTTTGTTTTAGTAACCCATATTAAAATAAATTTGGCTGATATAAATGATAAAGCAGCTGCCGTTCCAAAAGAGTTATTAATTTTTGATATTATTTTAATTCTTTTAATCTCTTTTTTAATAGCAATAAAGATTCGTAATTTTATCAAGAAACATCTTAAAGACGCTAAGCAATCAAAACTCCAAAGAAAGGTCATTCAGATAATTGTATTATTTGCTGCCCTTCCACCTCTTCTTTGTGTCACATATTTTTATATTTATTTTTCTCAAAGTTCAAAAATGTGGTTCAACAATGCCATTGATAGATCTTTACAAGAATCCTTAGAAATTTCTAAAATATATGTCGAAGAAAACAAAACTTTAATTAAAGACAATTTATTTCAACTTAAAAGATTTTCAGAACGTAATACCGATCTCTTACTAAGTAACCCATTAAAGTTTGAAAAGAAATTTTCAGCATTAGCAGCTTCAAGATCAATCACTGAAGCTGTAATAATGATACAAAACAAAAATAAAAATAAAATTTTATCAAAAACCTCATTTTCATTTTATCCATCTGTTGAGGATTTTAACCTTTATGAAGATTATAAACCTGATGAGTTGGGAGTTAGCATAATTATTGACGATGATGATAATTATATGCGCGCAATTACAAAATTAGACAATATGCCTAACACATATATTTTGCTTGGCGTCTTAATTAATGATAAAGTTATTAGACATATAAAAAATGTTCAAGGTGCAAATAAAGAGTACACTCTGTTAAAAGCTAATATCGAAAATACCCAAGAACAATTTTTAATTAGCTTCTCAATCTTAAGCTTTTTACTTCTTCTGACATTGGTATTATTATTTATGATATTCATTTCAAAATATATATTACCTTTAGTTGAAGTTATTAGTGCTACTCAAAAAATATCTGATGGAAATTATAATTTTTCTCTAGATGAACAAGGACAAAATGCTGAAATATCAGTTTTATATTCTTCTTTCAACAAAATGGTAAAACTTATTGCAAAGAAAAACTCTGATTTATCTTATTCAAAAAAGCTTAGTGAAACAAAAAATGATTTTCTTGAATTTATTCTTGGATCAATGCCGTCTGCAGTTGTGTATCTTAACACTGATAAAAATGTAACATTATACAATGTAGCAGCCTCAAAAGCTCTTCACCGTGAAACACTTTATGGCTTAAATATTATTGATGTAATTCCGGAACTTGATGACTTAATTCTAACTGCAGAAAAACAACCTGACTTAATTCATGAAAAAAAATTAAAAGCGTACATTAATGATGAAACCATTGAATTACAGCTTCTTCTTTCAATTGATTTTACAAAAGGAGAAATTAGGGGCTTTATCATTAATTTTTTACCTTTAAATACAAAATAATAAATTTATAAATTAGAATCATGACAAAATGCTATATCTTGATAGATAATACTTCCGTTAAAAATAAACTTGTAAATTTTTTTGAATCTAATGACATTGATTTTCAGCAACTAAAAACAGAAGAACTGGAAAGCTTTAATGAATCTGATTTCTCTCATAATGCACTTTTTATAGATTCTGAAAACCTTGATCAATTTGTAAATTTATCAAATAACAAATCTAATCCTTTGCTAAGAATTATATTATTACAAAATAATAGTGATAAAACCATATCTAAAAAGCTTACGAACTCTTGTGATTTAATTATTAACTTACCATTAAATAAAGCTAAACTGTCAAAAACTTATAATTTTATTAATGAATTTAACACTTTAAATTTCAATAACGAGAATATTAATACATTTGATTATGGTAATTATTTATTAGAAGGAACTTCGCAAACTTTAAATAACTTTAAGCAAGAATTAAAGCTGACATCAAAATCTTCTGAGAACATTTTTATTTCAGGTGGTATTGGGACTGAAAAACTAAGAATTTTAAATTTTATTATTGAAAACATTAGAAATAAAAATGAGAAAGTAACTTATTGCCGCTGTAAACAAATA
This sequence comes from Rickettsiales bacterium, assembly GCA_016778805.1. Lineage (GTDB taxonomy): Bacteria > Pseudomonadota > Alphaproteobacteria > Rickettsiales > JABIRX01 > JADHOX01. The sequence continues at coordinate 3,002 of JADHOX010000024.1, forward strand.
GTAAGTTGCGAGAATCCAAAACTTGAACTTCAGAATCTTTTTAAAAGGTTAAAAAATACTAGTACTAATAATAGTTTAGTCATTATTTATCAGCCATACCATCTTGATGCAGAACTTCAAACCGAACTAAAAACGCTTTTAGAAGAGAATAAAAACATCCAATATTTTACAGTTAGCCAATTTACTGAAGAGGCACTAATTTCTGAATATAATTTTGATAACAATATTATCGATTTCCTTTCGCAAAACTCTATAAAGATTCCTTCTTTAACAAAAAGAAAACACGATATTCCTCATATTGTTGATTTTCTAAACAAACGTCTTATCTCAATTTATGGATGTCAGGATATAAAATTTTCGACAACAGCCTTAATAACATTACAATCATATGAATGGCCAGGTAATTATATTGAACTAAGAAATATAATAGAATCCTTGGTTATTAATGCCGTTGAAAACCAAATAGAGACTATAGAATCAAAAGATTTACCTTCTGATTTATTTATAGTTAATCAGGCTTCAATTAATCCATCTGTAAATCATGATATTATGTCTAAAGACTTAAAAGAAGCTCGAAGTATTTTTGAAAAACAGTATATTGAGGCACAAATTAGAAGATTTGGTGGTAATGTTTCTCATACAGCAAATTTTATTGGAATGGAGAGAACTGCACTTCACAGAAAATTATCATATCTTGGTATTATGAGTGATGATTTGAGATCATCAATCAAAGGCTACAGAAGAAGTTCTAACAATAATTAAGATTTTCATTAAATAATATCTTGCTAAATAAAATATATGTCAGATCAATTAACAAAGAAATTAGCTCAAAAATTTCTAAAATCTTTTTCAAGTACTTTATATATTGAAGATACAAAATCTTTTCCAAAAGACGGCACAAAATATCTATCAAATATTCTTTTTGATTTAGCTTTAAAAAGAAAAGACTCAGATCCACAAATTACAATTGTTACCCCTACTCAAGAAGATGACAATATCGATTTTGATAGCAGCATAGTTAATGTTGTTAATGATGACAAACCTTTTCTTGTAGATTCATTAACAGCTGCTATTAATGATCTTGGATATCATATTAATTTGATTGTTAATAAAGTTATTTATGTTGAAAGAGACAAAAATGGTAATTTAACTGACATAAATTATAACTCAAAAGATCACTCTTTAAAAGCTGAGTCAGTTCTTCAGTTACACATAAAAAAACTTTATTCCGAAGAAACAAAAGAATCAATAAAATCTCATTTACTATACATTCTTAAGCATGTTGATGTTGCCGTTAGCGACTGGGTTAATACAATTGATTTGCTTGAAGATGCTCGTCATTCAATTGTTAAGACTGGACATTGTCCAGATGATAAACATGAAGCCATTGATTTTATTGATTGGACTTTAGATAATAATTTTATTTTTCTCGGTTTTTCCGAAACATATTTCAAGAAGAATCATACATCTGTTAATTTCATTCAGAAAGAGAAAGAAAATCTTGGTATTCAAAAAATCGATAATTACGACGATTTAGACAAAATACCTCGTAAAGTTTTTTTTCAGAATAACTGCCCAATCATTATTGTAAGCAAACTAATCGCAAAATCACCTGTCCATAGACCAGTAAATCTTGATATGATCAGGATTACTGTTTTTGATGACAAGCTTAACCCTACTGGTGAGTTAAGATTTATTGGATTATTTACATCAAAACTTTTTTATCAATATGCTAAAGACATTCCGTTAATAAGGAAAAAAATTGATTATGTTACATCAAAAGCAAATTTCGATCCCAAAGGACATAATGGAAAAGCATTAGTTTCGATCTTAGAGTCATACCCAAGAGAAGAATTATTTCCTATAAAAAAAGCTGAGCTTTTAGATATCTCACTTGGAATTATTAAACTTAGCGGTTCAAATGCAGTAAAAACATTTTTTAGAATAGATCCTTTATCTAGATTTATTAGCGTAATATGCTTTATACCAAAACAAAATTTTACATCAGGTATTAGAAGAGATGTCCAAAAAATATTAGCAGCTGAGATAAGCCCCAATATTACTTCTCATGCAACATTAATTTCTGATCAACCTCTTGCAAGAGTTCATTTTATTATCGTTGTCAAAGATAATGACATTAGCAAGGTTAATTATGAAAAAATCGAAACATTAATTGCAGAATCGTCTGTTAATTGGCGTGATCAAATTGAAAAAGAAATTTTTAAAAATTTCGATGAAAAGCTTGCCATAGATTATTTTAATAATTTTGCGGATTGTTTTCCTGTCTCATATCAGGAGCATTTTAAAATCAAAAATGCCATCAGTGATATTTCTAAAATTGATAGATTAATTAAAAACAAATCTCCAATAATAACTTTATCACGGAAAGCTAAAGATAATAATCTTTTTAACTTAAAACTTTATACTTTAGGAACACAAGTAACTTTATCAGATATTATGCCAACATTAAATAATTTTGGCCTTAATGTTATAAGTGAAAATATTTACCTGATTGAACCAAATAATAATGACGAAGATATATGGCTAAACCATTTTATTGTCTCAATCGACCTTTCCAATGTTGAGTATAATAGTGTTAAAAAACATTTTGAATCAGCAGTTTTAGATTGTTGGCTTAACAAATATGAAAATGATCATTTAAATCAGCTTTTATTGAAAGCATCCTTTAATATCCATGATATTTCTTTAATAAGATCCTTATTGAAATATATTATACAAACAAACTTCTCTTTCAGTCTTGATTTCATTGAAAATACACTTGTTGAATATCCAGAAATTACAAAATCAATAAGAGATTTATTTTACGAAAAATTTGATCCTGATAATAAACATAGAAATGTAAAAAAACTTCATGATAACTTAAATTCTAAGTTACAAAAAATCTCAAACATTTCACATGATACAATTTTTAAAAAATTGATCGAGATAATTGAAAATATGGTGAGAACCAATTTTTTTCAAACACATAAAGAAAACTACATATCATTTAAACTACTGAGTAGAAATATTTCAGATCTTCTTTTACCAAAACCTTATGCAGAAATTTTTGTTTACTCTTCAGATACAGAGGGTGTGCATTTAAGAGGCGGAAAAGTTGCTAGAGGTGGAATAAGATGGTCAGATAGAGTGGCTGATTACAGAACAGAGGTTCATGGACTAGCTAAAGCCCAAATGACAAAAAATTCAATTATTGTTCCAGTTGGTTCCAAAGGTGGTTTTATCGTTAAAAAAGATACATCAAAATTTACTAGAGATGAATTATATCAAGCTGGCGTTGAGTCATATTCAATTTTCTTAAGTGGATTATTAGATATCACCGATAATATTATTGATGAAAAAATAGTTAAGCCGAGTAATGTTGTTTGTTATGATGATGATGATCCATATTTAGTTGTTGCAGCTGATAAAGGAACAGCAACTTTTTCTGATATCGCAAATAAAATTTCAGCTAAATATAATTTCTGGCTTGGAGATGCCTTTGCATCTGGTGGTTCTAATGGTTATGATCATAAGAAAATGGGTATAACTGCAAAAGGAGCATGGCAATCAGTTACAAGACATTTTTTTGAGGCTGGAATTAATATCAATAAAGATGAATTTTCTGTAGTTGGAATCGGTGATATGTCTGGTGATGTTTTTGGTAATGGAATGCTTTTATCTAAAAACATTAAGTTGATCGCAGCATTCAATCATATGCATATTTTTATTGATCCAAATCCTAATGCAGCATCATCTTTTAAAGAAAGGTCAAGATTATTTAAATTACCAAGATCTAGTTGGACTGATTATAATCCTAAACTAATTTCAAAAGGTGGTGGAGTATTTTCAAGATCTTTAAAATCTATAAAATTATCTAAAGAAATTGTTAAACTTTTGAATTTAACAGCAAATACATTAACTCCTACTGAATTAATTCAGTCTATTTTAAAAGCTAATGTTGATTTGCTATGGAATGGTGGAATAGGAACTTATATAAAATCATCTTCTGAAACAAATGCTGAGGTTGGTGATAAAAACAATGATAATTTAAGAGTAGATGCAAAAGAACTAAACTGCTCTATTATTGGTGAAGGCGGTAATTTGGGCTTAACTCAAAAAGGTCGTATTGAATTTGCACTTCATGGTGGAAGAATTAACACAGATTCAATTGATAACTCAGGCGGTGTTAATTGCTCAGATAATGAAGTAAATATTAAAATAGCTCTTCAAGATTTAATCTCGAAAAAATCAATTACTCTTACAAATAGAGATAAATTACTAGAAGATATGACTGATGGAGTTGAGGAATCTGTTTTACATGATAGTTTATTATCAGCTCAGGCGGTTTCACTTGCTGAATCAAATAAGTATAATGCTCTTGATCACCAAGAACGCTTGATGAAAACTCTGGAAGAATCTGAATTACTTGATAGGAAAGTCGAGTTTTTACCTGATTCTGAAGAAATGAATAGAAGGAAGTCAGAAAAAGTTGGTCTTACTAGGCCTGAGCTATGTGTTTTGTTATCTTATTCGAAAATATATCTATATAATGATCTTGTTAATTCATCATTACCGGATCAGAGTTATTACCTAAATGAATTAATAAAATATTTTCCTGAAAAACTCGTTAAAAAATATCAATCAGATTTATTTAACCATCCATTAAAACGTGAAATTATTTGCACATTCGTTGCTAATAGTATGATTAATAGATTGGGTATTACTTTTTTTAATAGGATTTCTAACGATACAGGACTAAAAATTTGTGATATTGCTAGAGCTTATACAATTATTAAAGATTCATTTGAACTACCATTATTATGGAGAAATCTTGAAGATTTAACTTATGATATTTCTGCTGAGATTCAAATTAAAATGTTTAGAAAAATTTCTAAATTTATAGAGCATACAACATTATGGTTATTAAGAATTTATCGTAATACTTTAAATGAAATTGAAAATTACATTTCTGTTTATCATGATAAACTCGAAGTAATTCTCAATAATCTTGAAAAAGTTTTATCAAAAGAAGCTCTGGCAAGCTTTAACCAAAATTATAATCTTTATAAATCTAATAATGTTCCTGATAAAATTGCTAGAAAAATTGCAGCTTTAGAATTTATTCCTTCAGTATATCAAATAATATATGTATCACAGGATAGTAAATTGGAATTATTGCCTATTGCAAAGATTTATTTCAACTTAGGTATTAGAATGCATTTTAGATATTTATATTTAAAAGCTGCAGATCTAAATGCTGATACATATTGGGAAAAATTATCAATTAGAAGTTACGTTAATAACTTATTTGATCAACAAATGCGAATTACAAGCGATGTAGTGAAGGGTATAAACAAAAAAATTACACTTAATGATTCTGAGAATGAAGTTTCAAAATGGCTTGAAAGTAACAATAAACAAATAAGCCGTTATTTTGATCTAATTGCAGATGTACAATCTCATGAGTTCCCAGACTTTTCTATGTTAAATGTTGCTGGTCATAGAATTAAAGAAATATCTTCTACGATAGAGAATGTAAAATAATGGTTTTAGTTTTTTCTGATAGGCCTAGATTGTGAATTTCTCTTTCAATGTAATTTCTTACATTAGGTAAATATTTAGTATAATTGCTAGATTCTTTTTCTACTGTTGTATTAGTAAATAATCCAAATATTCTGAGGTTTCTTTGAATAGATAGAATCCTATATTCATGCATAAATTTTTCACGATCAATATCATTTATTAATTCAAAATAAAATTCGATCATTTGCTTTTCAAAAAATGGAGTAATAAATCTTCTAGCATCTTGAAGCAGAGAAACTACATCATAAGCCTGATAACCAATAGATAAATCCTGAAAATCAATAAGCCCTACTTTTTTTACCCCTTCTCTTTCAGAGAGCCACATTATGTTATCAACATGAAAATCTCTATGAGAAAAAATTGAAGGTTCTGATAAATCATTAATTAATTTATTCAGTTCATTTTCAACTTTATCTTTATAAAAGTCTAAAACACAATTATCTAAGAACTTATCAATCCCATCTTTTAATATAACCTTATGATGATTTGGAAATAACTCTTTATCTACATTAATTTTTTGCAGATTCGCTATTAAATATAATGATTTTTTATAGACCTCTTTTTCTCCAGCCAAATCAACAGACATTAATAAATTATTTGCTTTTTGATCACCAAAATCTTCAATTAATGCTATTGAATTTTCGAAATCAATTAAATGAATAAATGGAACTGAAAAATTTGCTTTTTCTAAAAAATTAGTGGTTCTAATATATTTATTAAATTGATTAGGTTCTAAAATTGAATCCATTAATACATAATTTTTTTTATCAAAAATTATACGATAGTATTTTCGTTTCGATAAATCATTTGGAAGACTACAAATCTCAGCACCAGGAATGTTTTTATCAATAAAATCAACTAATTGCCATGGAAGGTTTGCTTTAATTGCTCTAGTTTGCATTTATTTTTAGTGGAAATAATGATAAATCTTTTGTTATTTGTTTTTAATTCAAATTTTAAATTAATCGAATCATATGACGTATTTTTTATTAATAAGTCAGGCCATTCAACAAAAACAATACTATTACCAATAAAATCTTCAATACTTATATTTACTAATTCATTTTCGGATTTTAATCGATATAAATCACAATGACAAACTGTCATATTATTAAATTCATAAATATTCATTATATTGAAAGTTGGGCTTGAAACTATTTTATTATAACCTAAATTTTGTAAAATTGATTTTACAAATGTCGTTTTACCAGCGCCTAAATCACCATCTAAAAGAATTAATGATTTATTACCAATAATAGGTATTAATTTTTTTGTAATTAAGTTTAATTGCTTAATATCTGTTATTTCAATCTTAATCATAATTGAGCTTTACAGAAACGGTTACGGTTGCTAAACTAAGGGCAAAATTTTTTAAAAAAACAATTTTTTACGGTTCTAGTACTAGAATTTATAAGAATTAGGCTATTTTTACAATTAATTATGAAAAATTTTCAACAAGTTACAATTCAAAGGCCTTTAAAATTTTCTGGTATAGGTATTCATTCTGGAAAAGTAAGTAATGTAATAATTTCACCTGCAGATCCAGATACTGGAATCACATTTAAAAGAACAGATATACAAGACCCTAAAAAGAGCATTATTAAAGCAAAATTTGATAATGTCATTAGCACAAAACTAGGCACATCATTAACTAATGAATATGGTGTTAAAGTTTCAACAATCGAACATCTAATGGCTGGTCTTTGGGGTGCTTCTATAGATAATTGTTTGATTGAAATTGATAATGAAGAGATTCCAGTTTTTGATGGTAGCTGCGAACCATTCATGTTTATTGTCGAATGCGCCGGCTTAACTAATCAATATAATTTAAAAAAATTTCTAAAAATCAAAGATAAAATTGAATATCAGGAAACTGATTCTCATGGAAAAGAAATTAATTGTTCTCTTGAACCAGATCGAGGTTTTAGTGTCGAGCTTTCTATTGATTTTGAAAATAAGGTAATTGGTTCACAAGATTTTAATTTTAGCTACCTTGATAATGATTTTAAAACCTCAATTTCTAGAGCTAGAACTTTTGGTTTAGAAAGTGAAGTTCAAATGATGAATAAAATGGGTTTAGGACTGGGTGGATCTCTTGATAATGCAATTGTTGTTGGTGAAACAGAAATTCTTAATCCAGAAGGATTAAGATTTAACAATGAATTTGTAAGGCATAAAATTCTTGATTCAATTGGAGACCTTTATTTATCTGGATATCCAATATTAGGCAAATTCAAAGGTTTTAGATCAGGTCATACTGCAAATAATAAATTACTTCATAATTTGTTTTCAGACCCAAGTAGCTATGAAATAATTGAAGTAGTTAATTAAATTTAAACATATTTAAATTTATGAGAGAAGATCTTCTCTACTTTCTTTAACATCGATACATAAGATACTATAATTAAATTATCTCCTGCTTCAATAACAGTATCTTCTTTTGGTATTATTGTTTTACCTTGTCTAAAAATTGCGGCTAATTCTATTCCTTTAGGTAGCTTTAGTTCAACTAAAGTTTTACCTGAAGTATATGAATTATCATAAGAGATTGTTTCAATAATTTCGGCCTGACCTTCACAGATTGAAAATACATTTCGTGATTTTATATCTCTTGTATATCTTAATATTGATGAAACCGAAATTTCTCTTGGATTGACAATAACATCTATTCCAAGCGAGGAAAATAATGGTGCAAAAGACGAAGAATTAATCAAGGAAATCGCTTTGGTACAGCCAAATTTCTTTGCTAATAATGAAGACAGAATATTAACCTCATCATCATTAGAAACCGAAATTATCATATCGCTATTTTCAATATTTACCTCACGTAAAATTTCTTTTTCCAATGCATCACCATGAATTATTGCAACATCAGGCAAGTGAGAAGCTAGAAACTGAGCTCTTTTTTCATTAGATTCAATAATCTTTAAATTAATATCACTATTTTCTTCCAAACTTTTAGCAAGACTATAACCTACTCTCCCACCTCCAACAATCCTTATATTCCTTGCTTCACTTTCATCATGACCAAGTAAAGATAAAACTTCTTTTATATCTTCGTTATCTGCAGCAAGATATATTTCATCATCTTGATTTAGTTTAATGTCACTCTTTAAGCTAAATTCCTGATCTCTTAAAAAGCCAAAGATTTTTACTTTTAAGTTTTGTGATAATTTTGCATTTGCTTCAGCAATGGTTAAACGATTTACCAGAGAATCTTTTTTGAATTTTACTGAAATTACTTTTAATCTATCACCTGCAAATAAAAATGTTTCATTGGCACCAGGAACATGTAATCTATTTGAAATAGCTTTAGCTACTTCCTTTTCTGGAGAAATAATTAAATCAATAGGAAAATTATCAGTAGAAAAAATACTATCATGATATTTACCTAAGTAACTATGATGTCTAACATGCGCAATTTTCTTTTTAACACCGAAAAGATTTGAAGCTAAACATGATGTTACCATATTAATTTCATCTGAGTCAGTAACAGCTATAATCATATCAGCCTCTTCAGCTCCTGCTGATTTTAAAACTGATGGATGAGATGGATGCCCAACAACACAATTCAAATCTAATTTATGCTTAATTTTATCAAGAGGTGATTCTGTAATTCCAATCATAGTTACATCATTACCTTCATTAACCAATTGCTCAGCTATACCAATACCAACAGGACCTGCTCCACAAACAATAACTTTCATTTTTTTAAAATCTTAACTTTATTTGTTAATAACTATGAGAAATTTAATTTGCAAATCTTTAACAATTAAAATAACTTACCATCTATTATGGACAAAAAACCATTGTTCTGGTGCATCAATTATCCATTTTTCAACTTTTTGATTAATTTTAAGCATAATTTCTCTTATTTGTTTATCTTTATTCTCAAAAGATTTGTATTTTAGAATTTCTTCAAATTTTAGCTCATAAGACATATTGTCAATTCTTTTAATATTTACTCCAATTAAAGGAAGATCAAATTTAATTGCCAATTGAGCTATGAGTGGAGGTGTTTTGGTTTTTTTACCAAAAAAAGGAACCTCAATTCCTTGAGTAAGTTTTTGATCTATAAGACTTGCAAAACATTCTCCTTTTTTAACGGCATTAACTATTTTTGTAGCATTTCGAAGACCTTTTGCATGAAGAATATTAAATTTTGAGGAACGCATATCTAGAACATAATCGTCCAAATAATCATTATTAATTTTTCTATAAATTATATTTGTTTTTATTTCATAAAGCTTTAAGGCAATTGACATAAGTTCCCAGTTAGAGAAATGTCCTCCATAAAACAAAATCGGAATCCCTTTTTCTGTGTATGGAGCCAAATTCTCAATACCACTAACCTTTACATGTTCTAAAAATTGCGATTTGGATAATTTACTAAAATAAGCAAATTCAGCAAAATTATGGCCAAGATTTTTCCAAACATTTTCTTTGATTTTTTTAATTTCTGATGAAGATTTTTTAGGAAAAACAAATTTTAAATTTTTTTCAGCAGTTTTATCAGCAGGTAATTTACTGCCAATAACGTAAAACACCATAGCATAATATGATGACATAATTGAAATTGGTAAAATCTTCGTCATAAAAACAAAAGTTCTTACAATTATGTACTCAATAAAATATCTTAGTTTTTTAATCATGATTTAATTTTCATTTTCAGAAACTTTGCTAAACCTATTTTATCTTCAAATTCAAGTTGCATTTTACAAATAGAATAATTTGTCAAAATATTACTATCAATTTTCACAGCATCTTTTTCAGTTGTTAAAATATCAACACCTTTAGATTCAGCAAATTTTTTTATCGATAATAAATCTTTTTTTGTATATTTATGATGATCTGGAAAAGCTTGGAATTCAGCAATTTTAATATTATTTTTCCTCAAAAAATTTTGAAATTTTGAGTTATTAGCAAGTCCAGAAAAAGCAAGATATGACTTGTTTTTATCAATATCATCAATCAAAGCAGGCTTTGCCTTAAATAATGGAGTATTTGCAATATATTTTCTATATTTTAATTTGAATTCTGAATCAGATCCACCAATAAAAAAAAGACAATCTGCTTCTTTAAAATGCCAAGCTAATGAATCTCTTAATGGGCCAGCAGGTAAAAGCATATTATTACCAAATAAAAAGTTCTCATCAATTACCAAAATCTTAAGGTTTACTTTTAAATGAACATTCTGAAATCCATCATCAAGAACAATAATTTTATCATTAAATTTATTTAAATAATCATTCGCTTTATGTCTTTGCTTAGCGATTATAGTTTGCGCATGACTGGCTAAAACCCTTGATTCATCTCCTGTTTGTTCAACTGTATGCTTGTCTAAGTTAACAATTTCAGGACCTAAAATACTACCTTTATAGCCTTTAGTAAAATAATAATAATCATTTGCTAATTCTTGCAGTATTTTACCAATTGCAATAGCTGATGGAGTTTTACCACCTCCTCCCATAGTTGCATTCCCAACAATAATTGAAAAGCCAGGTAACGGATTTGGTTTAAAGATTATTTGTCTAAATCTAACAACCAGAATATATATTAATGTTAAAGGCCATAATAATATTGAAAATATATTAAAGTTTGATTGGAATTTTAGCATTATTTGTAAATTTATAATAAGTTAACATTTTTAACCTAAATATTAGAAAAAAACACATTTTAATTTTACTATCTTGACATGAAAGTAATAACCAATTAATAATAAGCGCTTAATTTTGAAATAATAAAATGAAAAGAACTTTTCAACCATCAAAAATTGTTAGAGCAAGAAGACACGGTTTTAGAGCTAGAATGGCTACAAAAAGTGGTAGGCAAATTCTTGCAAATAGAAGAGCTAAAGGCAGAAAAAGACTTTGCGCGTAAATTAGGTTAATCCCTTATATTTATGCTCAATGAAATTTTATTCTCCTAAAACCTCGGTTTTTGTCAGGTCTCGTAGCGTAAAAAACAAAATCGTTTCTAAATCAACTATTTTTATATTCGAAAAAAACTCTTTTTTCGATATACCAGAATCAAAAATACATTTTGGAATTACAATAAGTAAAAAATCAGTTAAAAATGCCGTTAATAGAAATAAATGCAAAAGACGTATAAAAGCTATAATACACAACTATTTACAGACATCTGACTTTCCTGGAATAACAGTTATTATTATTGTTAGATCAAAAATTTTAAAATTTTCTTTTGCAACTCTTCAAAGAGAACTTATAAATAATCTAAATTTAATCAAAAAACATAATATAAATGGAAGATAAAAAAAATCTCATCATTGCTCTTATATTATCAGTGGGGGTAATTACAACATGGAACTTCTTTGTTGAGAAACCAAAATATGATGAATATTTAAAACAAAAAAAGCTGTATGATGAAGAAGTAGCTAAATCTGTTAAAATCGAACAAAAACAAATCCAAAAAGAGATTGTTAAACATCAAGAAATAAAAAATAGCCCGAGGATTTCATTTGATAACATTGATATTATTGGATCAATGAATCAAAATGCTGGTTATATTGATGAATTAATCTTGAAACAATATTTAGTAAGTAAAGATAGCGATGAAGAGGTTGAACTTCTTAAAAGAAAACATGAGCCTGATTCATATTTTATTGATTTTGGTTATATCGCCAAATCATCACCAAAAATTAACAAATTATCTAATTGGCAAACTGATCAAAAAACTTTTATCGATGGCAAGGTTAAATTAAATAAATCTACAGATCAATTTGCTTTTGAAAGAGAGATTGCAATACATGACAAATATTTATTTAAGGTCAAAGATAGTATCAAAAACATATCAAATACATCACAAGAAATAAAACATTATGGTTTGATTAACAGAGGTTTTCCTGAAGATTATCAATCATTTATAATTTTACATGAGGGACCTATTTCGGTAATAAACAATGAATTAAAAGAGGTAACCTTTAAAAAATTACAGAAAGAAGATTTTGAATATAAATCAGCTTCAGGTTGGACTGGTTTTTCAGATAAATACTGGCTTTCTGCAATTATCCCAAACCAAAACAAGCTTTATAATTTTAATATATATCATTACATAAAAAACGATCTTTCAAAAAGATTTCAGACTGAATTAAGTAGTGGTTGGTATGAATTAGAAAACAATCAAAAACTTGATTTTGAATATTTTGTTTTTGTAGGACCTAAGCAATTAAACCTTTTAGATGATTATACTGTAAAATATAACATACCATTATTTGATAGAGCTCTAGATTTTGGAGTCTTATATTTTATGACAAAGCCAATTTCTAAGGCTCTTCATTATATTAATCAATTTGTTCATAATTTTGGAATTACAATTATTATTTTTACAATTTTACTTAGATTACTTCTATTTCCATTAGCTGATAAATCATTTAGGGAAATATATAAAATGAAACAGCTACAACCTCAAATTAAAGAGTTAAAAGAAAAATTTAAAGACGACAGAATGGGGATGAATAAAGAAGTCATGACTCTTTATAAAAAATATAATGTAAAACCAATGGCTGGTTGTTTTCCATTACTCATTCAGATCCCTATATTTTTTGCTTTATATAAAGTTCTTTTTGTCACAATCGAAATGCGCCAAGCTGCGTTTTTTGGCTGGATAACTGACTTGTCAGTTCCAGACCCAACATCAATTTTTAATTTATTTGGTTTGTTACCATTTGATCCTTTCTTTAACATTGGAATATGGCCATGTCTAATGGGATTGACAATGTTGTTACAACAAAAATTTAATCCAACACCGCAAGATCCAATTCAGCAAACAATGATGAAAATATTACCTTATATGTTCACATTTATTTTTGCGACATTTCCTGCAGGATTAGTAATTTATTGGACATTCAACAATGCATTATCAATTTTACAGCAATATTTCATCAATAAGAAACATGGTAAGTAATTAAATCTGGTAATTATGAGTGTTAAAAATTTATCATTATCAGATTTAAAAAAACGTCAGTTTAAGTTTGAAACTTCTGCAAATTCAGCATCTAACTGGCCAAAATTATTACTTCCGGAGTTTGCGTTCATAGGCAGATCAAATGTTGGAAAATCATCATTAATAAATAGTCTTACAATGCAAACAAACCTTGCAAAGACTTCAAAAACTCCTGGGCGGACTCAAATGATCAATTGTTTTACTTTTAAACAATCTTTGAGAATTGTTGACCTTCCAGGATATGGTTTTGCAAAATCTCCAAAAAACAAAATTGCAGAATGGGAAAACTTCACTTCAGAATATATTTTGTATAGAGATATGCTTAAAATACTTTTTATTTTGATTGACTCCAGACACGGAATTAAAGCAAATGATTTTGATATGATAAATTTCTGTGCCACTAATGAGATTGATTATCAGATTATTTTAACAAAGTTAGACAAAACAAAAAAACAAGAATATCTAGATAAAAAAAATTTAATATTAGAAAATTTAAAAACTGAGCTTAATTATAAAAGAGATATTATTCTAACAAGTTCATTGAAAAATATTGGTATGGATGATATCAGATACTTAATTTTAAATAATTTGTAACATCATGGAAGTAATTGATTTAAAAAGCAGAAAAAAAACTAACCAACCTAAAACTGGAAACAAAGGTGGTTCTGAAAAAAAACAAATTAATTTTATGGATAAAGCATCAATTTTAGCTGAAGCCCTTCCATATATTCAAAAATTTTCAGGTGAAGTTTTTGTAATTAAAATTGGTGGTAGTGCCATGGGTGATCCAAAAGTAATTGAAAATTTTGCTCGTGACGTAACTTTACTAAAACAAATTGGTATTAACCCTGTTATCGTTCATGGTGGTGGAACGCAAATAGGCGCTATGCTCAATAAATTAAAAATAAAAAGCGAATTTATTGATGGTTTAAGAGTTACCGATAGGCAAACTGTTGATATTGTTGAAATGGTACTATCTGGATCAATAAATAAAGAAATTGTTACAGCAATTAACAAACAAGGTGGTCATGCAATTGGTATATCTGGAAAAGATGCTAATTTAATAGTTGCACAAAAGTTGCAAAAAACTCATCGTAATAGTGATTCAAATATTGAAAAAATTCTTGATCTTGGATTTGTTGGCGAACCAGTTACAATCAACCCGGAGATTTTATACACACTAGATGAAAGTGATTTAATTCCAGTTATTGCTCCAATTGGCATTAGTAAAGATGGCCAAACATATAATATTAATGCTGATACTGTTGCAGGTAGAATAGCTTCTAGCTTAAATGCATACAAACTTATTGTACTTTCTGATGTTGATGGAATTTATAATGATGAAAAGTTAATTAATTCAATAAATGTTAATGAAATTAATCAGCTTATTAAAAAAGATATAATTTCTGCTGGTATGATCCCTAAAACTAAAACTTGTATTGATGCTTTAGAAAATGGAGTAAACTCAGTTCATATTCTTAATGGTA
>JADHOX010000025.1 GCA_016778805.1 Rickettsiales bacterium
CCAGAATTTTTAATATATAAGACATCTTCTTTTCTTGATGATATAAAACAAAATTCTGATGAACAAGATCTATATAATCAGATCTTCAAAAATGCTGGAGCTGAAAGTAATTCACACTCTCACTATTTCCGTACATTCACTAATGAAATAAAACAGAATCTAGATTTATATCTAAATTTTCTGGATCATCATTATCCAGCTGAAAAAACACCGGATGTAATTTTCAAATACTCACCTTATAGTCATGGCATAAGTAATTCATCAAGTTTAGGGGGATAATAGCTAATTTTTTTTCATAAAACTAGAACTAGAAATTTTCAAAAATATATTTAAATTCACAAAAAATAAGTTTCTTAATGCCCTTTTATAAAGATTTTTTTTACAAAATATATGAGAATAAAAATGCAGATAAAAGATTAATTTTTCTTCATGGATGGGGGCTTAACCACCTTTCACTTGAGTTAATTGCCTCATATTTCAAAGGAAAATATGAAGTTATTTTAATTGACCAATATGGATGTGGAAGATCAAATCAACCAAAGATCTCAATGGATTCAAATCAATATGCAGAACTTTACTACAACTTTTTAGCTAGATTAGATAAAAAACAGAATATTTTTGTAGGTCATTCTTATGGAGCAAGAATTATTATTCAAATATCAAGTAAATATCCGGATTTTATCAATAAGGCCGTATATATAGCAGGAGCTGGTCTAAAAAGGAAAAGAAGTTTTATCTTTAAAATAAAATCAAGAATTCTAAAATTTATCGGCATTAGTGCGGAAATTGCCGATTTCATTTGCAAAACAAACTTAAAATCAAAATTTGCTAATAAATTTGGCAGTAGTGATTATAGATCAGCGAAAGGATTAATGCGTGAAATTTTAGTAAAGGCAGTTAATGAAGACCTCTCATCAAAGTTAGATCTGATCAAATGTCCAACATTATTAATATATGGAGCACAAGATAATGTTACCCCATTAAGCTTTGGTGAAAAATTTGCCAAAAGTATCAGAAACTCTAATTTAGTAATCATCGAAAACGCTGATCATAACAGCATTATTTCTAACGCTTATCCACAATTACAAAATTTAATAGAAAATTTTATTGAAAATTAGATCTTTATTCAAAGACCTGACTATTAAAAAACTTTAAACCATTAATACGATCCTTTGCTAATAAGGCAAAACCATCAATATCAACAATGTCCGCATTTTGAGAAAGATAGTATGCAGGCCTAATACTCAAGGATGTAGTCACCATACATCCCACCATAATTTTAAAGCCTAAAGATCTAGCATTTTGGTATAAATTAAGTGCTTCCGTTAATCCACCAGATTTATCCAATTTAATATTAATCATATCATACTTACCAACCAACCCCTTTAAATCTTCACTAGTATGGCAAGCTTCATCAGCACAAATAGCAATAGGCCTTTTAAGATCTTTTAAAACATCATCAGAGCTTGCTGGGAATGGTTGTTCAATCATAGATACATTTGCTTTTACACAAAAATCTATCAGTTCTAAATATTTATCAACTGACCAAGACTCATTTGCATCAATAATTATTTTAGATTTTGGCGACAATTCTCGAATTTTTAGAATTCTTGCACTATCATAATTATCACCAGCTAACTTTAATTTTAAAATTTTTTTGTCTATATTTTCTTTAACGTCTCTGGCAATCTGATCAATAGTACCAATAGAAATGGTAAATGCTGAATCAATAGGTTTAGGTTTCGGTAGATTTGCCAATTCCCAAATAGCTAGACCAGATTGTTTGGATTCTAAATCCCATAAGGCTAGATCAATTGCAGCTCTTGCACTTCCTGCTGGCATTATTTTAAGTAATTCCTGACGAGTAGGATTTGCAATCACAATATCTCGATAATTATTAATTTCAGATAAAACAAAATCCACTGTTTCATCATAACGATTATATGGATATGACTCTCCTAAACCAGTATATTTACCATCACTTATTTTACAGATAACAACTGATGATTCAGTTCTGCTTCCATGAGCAATATTAAAAACCCCTTTAATTGGCCAGGTTTCTTCAAAAGCTTGTAGCGAATATTTAGACATTATTTAATATTATAAAAAGTAATAGCAGCTGCTACTGAAACATTTAAACTTTCAACAATGCCATCAGTCGGAATTTTTACTAACATATCACAATTTTTGCGCAAACTAGCTTTTATACCTTGATGCTCATTTCCTAATACTAAAGCAAGCTTAGGATAATTCTTGAGAATTGTAATATCATTTTTTGCCAGACCATCTAGACCAAAACACCAATAATTTTGTTTTTTTAGTTCTGCTAACACATCATTTAAATTTGTCGCAACTGCAATCTGAGCCAGCTCTGAATAACCACTTGAAGATTTCGCAATTTTTGACGCATCAATACAAGAGTCATGTTTTGGTAAAATAAATTTATTTATTTTGAATGCTAGAGCAGATCTGATTATCGCGCCAATATTACCAATATCTGTGATACGATCTAGGATGACAATTCTATCTAAATCTTCATTGCTAACCAACTCTTCAAATTGTAAATGCGGCTTTGACTTCACTAATGCCACAACATTCTGATGATTAACATCGGGGAATAAATGATTTAATTCTTTAGCTGTAGTTTTAACAACCTTAATACCACTAAATTTATGCATTAAGTTTGCAACTGTATGAATCTCTATAATCCTTTGTGGGCAGGATTTAAAAATTAAATCAACAGTATTCAGGCCATAGATATGATATGAGTTTTTACTAGAGCCCTGCATTAAAATTATTTATGAATTTCTTGATAATATAAATCACGTAATTTCAAAGTGATTGGATGTTTAGCAAAATTATATTTAATGTCGTTTTTATTATCATGAATTGAATTAACTCTAGTTATTTCAGCTGCTGTTCCAGTCAAAAAGGCATCTTGCACATTAGCTAATTCTTCTGGTTTAATATGACGTTCTACTGTTTTTACACCATTAGACTTGGCAAGATCAATAACTGTTTGCCTTGTAATGCCATTTAAAAAACAATCAGCAAGTGGCGTATGCAATTCATCATTTATTATAAAAAACATATTTGCACATGTTGCTTCAGCAATATAACCTCTATAATCTAACATTATAGCCTCTGTATAACCATCTCGTTCTGCCAAATGTTTTGAAAAAGTACAAATCATATATAAACCAGCAGCTTTTGAAGCAGTTGGAGCTGTTTCAGGCGATGGTCTTTTATATTGCGCGAAAACCATATCAATACCATTTAATTTTGCCTCTGGTGAAAAATATGGTGGCCATTTCCAGGTTGCTATTGCAAGATTAATGGAATTATCTTTTGCTGAAATAGCCATTTTTTCTGAACCTCTCCACGCAAAAGGCCTTATATAACCATTATCAACTTTCTGAATACGAACAATTTCTTCAGTAGCTGACATTATTTCTTTAAGGGAGTAAGGAATCTCAAAATCTAATAATTTAGCAGAATCAATTAATCTTTGGCTATGTTCCTCTAATTTGAAAATTCTGTTGTTATATACAGCTATACCTTCAAACACACAGCTACCATAATGAAGACCATGGTTAAGTACATGCGTAGTAGCGTTTTTCCATTCGGTTAATTGTCCGTTATACCAGATAAAGCCATCACGTTTGTCAAAAGGTATTATATGTTCCATTCTTTATTATAATGATATGTTATTTTAATTATTTATTTTAAAAATAATTTCACCAACTTGAAATAAGTGCTATGATTTATTAAACAATTTAAAAATATTAGCAAGGCTCTTTATGGCAAATAGCGACGATATCTGGCAACAATATATAGATGGCAAATTAAAAATTGATGACAAAATCTCAAAATATGAAGAAGAAAACATTGATTACGCCAATATTTTAGAACTAGATTTACATAATTTTCACGAAGAAGCTGCATTTAAAGCTATTGATCTTGCGATCAAAAAAGCAAATGACTTAAAAATAAAAAAAATAAAAATCATCACTGGCTTAAATGTCAAAAACAAAAAACCTAACGGGGTCCTTTACAAACAGGTTCCAAGATGGTTAGAATACTCGATTTTAAACAAATCAATTAAGAATTATAAAATAGCTGATTCAAACGAAGCAGAAATCTTTGTGATGTTAAAATAGCTGACTATTTTCTTTCACACAATTTTAACATATGATTATAAGCTGCAGTAAAACCTTTAAGCGAGAAAATGTCTAAAGAATAATTACCATTATTATCAGGAGCTAATACTTTTAACTTAATTCCCTTTTTTAACTCAAGTATAATTTCACTATCTTCATCAGCGTTAGAAGCCCAAACTACTTGCTCTGAAACCTTTGTGATTAATGTTTCATAGCCATCAATATCTATTTTCACCTGACTATCGACTTTAATATCAAATCCTGGAGAATAACTGACTTCTGGAGATCTTTCTGGAAAAAGACTAACAAGAAAATATGCATTAGTAGCTTTTTTTACCGAACCATTCTGAGTAATTGGAAGTGATGCAATATAACAAACTTTTTGTGATTTTACTTGAGTGCTTAAGACATTCCAATCACCAAAAGACTTGTCTAGTTTTTGAGAAAGAGCATTTGATGAAATAAATAATGTAAAAATTATGGCAAAAACCTTGGAAAACTTGTTGATCATTTGGTAATTATTAATTAATAAGTTTGTCGCTATTTATTCTTATCAAAAATGTTTAGTCAACAACATTATAGTTATATTAAAAAAATACTTTTGCTAATAGCAATTATTGTTTTGCCTTCATGTGCAAATTATCTGGTTGGTAATATGTATGCTGTATCAAGATATTCTGGCAAAATGATTAATATGAATTACACTATATCAGGATCTAAAATCACCATTTCGGGAAAATCACTTTCAAATGAGTTTATGAATGGCACTGTTCTTTCTCCAGAAAAAATAAAAGAAATGAGCACTTCAGGTTTTATTAAGCTGCCAAGTAATGGCAGAAGAGGTTATGATTACTCTTTTGTTCGACTAGTTTCAAAACCTTCTGGCGAAATTTTAGACTGCTTTATAATTCAAAACTCAAAAAAGAAATTTAGAAAAGGCGGCTATGGATCATGTTACAATATCGCTGGAGATGCTTTTAATTTAAATATTGATAGTGCATCATATTGGGATATATATTAAGTATAACCTTTAAAAACTTTATGCAAAACTCTGTCAACAAAACCGTTATTATACTGCTCTCAATTATATTTTCTATGATATGCCTTGTTATTGCATCAGTACCTCTATATAATTTATTTTGCAAAGTGACTGGATATTCCGGAACTGCCTCATCAAGCGGCGCTGTAACTATTGGGACGCGTCTTTACGACGTTCAATTTAATGCTGAGGACTCAAACAGTAAAAAAATCAGTTTTTCAACAAAAACTAAAACCATAGAGACATTATCAGGTAAAAACAATTTGGTTATTTTTGAATTAACCAACAAATCTGATGAAGATGTTACTTTAACAGCCTTGTATAACGTTTTACCACAAAAAGCAGCTCAATATTTTGTTAAAATAGAGTGTTTTTGTTATGAAGAATTAACTTTTAAGGCTAATTCAACAAGCAAGCTACCGGTCAGTTTTTATTTAGATCCAGAAATTGAAAAAGATCCTTTTCTAAAAAATATTGATAAAATAACGCTTTCATATAGCGTGCACATCGATAATTAATTTATTCAAATTATGATTATTAGAAACAAAACTATTACAATTTTTGGTGGCACCGGCTTTTTAGGACATTATGTTGTAAAGAAACTGGGTGATCTTGGCTGTAAGATTAATGTTGTCACAAGAGATAAAAACAAAAAAACCGAACTTAAGGTTGGGCTGTCATTAGGACAGTTGGATATTATCGAGGGCAATATATTAGATATTGACTTCGTTGAATCAATTATTGCTAAATCTGACATTATCATAAATCTAGTAGGATGTTTATTTGAAACAAAAACTGGAGAGTTTGCTAGTGTTCATGCCCAATTTCCGGAAACATTAGCTCAACTTGCTACAAAATATAATCTACAGCAATTTATTCATATTTCAGCATTAGGTGTTGATCGAAATAATTCCG
The DNA here is from genome assembly GCA_016778805.1 of Rickettsiales bacterium. Taxonomy (GTDB): domain Bacteria; phylum Pseudomonadota; class Alphaproteobacteria; order Rickettsiales; family JABIRX01; genus JADHOX01. Next base: position 6,115 of record JADHOX010000025.1, read on the forward strand.
CAAGATATGCCGCAACCAAACTTGCTGGTGAAAAAGCGGTTAAAGAAAATTTTAGTAATCATGTTATTTTAAGACCTAGCGTTATTTTCGGCTATGAAGATAATTTCATTAATCAATTTGCAGATTTATCAACCTTATCTCCAATCATGCCTTTAATTATTGGAGGCAAAACAAAATTTCAACCTGTATACGTTAATGATGTTGCTGAATCAATAGCTAAAATTGTTCAAACTGACAAATTTAACGCTAATATCTATGAAATGGGTGGTCCGAATATTTATACATTAAGACAAATGATAGAGATGATTTTAAAGACCCTTGATCGAAAAAGATTAATGCTCAACATTCCATATCGTCTGTCTTCTCTTCTCGGCAACGTCTTAGGAAAACTTCCAAAACCATTATTAACAGGCGACCAAGTCAAGCTTTTAACCACTGATAATGTAACCCAGCCAAATGCATTAACTTTATATGATCTTGCTATTCAGCCGAAATCTTTGGATGAAATTTTACCAGAAATTTTGGTAAGACATAAAAATTTGTCTTATCATATTCCAACATGCACCAATTAAAGGCTTGAGATATAGGAAGATTTATTTTATGCTAGCTGCTTTTTGAGGAAAGCAAATACTTTTCAATAAAACTTATTTAAAATTATTACAAAATGTCCATCGAGAATATTAAATCCTATCGCAAACATGACTTTCACCTTGTTGACCCTAGCCCTTGGCCACTTGTAGCTTCGGCAGCGGTTTTTTGCTCTATGATTGGTGGTGTTTGGTCAATGCATGGAGAAGAAAATGGATTAGGTTTTTTAATTGCAGGATTATTATTAACATTTTTAACTGCATATCTTTGGTGGAAAGATGTTGTTCGCGAGGGCAGAGAAGATAAAGCTCATACAAATAATGTTAAGACTGGCTTAAGACTTGGTATGTCTTTGTTTATTCTTTCAGAAGTCATGTTCTTTTTTGCATTTTTCTTTTCATTTTTCTATGTCAGTGTTTTTCCTGTAGATATTCTGGAAGGAGTTTGGCCTATTAAAGAAGGAGTTTGGCCGCCAGAATCAATCAAAACTCTAGATCCATGGGATGTACCATTCTTAAATACATTAATTTTACTATTATCAGGAACCACTGTTACTTGGGCTCATTATGCTTTAATGCATAATAACCAGAAGGATCTAGTCTTAGCTTTAGGCTTAACTGTTTTACTAGGTTTTATATTCACAGGCTTTCAAGTTTATGAATATCACCATGCGCTAAACCATAATTTTAATTTTACCGATTCTGTTTATGGGGCAAATTTTTATATGGCTACTGGATTTCATGGTTTTCATGTAATGATTGGAACAATTTTCTTATTGGTTTGTTATTTTAGAGCTCGTAAAGGCCAATTTTCAACCAAGGCTCATCTTGGCTTTGAATTCGCAGCATGGTATTGGCATTTTGTTGATGTTGTTTGGTTATTTTTATTTAGTTTTGTATATATTTGGGGATCATAATTATGTCAGTATTATCTATAGTTGGTTTACAATGGGGGGATGAAGGAAAAGGTAAAATAGTTGATTACCTTACCCAAAATGCCGATATTGTGGTTAGATTTCAAGGCGGTAACAATGCGGGCCATACAATTATAGCCGAAAATATTGAGTATAAATTAAATTTATTACCATCAAGTATAATCAGCTCTAACAAAGTTTCGATTATCGGAAACGGCGTAGTAATTGACCCATTCCATTTAAAAAACGAAATTGAAAATCTTCAGAAGCTTGGCCTTTCTATCACAAAACAGAATCTAATTATTGCCGATAATGCATGTTTGATTTTACCAATCCATAAGATAATAGACAATATTTCTGAAAAGATTCGTAAAAACTCTAAAATTGGGACAACTGGTAAAGGGATTGGCCCAGCATATTCTGATAAAGTTTCAAGAAGAGCTATTAGAGTTTGCGACCTTAATGACAAAGAGGTTATTGCCAAGAAATCCGAAGATATAATCAATTATCATTTACCATTTCTTAAACATCACAATATTGAAATTTCAGAGCAAAACCTAATTGGTGACCTTGAAAGCATCAGTGATCTTGTAACTTCATTTCAAGCTCCTGTATGGAAAATATTAGATGAATATAATAACGATAATAAAACTATTCTATATGAAGGTGCTCAAGGAGTAATGCTTGACATTGATCATGGTACATATCCATTTGTAACTTCTTCAAATACCGTTACTCATCAAGCGATTATTGGCTCAGGATTTGGCTTTGGAGCTCCTAAACATAATATTGGTGTAATTAAAGCTTATACTACAAGAGTTGGAGAAGGACCAATGCCAACGGAATTAAATGATGAGTACGGGAAATTACTACAAACTAATGGTCATGAATTCGGAACTGTAACTGGAAGGGAAAGAAGATGTGGCTGGATTGATCTAGCTCAGTTAAAACAAATGATTAAAATTTGTGGAGTTAACTCTATTGCGCTAACAAAAATTGATGTTTTAACTGGCATTAAAGAAATTAAGCTTTGTACTGGATATAAAATTGCTGGCGAGCATTATGATTATATTCCTGCAAATAACTCTAAATTAACAGAATTAGAACCACAATATATTTCACTTGATGGTTGGGATGAAGATATAATTGGTGTAAAAGATTTGAGTCAATTACCACAGAATGCTAAAAGATTTATTGAATTTATAGAAAATTTTCTTTCTACTAAAATTGATATTATTTCAACAGGTCCAAAAAGAGAAGATACAATTATTCTTAAGGATTTATTTGATAATGTTGATAATTTTCATTCAAAAAAGAACGTTGTATGACTAAAAAAATTCATCTTTGGCAAAAAATTTTCATTGCTATGATATTAGGTGGTATCACTGGATACTTAATTGGTGATAAAGCAACATATCTAAAGCCAATTGGTGATATTTTCGTTAATATGATTAAGATGATTGTTATTCCGTTGATATTTTTCTCAATATCAGCCGCTATAACTTCTATGGAGCATACTCATTCTCTAGGTAGGATTGGAACTAAAAGTATTTTACTCTATCTTTTCAGTACTGCTGTTGCAATTATTATTGCATTATGCCTTGCAAATGTGTTTGATCCATCTGCTGGGATCGAAACAAGTATAAGTTTTAGCGCTAGTGAAGCTACTGAAGTTGAGAAATTATCTCTAGCTCATATGGTTGTTAATTTAGTCCCAACTAATCCAGTAAAAGCAATGGCTGAAGGCAATGTCCTGCAAATTATTGTTTTCGCTGTTTTCCTTGGCACTGCAGTAAATATAGCAGGAAAAAAAGTCGAGAAAGTTGCTGAAGCATTTAATATCGCTGCTGAAGTCACTTATTCTTTAACTGGTATTATAATGAAATTTGCACCATATGGAGTATTTGCGCTAATTGGTTGGGTTGCAGGCACACAAGAATTAGAAGTCATTGCTTCACTTGCTATGGTTGTTGTTGTTGTAGTCACAGCATGTTTTTTTCATATGTTTTTTGTTTACAGTATCTTTATTGGCTTACTATCACGTTTAAATCCTTTATTATTTTTTAAAAAAATCATTGATGCCCAAATCATAGCATTTTCAACCTCAAGTAGCTCTGCAACATTACCAATTACAATGAAAGTAGCAGAAGAAAAACTAGGAGTATCAAAAGGGACAGCGAAATTTGTTTTACCTCTTGGATCAACAATTAATATGGATGGAACTGCCATTTATTTAGGGATTTGTTCTGTTTTTGTGGCTGGTTTAGTAGGAACAAATCTAGAATTTATGGATTTTGTTACAATTATTTTCACTGCAACTATTGCTTCAATTGGTGCTGCTGGAATTCCTGGAGTTGCCCTAATTATGATGTCTATGGTATTTACAGCAGTTGGTTTACCAATAGAAGCTATTGCACTTATTGCCGGAGTTGATAGGTTATTAGATATGTTTAGAACTACCGTAAATGTCACTGGGGATCTAGCTGTATCAGTAGTTATTGATCAGTCTGAAGGTAGCTTAGACGAGAATATTTTTAAAGATTTAAATAAAGATCTTGAATGGGAAGAGAAATAAGAAATGCAAAGATTAAAATCAAAATTAAAATCACAAGTTAGAAAAATAAAGCATAAGGCGTTTTCAGTATCTCTAAAAACACAAAAGAATACTACAAAGAGATCTTCTTCTTTAACGTTACAAAATTATGTAATTAAGGGTAATCATAACATGGTTACTAAATGCCTAAATAACAATCATCTAACTATTAATAATCGTGACGAAAATTTTAAGACTGCTTTAGATTATGCAATTCAATATAGATGGGAAGAAATTATAAATGATTTAATATTAGTTGGCGCCAGAGTTTCTATGAGTTTTTACGAATGTAAATCTGACTTTGAACTTTTAGAAATTTTAAAAATTTTGGATAAATGTAATTACAACTATAATAATATTGATTGCCTTGGTTTTGCACCAATTCATTATGCTTCTGGTCAAGCTTTTGAAAAATCAGTAAAATTTCTCCTTAATAAAAAAGTTGATATTAACATAAGATCAATTCATGGAGAAACTGCCCTTAAATACGCTTTAAGACAAAATAGATCAGGCCTTATTACAGGCGACTGTTAAATTCCCTAATTTTTACCATACTTAAAATGATCACTGATTATAATTCTAATGTTGCTCAAATAGAGCCCAGAAAAAATTCATATAATGCTACATCAATGTTTGATAATTCTGAGAATCATCCAAATAATACTCCTAAATATAATTTGATTCCATATTTATGCAAAACCATTGGTTTAACTTCATCTATTGTCGGAAGCCAGAGTTTAAGTTTACCTATCCAAAATTTATTAAATCTAAAATATACCAATCCCTCAACATCATATTGGCATCTTTTAAAACAAAGATATAATCACGAGGGAGTATTAGGTTTATATAGAGGCTGTGTTAATAACACTAAAAGGCGCTGTAGTACAGTTATTGCTCCGGCATTATTTGCTACCTCATTTCAGGAAAATTTTGATCTCTCAACAAATCAAACAGCTAGTTTATCTGCAACTTTAGAAACAATCTTTTCATATATCTATCAAGAACATAGAGAAAAACTTCTAATGTCTGGAGCTAAAGAACAGGCCCCTTTCAATATGAAAGCAATATTACCAACTATATGGCTTCGTAATTATGCATTTCATTCATCGATATATAGCTCTAAAAATCTTGCCAATCAAATTACTGAATCAATTCCTGAAGATGTGTTTGAAAAAACCGATTTTACAAAGAAACAATTCGAACAATATTCAGAAAATTGTATTAAACTGATGTTAATTACGGCATCAACCCCACTTGACTCTTTGGCAACTATGCTTTCAGGCGGTAATAAATTCTCTGATATCAAAAATATGATTACAGAAAATCCCACACGTTTATTTAGTGGAGGTTCAGCTAGGACTTGTTTTTCAATACTTGCAAGTGCTGCAATTAGTGCAGGTTTATCTTTTAGCAAAACGATAGAAAAAAATATTTTTACAATTGATGGTCCTAATCGTTAGAAATAATGTTTTCTTTACTGACAGTTTTTTTTAACAACTCTCTTTTTACTATATATAGTGAGCTAGTAACAATAATTATTGAGCCAATTAGTGTATTTATCATTATAATTTCACCAAAACATATATAAGCAATTATAGCTGTAAAAATCATGCCACTAAAATCAAAAGGCATTAATGTTGAAAGATCTGCATATTTATAGGCTTTAAAAACTGCCGTAATGTTAATTAAAAAAATTAGACCAAGTGAAATTAAAATTGACCAATCTAACCATAAATCTGGAGTTTTCCATACCATGAAATTAAATGGAAGTAAAAATAAACTCATCAAACCACTAAGATAAAACATCTGTGTTGTGGTCGACTCCTTTTTCGTCATAATCTTAATAATTATATCAATTACAGCCCACATAATAACAGATGCTATTACCATTAATGATACATATGAAAAGTTAGTATCGCCTGGCTTTAAAATAATTATAGCTCCTATAAATCCAATAATAAGTGCTAATATCCTATGATATCCAACTTTTTCTTTTAATAATATTATTGCAAATAGAGACGATACTAATGGAGATGTTAATGCTATTGCTCTTGCTTCTGTTAATGGTATAATTGTAAAGGCGTAGAAATACATTGATAACGATATCACTCCTAAGAATGATCTGTATAGATGCAAGTTAATGAAAGATGTCTTTAGCGATGATAATTGCTTTGTAAGAATAAGATAAATAAATAATATCAGAAACGCAACAAAGCTATAAAAGAACACTATTTGTAATATATGATATGAAGAAGCTATTATTCTAACTAATGCTGCCATTGATGATATTAGAAAACAGTGAAGAATCATCCATAATACACCATTTATTTGCGAATTATTAGTCATAGCTATAAATCAACTTCAGACTCTACAATATAAGGTCTTCTTATTATTAAAATTCCAGCTCCAATAATTACTAATATTGATCCTAAAATCATATTTAACATAATTTGTTCATTCAAGATGATTGCTCCGCCTAAAACTCCAATTACAGGAATTAATAAGGTAATTGGTGCTATGGAACTTATAGGATTATGCGACAATAAATAAGCCCATAATGAATGACCAATTATCGCAGAACCAATCGTAATATATAAGAACGCAAATATTATATTTATCGAAATATCATTCATTAATTGATTATGCCCATCCTCCAATATTAGCGAAATAATGATCATGAATGGCGAAGATATAAAAGCTATCCAGGCAATTAATGCAACTATGTCAATCTTACCTAATTTTTTTATTATTGCTCCATAGAATGCAACCGAAAATGCACTTATCAGCATTAACCAAAACCCCATTTTATGTTCAATACTATTTGGAGCATTCATTAAAATCATTGAACCTATAAATGAAAGAAACAAGCCAATAATACTTCTTATACCTATTTTTTCATTAAAAAATATAACACCTAATAATAATAAGAATGGTACATGAGTTTGAAGTATAACAACTCCTATACTTGCATTCAGCCCTAGTTTTAGACCATAGAACATTGCACCTAAATGCATTATCGAAAAAATAAAACTCAATAATATTATATTCAAAAAAGATATTGGCGGTTTCCGATAAAAAGGGATTAATAAAATTGCAATAACCAAATACCTTAATGCTAATAATGTAAAAGGTTCAAAATAATCTAACGCAATTTTAGCAAATACAAAATTAAATCCCCAAATAAATGTTACAATTAATACTAATAAATAATTCTTAACTGACATTACAAATTTTACAAAATTAATTCAGTTGATGAACTATCAATTTTTTGGAAATGATCTACTTCTGGAAATGGTTCATAATAATGATGCAGTAATTTTTTCCAATCCTGATATTCAGGAGACTTCCTAAATTCATTGATATGATCATCTAGTGTCTGCCATTTAACAATTAAGATATATCGATCTGAATAATCTGAGGATTTTTGTAAATTGTGACCAATATAGCCTCTTGCAGCTTTAATAATGTTTTGAGCAATATTAAATGCCTGTTCAAATTCTTTTGTTTTTCCAGTTTTTATTTGCAGAATAGCTACTTCTAATGTCATAAATATAAATTTTATTCTGCTTAATGGAAGCAATTAAATCAAAATACTAATTTCAATCTTTAATGAAGTCCGCTTAGTGAACTTCAGACCAAATTCTTCTTTTGGCGATATAAAAGAAAATAGTTGCTACTAATAGAAAGCCAAGAATTTTTAATCCCATTCTTTTTCTTTGTTCCATTTCTGGCTCTGCTGCCCATTGAAGAAAATTAACAAGATCATATGACATTTGTTCAACGGTAGCTTTTGTGCCGTCTTGATATTCTACCTGATCGTCATATAATGGTTTTGGCATAGCTATCTGATAGCCTGGGTAAAAAATATTAAAATGCATATTAGCTCCCATTTTCATATCCTTAGGTGTTTCCATATATCCATTTAATAATGAATATAAATAATTTGCACCATCTGGCCTTGCTTTAATCATTAAAGATAGATCTGGAGGATATGCTCCATTATTTGAGGCTCTTGCAGCCTTCTGATTTGGATAAGGCTGTACAAACTTATCAGAAACTAAGCCTGGCCTTTCAAACATTTCTCCATCATCGTTTGGACCATCAATAAAAACTGCACTATTTGCAACTGATTTTGCCTCTTCAGGAGAAAAGCCTACTTCAATTAAATTTCTATAATACACTCTTTTGAGGGAATGACAACCAGCACAAACTTCTTGATAAACCTGGAAACCTCTTTGTATTGATTGATCATCAAAATAACCTAAGTAACCTTCAAAAGGCCAATCTCTTTGTAATAGCTTTTGTGCAGATTTCGCAGCATTTGCTGAAAAAGGCACAATAAATGATATTAATATAATAAGTATTTTCATTCTCATAATAATCCTATTTTTTATGTGTAGCCTTATAATATGCATCAATTGATTCAGGCAATTCTAAGGTTTTTTCCTTTTTGCTTAAATATGGTAATATTACGAGGAAATAGCCAAAATAATATAATGTAGCAATTCTTGATAGAGAAACATAAATACCTTCAGGAGCCTGTGCACCTAGATATCCAAGTAATATAAAATCAAATATTAGACCAAGATAAAAGATTTTAAATAATGGTCTATAATAACCACTTCTTACTTTAGAACTATCTAGCCAAGGTAAAAAGAATAATATTAAAATCGATGCAAACATTAATATTACACCTAATAACTTATCAGGGATTGCTCTTAGAATTGCATAGAAAGGAAGGAAATACCATTCTGGAACAATATGCGCAGGAGTAACTAATGGGTCTGCTGGAATATAATTATCTGGATGACCTAAATTATTTGGATAAAAGAAAACAAAATAGAAAAATAAGATTAGGAATAATCCCAGACCAAATAAGTCTTTAATAGTGTAATAAGGGTGAAATGGAATTGTATCTTTCTCAACATTTTTAACACTTACTCCAGACGGGTTGTTAGAACCTGGAATGTGAAGAGCTATCAAATGTAATACTACCAAACCAACAATGATAAAAGGAAATAAATAATGTAATGCGAAGAATCTATTTAACGTAGGATTATCTACTGAATAACCACCCCATAACCAAGTAACAATATTATCACCAATAATTGGTATAGCTGAGAATAAGTTGGTAATTACTGTTGCTCCCCAAAAGCTCATCTGTCCCCATGGAAGAACATATCCCATAAAGGCAGTAGCCATCATTGATAGGAAGATAAATATCCCTAAAAACCAAAGGATTTCTCTAGGTTGTTTATATGAGCCAAAAAACAAACCTCTTGCAATATGAGCATAAACTACAACAAAAAACATTGAAGCACCAACAGCATGAGTATATCTAATAAGCCAACCGAAATTCACATCTCTCATGATGTGCTCGACAGAATCAAAAGCATGATCAGCATGAGGAGTGTAATGCATTGCCAAGAATATACCTGTAACAATTTGTATTAAAAGCGCAATTCCAGCAAGTGAACCAAAACTCCAAAAATAACTAAGATTTTTAGGTACTTTATAATCACCCAAATGTTCTTTAACAAATGTAAAAATTGGGAGCCTATCATCAACCCACTGGGTTACAGGTCCAAATTTATATGGGTTTGATTTTTTATTTTGTTGCATATTAACCAATTCTAATAACTTTTTCAGAGATAAACGTATATTCCGGAACAACAAGATTAATTGGCGCCGGCCCCTTTCTTATTCTACCAGAGGTATCATAATGCGAACCATGGCAAGGACACAACCAACCGTGATACTCTCCTGCACTGTCACCAAGAGGAACACAGCCAAGATGCGTACAAACTCCTATTACAACAAGGAATTCACCACTTTTATCCCTAACTCTTTCTTGATCAGTTTGAGGATCAATTAAGTCTGCTAAAGGAGTCTCTCTAACTTCTTCAATTTCTTTTTTAGTTCTTCTTTTAATAAAGATAGGCTTTCCTCGCCACATTACCTTTTTCTCTTGCCCAATCTCCATATCGGACAAATCAACTTCAATTGAAGATAAAGCTTCAACATCTTTTGCAGGGTTCATGGAACTAACTAGTGGAACAGTTGCAGCCGCAGCGCAAATACCAGCCATCGCTGTTGCAGATAGAACAACGAAATCTCTTTTTTGAGGATCTTTAGGTTCTTTTTTAGTCATATTTCATCTAAATTAAGAGCATATTTATATATTCTCTTATATTATATGTAAAGTAATAATTACTATGAAACTCAGCTAAAGAGTTAGCTTTTTAAAGATTTTTTCTAAGATATTTTATAATAATTTTTGTTTGTTACCCTTCTATAATTATAACATATTTTGTAAAATTTTGCAATTTTGAGTCTATCTCGAGATTCCAGAATCTTTCATTTCGGTATTACGAAATTGTGTTGGGGTGATATGAGTATTATTTTGCCTTGCAATTTTAGTATCCCGTTCTTCTTCTAAAGACCTTCTATTAAAATTAACTT
>JADHOX010000026.1 GCA_016778805.1 Rickettsiales bacterium
TCATCATTAGCTAATCTTTTAGTTAAAAGTAAGAATTCAAACCTAATTACATCTAAAGATCGAGATCCAGATTCAATAACAGCGATAGAAGAGATAGGTTTTATTAATGAAAGAGCGGCAAGTTATATAGAGCAGATAAATATTGAGGATAGGGCAAGATTTTAATTTTAATGATTTAACAAAAGCAGAATCTAAAACCTTTAGGATTTTGCTCGAGAAGATAGAGAAGGAGTTAGGAGATGATACATTTAAGTCGTGGTTTTCAAAAGCTCATTATCATGGTAATGGAGGTGGAGTAGGGGAGTTAAATTTATCGTTTCCGAGTCAATTTGTGACACAATACATAAAAGATAATTTTGTAGAAGAGATATTAAAAGTAGCTAAAGAGATAGATGAGAAAGTAGAGCAGGTTGTTCTGATAAAGAGATAGTATTGCTGATGAATCAAAGAAATGTCTTAGAACAAAATGCTATTAAAATAGTCTATACACCAATTGTTTGACTCGATGTCACCTCATCAGTAACCACAGATACTTGATGTCTTTTTATTGCTTCTTTGAATCGATCAGTAGCATTACATTTAAACGCTAATATATCTGAAATAGGGGTGGCAGATGTCATTTTGCCATCGGTTCTATCAAATATTTCTTGTATCTCTTCAATGCTTTTTCTTTCATCCTCTGGTACTCTTCTTATCATCTGATCAATTTCATCGTAAACTAGGTCTCTATTGTTGTGCACTGCAAAAACATGGCCATTTTTATTCAAGAGAGGAGCGCCCGAAGATTTATCTCGAGTGTTTGTATAATAAGTAATCTTAAATTGATGAGCGTTTCTAGGAGGTGGGATAATTATTGCTTGAGAAACCTCTTTCTCTCCGCCTTCGGGATAGTGAAAAATAATAGCCTCATCTTTTGCAGGTGTAGTGCACAGAGATGGTGTTCGAATTGATCTTATCGGCTCATTTAACTCTATTAAGGCAAAATCCATTTCATGATTTTCAGTATTAATGCCGCACAAAACTTTACCATTTCTACTTATCTCTCCAGTCCCTGTATTAAATTTTATCTCCATTGTGCTGTTTGTATCTGGAACTGAGTAGTCTGAGATTTTTTCCATTATCACATTAGGTGAAAAGGCAGTTATTTCTTCATTGCTTCTCTCGTCATTAGCAAGTTGTCTTAACTTTACATACTCTTCTCGCCCATCCTCAAATAAAGTATATTCGCCCTCTACAGGAAGAACAAGGTGACCTGCTGTTAAAAATAATCTGGGGCTAATTAATATCCCTGAACCGAAAGCCTGGCCATCCGTAAAGTATTGACCAGCTGCTTCAGAATATTGTTGTACTATATCTTGAGAAATTCTCATAATTCTAATTAAATGTGTGTGAATGGTTTTTGCGTTTAGCTAGTTAATATTTACATATCAAGCATTTTGTAGAAGAGGGTTTTTTTGACATCAAGAGTTTGAAGGATATCAGAGATTTTGATATTAGGATCAGCATGAAGTTGTTTTGCTACTCAGTATTGAGTGTTTTGTAAAAATTTTTCATGAACTGCTTTTGAAGAAAACTTTTTATCTATGAATTTTACAAGTTATGTTTTGAGTAAATTAGCTTAGCTAAACTTTTGTTTAATTGTCTCGTTTGAGGATTATTGATATTTCAGCCGCTATTTCTTTAAAAATACCAAATAAAAATATAATTGCTTTAATCTTCATAAAAAAAAAGGTATATTTAAGACTGATTTAACTAAATCTCGTTATCAATAATTAAATAAGGTACTATCTATGTCTGAATCTTTTCGTGATAAATCATTAGTATTGTTAAACAAGATCTTAGAGTTAGAGCTTGCAGGGGTTGTACGCTATACTCACTATTCTTTTATGGTATTTGGTCATAGTCGTATACCAATTGTTTCATGGTTAAGAGATCAGGCACAGGAATCTTTAACTCATGCAATTGAAGCCGGTGAGATGGTTACGCATTTTGGTGGACATCCATCACTTGGAATTGGCGATTTGCTTGAAAGTAAAAACCATGATATTAATGCAATTTTAGTAGAATCGCTTGAGCATGAAAGTAGAAGTTTAGAGCTTTACAAAGAATTACTGGATTTATCAAGAGATCAATCTGTACTTTTAGAAGAATATGCAATGCGTATGATAGCTCAAGAAGAATTACATTCAGGAGAGGTCAATAAAATGCTTCGTAAAGAAGGTGCTACTGCTGTTTATAAAAAGTGACGTTTTAACTCATCTGCATCAAAACCTGCAATAAAACCGCTTTCATGCTCGATTATTGGTCTTTTGATCATTGAAGTGTTGGCTTGCATTAAATCAATTGCTTTGGTAGTTTCCTCAGCTTGTTTTTGCTTTTGTTCTGAAAGTTTCTTCCAGGTAGTACCACGTTTGTTCAAAACTTTATCGATAGAGAGGTTTTCAATAAAACTCTCAATTTTAGCTTTTGCAATATTATGTTTCTTATAATCATGAAATTCATAATTGATTTTATTTTCCTCAAACCAATTTATAGTCTTCTTAATTGAATTGCAGTTTTTAATACCGTAAATTTTAATCATTTCTTACCTTTTTTGATTACCACTCTAGATCTTCTCCATTTGCATGCCAGAAAGATCCAGAATTTTCTAGATTTAAATTACTTATTCTTTCTGTTAATTGTTCTGCTGCTATATCTGCCGTGATATTGCCAGAGTAATTTGTCATATTAGTTTTAACCCAGCCTGGATGCAAAATACCAACAGAAATCCCCTCTGCTTTTAGATCAATTGCTAATGATTTACCTGCTGCATTTAAGGCGGCTTTGCTCATTCTATAACCATAGCTTGAACCAGATTGATTATCACTAATTGAGCCCATACGAGATGTAATTAAAGCTATTTTAGAGCCATTAGTTAGTTTTGGGTATGCAAGGCGTGAGAACATGATAGGAGCGATAGCATTAATTTGAATTTGTGCTTCAATAGTTATTTTATCTTCTAATAAATTATTAAAGCTAGTACTTGCAAGAACCCCTGCGTTATTTATCAGAATATCAATTTGTCCAGGGCATTTTTCAATTGCTTGATGAGCTGATTTTAAATCAGTTAATTCGCAATTAGTAATTATGTGAGTATTTTTAAGCTTAATTAGTTCATTTGAAGAATTGCGGCAAAGTGCAAAAACATTATTTGTTTTGCTGTAGATTTTGGCAAGCTCTAAGCCAATGCCACGATTTGCTCCAGTAATTACTATATTTTGCATAGTTTGATTAGGTAAAATCTAAAAATTAATGTTATTAATTATATGGTGGAGTTAACGGGAGTTGAACCCGTGACCTCTTGCATGCCATGCAAGCGCTCTACCAACTGAGCTATAACCCCAAACGAATAGCAAGTTTTTATATGAAGTCTCGATATTATGCAAAGAATTTATTAAGATAAAATTGCTATCTCAAGGCCAAGTGGTATTGCTTTATTACTTTTTGTATGACCAATATTTTCGATCCTAAAAATAGGGATTTCAAGTTTTTTAATTAAATGCTGGCTTAAATATTCAAGAGAAGTTTGATCTATTTGATTATCTTTTTGACTAATGTCGCCAATGAATAAAGCCTCGCAGTTTCTGAAATAGCTGGAATGAATAAGATGGTTAAGCTTTCTATCCATTGCATATAATTCTTCATCATATTCCTCAATTAGCACTGAGAATTTTTGCTGAGTATTAAGTTGCCATTTTGTACCAATGCTTGTTTGGATTAACGATAAATTCCCACCGATTAAGTTGGCAAAGTTTTTAGGAGCTTTTAGGTCTAAAGCAATTTGATTTAACGCTGTGATCGGATAAAAAACATCAGCTGTTTGTTTTTTTAAAATATTAAGCAATGTGGTTATTGATTCATTACTAACTGTGCCCTTGATCATTTGCTCTAGCATTGGTGCATGAAGTGAGCTTAGTTTAAAATAGTTATTAAAAGCAAGATGTAGTGAGGTAATATCGCTAAAGCCAATTAATAATTTTTCTTGTGCGGGATTTAATTGCTCGATTAAATCTGGAATTAATCTAGCTGAACCATAACCTCCTTTAAGCGCTATTATGAGATTAGATTCATTGCCTGTTAAGGCATTTTTTAGCTCATCAAACCTACATGTGTCATTATGTGCTAGAAAAGGCTCATTAGACTTCTCATTATTTTCATAAAAAATTGGTTTAAGATGCCAATTTGCAAGAAATTTTATGATATCATTTTTGTTAATATCATTTGCCTTATATCCAGGTGAAATTACATAAATCTTATCTTCATTTTCAAGATTTGGCCAAAATTCTGGAAGCTTAATTTTGAGCTGCATTGATAAATTCTTTAAAAATTAAATGATGAGGGTTTTGATTAGTTATTTGGTCAATATGATGACAAAGCATTTCAGGATGCCATTGAAGTCCTAACACAAATTTCCTGTCTTTAATTTCGATTGCTTCAATAATACCATCTGAACAAATTCCTGATATAGTAACTTTGTTGCTTGTTGAAATTACAGCTTCTTGGTGATGAGTGTTGGTTTGAAAAGAAGATTGCTTGGTAATCTTAAAAAGTAATGAGTCAGGAGTAACATTTATAATATGGGAGGTTTTTGTGTCGAAATGATCAATTACTCCATTGTTATGATTTGCTATATTAGAGGTTAATTTTCCTCCATGCATTCCGGCAATAACTTGCATACCTGCACAAATTGCTAAAATAGGCATATCAAGTTTGAAGGCTTGGTTAATTATGGCTTCTTCAAATTTAAATCTTGGTGTTGCTTCATATGGAGATGTATTTGTTTTATCTTCATACCAAGTTTCTGGTAATGCATAAAATCCTCCAGGTACAAGTAATCCATCTATTTGGTCAAGATAAGAAGTTATTGATTCCTGATCACCATATGGAATTAAAATAGGTGTACCTCCTGCATATCTTACGGCATTAATATAATGTTCTCTAATGGCAAAATATGGATGTTTAGAAAAACTACCTTTGTCTTCCCAGTCTAAAATAACTCCTATTATTGGTTTTGTAGTCATTAACAAAATTTAAATTTATTTTATGACTCTTAATTAAAGAAATCTAACAGTCAATTCTAGCAATTATTACATTTCATGAATGGTAAGACTTCGATAAACATTAGAATCTAACACTGATAGTACTTTATAAAATTCAACAAGAGAATCACAAGCAGTCTGATAATCTTCTTTAGCGATATTAACATCCAAATAGAAAAGGTTATTAATATCAAATTTTTGTTTTAGATATTCTGTCTCTAACTGTAATAAAATCGTATTAAAATCTAATAATTCATATGATAGGAAAGGCGATTGTATCGCTTCAATAATTAACTCTTCTTTTATTTTAATTTCTTTTTGAGCTAGGCTTTTGATATGATCTGGTAGATAAGAAAGAGAAGAGAGCTCGTATTCAACACATAATTGCGGTGTGTTTTGTAGCTTAGATATCATCTCGTAATTAATGTTAACTAATTCACTAATTTTTGTATTAGAAGCAAAAGCAATATATTTAAGCAGGTAAAAAGATGTCATTGATTGAGAATATGATCTTAAAAATTGATTCAGATCTTCTTGATTTTTAAAAGCAGATTCTTGAAATTGTTCTTGTAGTAGATTTTGAAAATGTTCTTTTTCTTCAGGATGTTCTTGAAAAATAGTTGCAAAAAGCCCAATTGATTCAGCTTGATTAATAATAAAAATATCACCGTAATTTTTGACGGTATAAACTTTAATATAATTTGTGGTAATTGGTGTAAATAATACACAAAATAAACATGAAATAATAAGTACCCAATTCTTGTTATAAAATCTTGTGATAATTTTACCAATTAATAATCCAATTAAGGCAAATACACCACCTATTATTGCTGCTAATATAAATCTGTTAGTTGATTCGTTAGCTATAATAAATTCTATAATTGCGTCCATTTGAAAATTGAAAATTGTTTGTTAGTAGCTACTTACTTAGACTATTGAGAATATTTGCTATTACTCATAACTTTAAAGAGCTTATATTTATGTTAATAACTTAAGTACAATTATAAGTTTTTATTAGCAAATATATTGTTTCATAGAAATATTCAGAATTAGGCTAATGTTTCTATGGTGAATCAAGTTATTGCTTGTTTTTAAAGCCTTGATGTGGCATGTCTTAGCTTTTAGATTTCTAATGATATGACTAATTACAAAAATAAAAAACTCGATAATGAGAATTTGCATCTTCAAACTAAATTGCTTAGAGGTGATAGTTTAAGAACTAATTTTGGTGAAACTTCAGAAGCATTATTTTTAAATTCAGGCTTCTGCTATAATGATGCTGAAACTGCAGAAAGTAGATTTAATGGAGAAGATCCGGGTTTTGTTTATTCCAGATATGTTAATCCAACATTAAAATTACTTGAAGATCGAATGGTATTGCTTGAAGAAGGTGCTGAATCAGCTTGTGTAATGGCTAGTGGGATGGCAGCAGTTTTTGCCTCTATTATGTGTCAAGCCAAGGCGGGTGATCATATTATCGCAAATAAAGTCTTATTTGGTTCCTGTTATCACATAATTACGCAAATTTTACCTAACTATAATATCGATTTTACTCTTGTTGATGGCACAGATATTGATAATTTCAAAGCTGCTATAAAAGACAACACAACTCTAGCTTTTATCGAGTCACCTTCTAACCCAACACTTGATTTGGTTGATATAAAAGAGCTAGCAACGCTTTGTCGAGCAAATAAAATTAAGCTTATAGTTGATAATATTTTTGCAACAAATTTAATGCAAAAACCTCTTGCTTTAGGAGCAGATATAGTTATATATTCTACAACTAAGCACATAGACGGGCAAGGGAGGACATTGGGAGGAGCTGTACTTGGAACAACTGAATTTATTCAGGAACAGCTTCTGCCATTTCATAGGCATACAGGCCCAGCATTATCGCCTTTTAATGCTTGGTGTATTACAAAATCATTAGAAACATTTCAGTTAAGAGTCGAGCAACAATGTAAAAATGCTCATAAGCTTGCAGAATTTCTAGAGGCTAATGCTAAAACTGCAAAGGTTATATATCCATATCTAAAATCTCATCCACAATTTGATCTTGCTAAAAAGCAAATGCTTTCTGGCGGGACTATGATTGCTTTTGAAGTTAAAGGTGGAAAATCTGCTGCATTTAATTTTATGAACCAACTTAATTTGGTTGATATTTCGAATAATCTTGGTGATGCCAAATCATTAATTACTCACCCAGGAACTACAACTCATTCAAATATTGATGCAGATCAAAGAAAAGCACTTGGTATTACAGATGGTTTGATGAGATTATCTGTGGGGCTTGAAAATGTAGATGATTTAATTAAAGATATAGAAAACGCATTAAAATAAATAAATGGCAGGACATTCTAAATACGCAAATATCAAACATAGAAAAGCGGCGCAAGACGCAAAGCGAACCAAGTTATTTAGTAAAGCAGCAAAAGAGTTAATTGTTGCGGCAAAAGGTGGCGCCGATCCAGATGGAAATGCAAGATTAAGATCTGCAATAATTGCCGCGAAAGCTGTAAATCTTCCTAAAGATCGAATTGAGCATGCTATTAAAAAGGGTTCAGGCAGTCTTGAAGGTAATGATTATGAAGAGATAAGATATGAGGCTTACGGTCCATCAGGCAGCGCATTTATTGTTGAATGTTTAACTGATAGTCGTAACCGAGCCGCAGCTTCAGTTAGATCGATTTTTTCTAAGCATGGTGGTTCTCTTGCAGAAAATGGATCAGTCGTTTTTATGTTTGATCATAAAGGCGTAATTAGATTTGATCGCGAAGTTGCTTCTGATGATGATATATTTGATGAGGCTGTAACTTTTGGAGCTGACTCAGTCGAATCTGAAGATGATTTACATGAAGTGCAAACAGAATTACAAAGCTTCACTGAAATTAGAGATAATTTAATAGCAAAATATGGGGACCCTGTTTCGGCATCTTTGGAATGGATTGCTCAGAATGATGTTGATATAGATCCAGATAAGTCTTCAACTATGTTAAAATTAATCGATGCTTTAGAAGAAGATGATGATGTTCAAAATTTCTATACTAATGCTGAAATTCCAAAAGATGAATAAATTTGCTTGAGGTATTATGAGAATTATTGGTGTTGATCCAGCATTAACAAAATCTGGCTGGGCTATTATTGACAAAGTTTCCAACCAAAATAATTATATCGCTTCAGGTATTATCAAAACAAATAGCAGTGATCCATTGCCAGTAAGATTGAAATTCATATTTCAGGCAATTGAGGCTATCTTAAACGAGTATGAACCAGATATAGCTGCGATTGAAGAAACTTTTGTTAATAAGAATGCTGCCACTTCTTTAAAACTTGGATGTGCAAGAGGCGCAATAATTTCTGCTATTGCAATTCAGGATCTAAAAGTTTTTGAGTTCACACCAAAATTCATTAAAAAATCACTAACGGGATCTGGTGCAGCTGATAAAATGCAAATGCTAAAAATGATCTCTTTAATAATGCCTAAGGCGCAAATAAAATATGATGATGAGGCTGATGCAATAGCTATTGCGCTAGCAGCTTAAAGCTAAAGTTATTACCATTTTAATTAAGCTGCAGCATCATTAGCTGAATCTGTTTTTTTAGAAGCTAAGGTTGCGTTTTTTTTTAAATATTTTTTCAAATATCCACCAGTCACACTTTCAGGATTATTGGATATTCCTTCAGGAGTTCCCTCTGCGACAATTTTTCCGCCTTTATCTCCACCTCTTGGTCCAATATCAATTACCCAATCAGCAGTTTTTATGACGTCCATATTGTGCTCAATAACTAATACAGTATTGCCGCTATCAACAAGTCTATGCAATACTCTTAAAAGTTTTTTAATATCAACAGAATGTAATCCAGTTGTCGGCTCGTCCAAAATATATAGAGTCCTTCCAGTGGCTTTCTTACATAGTTCTTTAGCAAGCTTAACTCTTTGGGCTTCTCCACCAGAAAGCGTGGTGGCTGATTGGCCAATTTTCATATAGCCAAGCCCCACTTCATAAAGAGCTTCAAATTTATCTCTGATAATTGGCATTCTTTTGAAAAAATGCATCGCTTCCTCAACTGTCATGTTAAGAACATCAGCAATAGATTTGTTTTTATATTTTATTTCTAAGGTTTCCTTGTTGTAACGTGCACCTTTACAAATATCACAAATTACATAAACATCAGGAAGAAAGTGCATTTCTATTTTAATTAAGCCATCACCCTGACAATTTTCACATCTTCCACCTTTCACGTTGAATGAAAATCTTCCGGCTTTATATCCCCTTGCCTTAGCTTCTGGTAAATTTACATACCAATCTCTGATTGCAGTGAATGCAGCAGTATAAGTTGCTGGGTTTGATCTTGGTGTTCTTCCAATAGGTGATTGGTCAATCTCGATGATTTTATCTATATATTGTAAACCTTTGATTTCATCATGAGGTGCAGGTGAAGCTTTAGTTCCGCTTAGTTTCTTTGCAACAGCTCTATAAAGCGTTTCAATAATTAAAGTCGATTTTCCGCCACCAGAAACACCTGTGATACAAGTAAATAAGCCCACAGGAATTTTACAATCTACATTTTGTAAGTTATTTCCATGAGCATTTACAACTTCTATATTTCTATTGCCTTTTGCGGTTCTTCTTTCTTCTGGAATCGATATAAATTCTGCGCCGCTTAAATATCTTCCTGTAACAGATTCGGGAACTTTAATAATTTCTTCTGGAGTTCCTTCCGCAACAACTTCTCCGCCATATACTCCAGCACCTGGACCAATATCCACAAGATAATCTGCAGCTATCATAGTTTCTTCGTCATGCTCAACAACTATTACAGTATTTCCAAGGTCTCGAAGATGTTTCAAAGTATCAATTAATCTGTAGTTATCCGCTTGATGCAGACCTATTGAAGGCTCATCAAGAATATACATTACACCACTTAGGCCTGATCCAATTTGTGAAGCAAGTCTGATTCTTTGACTTTCTCCACCTGATAAAGTTCCAGAATGTCTATCTAAGGTTAAGTATTCAAGGCCAACAGCCATTAAAAAGCCTAATCTTCTGACAATTTCTTTTAAAACTCTTTCGGCGATTTTTAAGTGGGTAGGATTTAAAAAGTTCTCAAGATCCTGAAACCATTTAATTGCGTTTTCTATTGTAAATGCAGTTATTTCTCCAATATTGAGGCTATTGATTTGGATGCATAAAGCTTCTTGTCTTAATCTGTAACCCTTACATTTCCTACATTTTGTGACATTTTGATATTTTTCACAATCTTCAACAATCCAATCAGTACCAGCTTCTTTTAGTTTTCTTTCTAAATAAGGAATTACGCCTTCAAATGTTTTGTTAACAGATTGCATTCTAAGGCCATCGTGAAATTTAAATTCAATTTCAGTATCGCCTGAGCCATACATTAGGCCTTGTTTAATTTCGTCAGATAACTTGTAATATGGTGTCTCTAAGCTAAAATCATAATGTTCTGATAAAGCTTCTAGTACTTGGGAATAATGCTTGTTTTGCATTTGGTGCCAAGGAGCGATTGCCCCTTCTTCGATTGATAATTCATCATTTGGAACAATTAATTTTTCATCGAAATAATATTCAGTGCCTAAGCCGTTACAAGCTTCACAAGCTCCATATGGTGAGTTAAAAGAAAAAAGACGAGGCTCAATTTCGTCAATTGAAAAACCAGATTCAGGGCAAGAAAATTTTTCCGAAAATGAAATAACATCGCCATTTTTAAAATTTTTCTTTTCGCTACCTTCGGGAACTTCAACAAGCTCAACATGTAAAAGACCTTCAGATAATCTTAATGCCGTTTCAACAGAGCTGGCTAATCTGTTATCCATATCTTCTTTGATAGTTAATCTATCGACAAGAACTTTGATATTATGTTTTTTGTTTTTATCAATTTTTGGTAATTCTTCAATTTCAAATAATTCGCCATCAATTTGTAATCTTTGGAAACCTTGTTTTTTAATTTGAACTATTTCTTTTCTATGCTCACCTTTTTGGCCTTTGACAATTGGTGCTAATAAATAAATTCTAGTGCCAACCGGATATTTCTCAATCCTTTCAACCATATCTGTTACTGATTGGCTTTCTATCGGTTTGCCGGTTGCGGGTGAAATCGGGACTCCGATTCTAGCGTATAACAAACGCATATAATCATAAATCTCAGTAACTGTTGAAACTGTAGATCTTGGGTTTTTTGATGTAGTTTTTTGATCAATAGCAATTGCTGGAGATAAACCTTCAATTGATTCAACGTCTGGTTTGTTTTGTAAGTTTAAAAATTGTCTTGCATATGTAGATAAGCTTTCAACATATCTTCTTTGCCCTTCAGCATAAATAGTGTCAAATGCTAAGGATGATTTTCCAGAACCTGATGGCCCAGTAACAACAACAAATTGGTTTTTGGGTATTTTTATGTTGATGTTTTTGAGATTATGTTCACGCGCCTGACTGATTATTAGCTCTTTACTTGACATAACTTGATATTTTTTTCGATTTATTAACTTGAATACTGGCAAATTTCATATAAGCTCCAGCCACTTATACTCTATATAATCATAAGTTTAAAGTTTTTTTATAAATAAATATTTAAGGTGTTAAGATGGCTGGTTCAATAAATAAGGTAATTTTAGTTGGAAATTTAGGAAATGATCCTGAAATTAGAAGTTCGCAAGATGGTAAAGAAATAGCGAATTTTTCAATAGCAACTACTGAAAGTTGGAAAGATAAAAATAGTGGTGAAAGAAAAGATAAAACTGAATGGCATAGAGTTGTTATTTTTAATCAAGCTTTAGTTGGTATTGCAAAACAATATTTGAAGAAAGGCGCTAAAGTTTATCTTGAAGGTGCGTTACAAACTCGTAAATGGGTTGATAATAATGGCGTTGACAAATATACAACTGAAGTGGTCTTGCAAGGTTACAACTCTAACTTTACTATGTTAGATTCTGGAAGTAACATGGCCTCAGGTGGTCAATCTTACAATGCTCCGCAAACTAATAATTCAGCTGCTGGGTCATCAAATAATAAGGATTCAAATCTTCAAAGTTTTGAAGATGAATTTGATGATGAAATACCTTTCTAGTTTTATTGCTGAAAGTTTTTGTCTCTAGTTAATTTTTTATTAAAATTATATGCTTAGTCCATTACTCAATGTTTATAACCGTTGTGACCTTGCTTTTGAAAGAGGTGAGGGAGTATATTTATATGCAGATAATGGCTTAGACTATATTGATTTCGGTAGTGGAATAGCTGTAAATTCATTGGGCTATAATCACCCGAGTTTAGTAAATATATTAAAAAATTATGCTGATTCTCCATGGCATGTTTCAAATTTATATAAAATTCCTGGACAAGAATCATTAGCGCAAAAGTTGGTTGATAATACAGGGTTAGATTTTGTTTATTTTTGTAATTCAGGAGCTGAGGCTGTTGAAACCGCAATTAAAATTGTTCGAAAATATAATCATATCAATAAAACTGGTAAAACTGAGATTCTTACATTTGAATATGGTTTTCATGGCAGAACAATAGGTGCAATTTCAGCTGCAGGTTCAACTAAATATCAAGAGGGTTATGATCCGCTTTTACCTGGATTTAAAGTGATACCATCAGATTGTCACAATGATATAGAAAAAATTGCCAGCTTTATTTCGGATAAAACTGCGGCTATAATGCTTGAGCCTATTCAAGGTGAAGGTGGAATTAATGTCTTCGCAAATTCATTGCTTGAGGCATTGTCTAAATTATGTAAACAAAGAGAAATTGCTCTAATTTTTGATGAAGTTCAATGTGGAATAGGTCGAACTGGAAAATTATTTCATTATTTATGGTCAAAAATTAAACCAGATATAATTTCATCGGCAAAAGGTCTTGGAGGAGGCTATCCTTTAAGCGCATGTATTACTAATGAGCATTATGGTAGTTGTATGATGCCTGGAAGTCACGGTGGTACATATGGTGGAAATCCCCTGGCTATGCAAATAGGAAATGCTGTTATAGATGAAGTTTTACGTGATGGTTTTTGTGATGAAATAATTACAAAAGGTAATTTATTAAAATCTGGCTTAGAAAAATTACAAAATGATTTTCCCGAGATAATTACAGAAGTTAAAGGT
The DNA here is from genome assembly GCA_016778805.1 of Rickettsiales bacterium. GTDB lineage: Bacteria > Pseudomonadota > Alphaproteobacteria > Rickettsiales > JABIRX01 > JADHOX01. Next base: position 13,201 of record JADHOX010000026.1, read on the forward strand.
GAAGGATTGTTACTAGGTCTAAAAATTGCTAATGATTATGTCAAATTAGCTCATTTCATTCGAAATCAAAGAGTTTTAACTATTCCTGCTAGTAATGACGTTATAAGAGTCATGCCGCCTTTAATTGTTAAAAAAGCTGATATTGAAGAGGGCTTATTAAGAATTCGTCAAGCATTAGAGATTTTTCATAAAGAGGAACACAATGGCTAATCAAAAAGATTTTATTTCATTTGAAGATTTTTCTGAAAATGAACTTGCTACTATTATTGAAAATGCGGTGGCCTTAAAGGCCAAGCCTTATCAGCCAATTTTAGAAAACAAACAGCTGGTGATGGTTTTTGAAAAAAATTCGACAAGGACAAGGCTGTCTTTTGAAATAGGTATGCAACAATTAGGTGGTAACAGTGTGTTTTTAAGTAGCGAGCATTCACAATTAGGTCGAGGTGAGATTATTGAAGACACTGCAAAAGTAATCTCAAGATATGCAGATATAGTGATGATTAGAGCTAATAAGCATGAAGATGTAATTAAATTTGCAAAGAATGCAGATATACCAATTATAAATGGTTTGACCGATTATAATCATCCATGTCAAATATTAGCTGATATTATGACATATAATGAGCATAGAGGACCAATAAAAGATAAAAAAGTTACATGGATTGGTGACGGTAATAATGTTTGTACAAGCTGGGTCGAAGCGAGTGCAAAGTTTGGTTTTAGTCTTTATATTGCAGTGCCAGAACAATATGGAGTAAATAAAAAAGCATTAAAATTGGCACAAGAAAAAGGTGCTCAAATTATTTTGACAGATGATTTATGTTTTGCTTGTAAAGATTCTGATCTGATTACTACTGATACTTGGGTATCAATGGGTGATAAAGATTATGATGATAGGATGGAGGCTCTAGCGCCTTTTCAAGTTACAGAATCATTAATGTCAATGGCTAAGCCTGATGCCTTATTTATGCATTGTCTTCCTGCTCATAGAGGAGAGGAAGCTGAATCATCAGTGATTGATGGCCCACAATCAGTAATTTTTGACGAGGCTGAAAATAGATTGCATGTTCAAAAAGCTATTATGTCTTATCTTTTAACGTAAATTAGTTCTATTGTGAGAACATTATTTGATAAAAAACATCAAAATAAAAAAATAGTTGCGATATCATGCCATACTGCGCCAATTTCTAATATTTGCTCTAAATATGCAGATATTTTATTAGTTGGTGATACAGTGGGAATGACTCTATATGGTCATAAGGATACGAAAAATGTTACTGTCGAGATGATGAAAAATCATGGTGCTGCAGTAGTTTCAGCAGCAGAGAGTAATAATTATACTATTATAGATATGCCCTTTGGGTCTTATGAAAAAGATAAGGAAAAAGCGCTTAAGAATGCTCAATATTTATTAAAATCAACTCAAGCTGATGCTATTAAGCTAGAAGGCGGGACTGAAATTGCAGAAACTCTAAAATATTTGACTGAGCATAAAATTCCAGTTGTTGGGCATATTGGATTATTGCCACAACAAATATCGGATAGTAAAGATTATAGAGCTCAGGGAAAGGAACTTCATCAAATAGATAAAATCACTAATGATCTGAACTTGTTGTTAAGTTTAGATATAAAAATTATTGTAATTGAATGCGTTTATAAAGAGTTAGTTGACGAATTGATTAAAAACAAAGATTGTATTTTTATTGGTATTGGAGCATCAGAAAATTGCGATGGTCAAATTCTTGTTGCAGATGATATTATGGGTCTAACATATAAAATTAAACAGCCAAAATTTGCCAAATCATATTTAGATGGTAAAACAATTATTGAATCAGCAATTAAAGAATTTAGTAATGATGTTAGAAACAAAAAATTCCCATCTAAAGAAAATCTTTACAGGCAACAAAATGCAAAAAAATAGATTATCTAACATAAAAAAAATTGTAAAAACCTTATTAATTTTTCAGTTTTTTTTAATAGCACATATTGTAAAAGCTGAATCATTTAGTACTGATCATGCTAAATTTACAATAATTCAAGAGCATTCAGAGGTAAAAGCTGGAGCAAAATCGCAATTGCTTATTAAGGTTGATCTTGACAAGGGTTGGCATAGTTATTGGGAGAATCCTGGCGATTCAGGATATCCTTTAGCAATTAATTTAGCTGAAAAATCAATTTTTGAAATTACTGGCAAATTGTCACAGAATCCTGAAATTATTGTTATAGGTGACTTAATTAATTTTGGCTATTCTAATACTTTCTACATTAAATATAATCTCCAGTTTGATGAAGATTTAAAAGAAAAAGATTACGAACAAGAGTTTTCAATATCGATATTAGTTTGTAAGGATGTTTGTATACCCGAGACTGTTGAAGCTAGTTTAGAAATAGAAGTAAATGATAAGAATGAAATTAACGAATTATTTTTGGATAAGATTGTTCAGTTAGAATATTTATTTCCAAGCAATATAAACAATATTGTTAACTATAATATCCAGGGTGATGAAATTGTTTTAGCTGTTGAAAATTTTGCTAACTTAAAAAAATCTGATGAAGTTTATTTTTTCCCATTCTTAGAAACGCTAATTCATTATCAGGCATCACAAAATTCTAAAATAGCTGATAAAATTTATGTTAAATTACCCGGGAAAAATAATACTGAAGTTGAGCAATTAAAAGGAATATTAAGGCTAGGCAATAACTATTATAATATTGATGCAGAGCTTGATCAGAAACTTAGCTTCCCTATTGAAGAAGTCAGCTTGATCTATGTTTTGAAATTGATCTTTTACGCTATTATGGGTGGCTTGATTTTGAATTTTATGCCATGTGTATTTCCGGTATTATCACTTAAATGTCTGCATATCGCAAATTGCAAAAATAAACATATTTCTGAAATTAAGAGATCTTCTTTCTATTACTTTTTAGGTATTGAGGTTTCATTTATAATCTTTGCAATGCTGGTGGTGTTTTTGAAGAATACTGGGTTATCAATTGGCTGGGGATTCCATATGCAATCGGTATTCTTTGTCGGTTTTTTAATTATCTTATTTTATCTAATTGCATTAAATTTAAGTGATGTATTTAATTTTGATAATTTCTATTTACCAAATCTTAATCTTAAATCTACCAGTGAGTCAATTAATAGCTTTTTCTCAGGTGCATTAATGACAATAATAGCCACACCTTGCACAGCCCCATTTATGGCGGCAGCAGTTGGCTTTGCTTTTACGCAAGATAATCATATGATCTATTTAATATTCTTAGCCTTAGGTCTCGGTCTATCTTTACCTGTGATACTGATTTCGCTTAACCAGTCTTTTATTAGGTTATTGCCAAAATCTGGAAGATGGTTAGAAAGTTTTAAACAATTTCTGGCATTCCCATTCTATTTAACAACTATATGGTTACTTTGGATATTTAATAATTTAACAAATTCTGAATTATTATTTATTTTCCTAC
>JADHOX010000027.1 GCA_016778805.1 Rickettsiales bacterium
TGATAGTCGCGTTTATAGTTAAATTTTGTCAATTGATCTAAAATCTGATAATTTGCTAAATCCTCACTTAACTTTGTAAAACCAAATGGCTCACTTTGACTGCATAAATACACTTCAAAACCGATTTGAATTAGCTTCTTGGCAAATGCTATTCGATCTGTAAAGCTTAAATCAATACAGCCATTACTATCTAATATGATTGTTTTTTTATTAATTTGACTTGCTGGTGAAGTACTTGATATAAAAGCTTCTTTACCAGAAGATGCGAGGCTCGGGTCAAATCTTTCGGTACCTGTTTTTTGCTTTTTAGCTTTTACTGATGCAAAAAATAAATATTCTGGTAATTCAAATTGTTGATATTTAACCCTAATAACTTCTCTCATTCTCTTTGTTAGAAACACAGTGTAATTTTTATTATAACTTTTTCCCTAAAAAAACTCAATCTAACATTTGAGACAAAGCGATATTAAGCCAGTATAACTGGGAGTTGTGCTTAATTAAAAAATCTACTAATCTAGCCTTATTGCTAATTCTAACTTTATATTAAAGTAAGCAATAAATTTTAACCAATAATACAAAACAAAAGCTACATAAAGCTTATAAATATTGGCCTTGTGAAGTTAAGCAGCCGATTTTAAGACATTATGTTTTTTACCAACACGAATAAAAGCATCTATTGCTCTATCCAAATGTTCTTTATTATGTGCAGCAGAAATTTGAACTCTAATTCTTGCCTCACCTTTTGGTACAACAGGAAATGAAAAAGCAATTACATAAATTCCTTCATCTTCAATTAAATCACGAGCCATTGCTGCAGCGAGTTTTGCATCATATAACATAACTGGTACAACTGGATGAATACCTGGCCTTATATCGAAACCAGCCTCTTCCATTTTTTGTCTGAAATAAAGCGTATTTTCAGCAAGACCTTTAATCAAATCTTTTGATTCTCTGATAATATTTAATATCTCTAAACTTGAAGCCGCAACCGCTGGAGTTGTATTATTTGAGAACAAATATGCTCTACTTTTATTACGAAGTTTATCAATAATTTCATTACTAGAAGCTATAAAACCACCTCCGGCACCACCTAAAGCTTTTCCAAGTGTACTAGATAGGATATCAACTCTTTTAGTAACATTTAATAATTCAATTGTACCCTTGCCATTTTCACCAATAAAACCTGTAGCATGAGAATCATCAACCATTACTAAACAATCATATTTTTCGGCAATATCGCAGATTTCCTCAAGCTTGGCAATATCACCATCCATGGAAAAAACACCATCTGTAACTATCACTCTATATCTGGAACCAGAATTAACCGCATCTTTACATTTTTCTTCTAGATCTTGCATATCGTCAAACTCATAGAAAAAACGCTTCGCTTTACATAATCTAATACCATCAATTAAACTAGCATGGTTAAGATTTGCAGAAATTATCGCATCTTCAGCTTCAAACAGAGCCTGAAATAAGCTGCCATTTGCAGCAAAACATGATGAATAAGTTATGACATCCTCATAACCTAAGAACTCAGCCATTTTAGTTTCAAACTCTTTGTGAATATCCATAGTTCCACATATGAAACGCACTGATGCTGTTCCAAAACCATAATCATCAATGGCTTTTTTACCTGATTCAGTAATTCTTGGATCATTTGCAAGACCAAGATAGTTATTGGCACAAAGATTCAGAACTTGTTTTTTATTTCCTTCAAAATCAAGAATATCAACTATTGCAGATTGTGAAGAAACGATTTGATATTCATTTTTATATAAACCACTAGTTTTTAATTCTTCTAGTTCAGCTTTTATGTTATTTGTAAATTTTTCATTTATCATAATTATACCGCTATTTTAACTGCTAAATGCTTTATCATATCTTGAGTCATTTCCGCTAAACCAAAATGCTCTTTCCAATTCCATTCTGATCGAGCCGGATTATCATTTATTGAGCGAGGCCATGAATCAGCAATATCCTGTCTGAAATCAGGTTTATATGTAATTTTAAAATTAGGAAGATGTTTTTGAATCTCTCTTGCAAGATCACCACAAGAAAAACTTGTAGCAGCAAAATTAAAATTTGAATAATGTTTTAGCTTTGAAAAATTAGCTTCAGCAAGCTCAATAGTTCCTCTTATTGCGTCATCAATATACATGAAAGGAAGAATCGTATCTTCTTTTAGAAAACATTCATAACTGCCTTTAGATAAAGCATCATAAAAAATTTCAACAGCATAATCTGTTGTTCCACCACCTGGAAGTGTTTTAGAACTAATGATTCCAGGGTATCTAAGACCTCTTACATCAAGGCCAAATTTTTCTACATAATAATCACATAACATTTCACCAGAAAGCTTTGTAATGCCATACATAGTTTTTGGTTCAATAATAGTTGATTGTGGTGTGTTTTCTTTTGGTGATGATGGACCAAATACAGCAATTGAACTAACATTAATGATTTTTTCAAGCTTTAACTCAACGCCAAGCTCCAAAATATTATGAAGACCTGTCATATTGACATTCCAACATAAACTTGGATTTTTTTCACCATTTGCAGAAAGTAATGAAGCTAAATGAAATATGGTATCAATTTCATATTTAGCTATAATTTTTTTTAATAGATTTTTGTCTAAAACATCAATAATTTCATAAGGTCCATGGTTATGAGAATTATTAGCTTTAATATCTGAAGCAATCACATTTTCTCTTCCATATTTATTGCGTAATTCGGAAACTAGGTCAGTTCCTATTTGTCCAGATGCTCCTGTTATTAAAATTTTTTTCATAATAGAATAATTATTTGATTTAACAAAGCCTGTAATTCTAACATCAGTGATACTAATGTATAGATTGTTTTTAAGAAAATCACTTTTTTATAGTTTATCTATAATTTTTCCAATAAGTGCAACTGGTCTTTCATACTTATTTTTAGTATAATTTTTTATCATATCATTAAGATATGATTTATCTTTAACAATTAATTCAATAAATTTTTGCAAGGAATTGATATCCAGATTTTTTTCTTCGAAGATTTTGGCAACAGCCATTTCTTCAAGCGTTTTAGCATTATAATATTGATGATTATCCATCGCATGAGGATAAGGAATAAAAACTGCAGGTTTTTTTGCTGCGATCAACTCTGCAATTGTTGAAGCACCTGAGCGCGAAATAACAATATCAGCATTAGTAATTTCTTCAGCAATATCTGTAAAAAAAGCTTTGATATTTTTAGTTATTGGCAGTCCTGAAATGTTATATTCAAAATCTTTACGATCATCATCTTTAACTTGCTGAACTAAATCAATTTTTTTTAAAGTTTGAGTTGATAAATTTTTTAGTAATTTAGGTGTTAATTCACTAAAAAACTTGGCTCCTTGACTACCCCCTATTACCAAAATTTTAAGTTTTTCATTTGCCGATTTTTCTTTGACAGAATAAAATTCAGAACGAACTGGAATGCCAGTAAAAACTACTTTTTTATTAAACTGCTCAAAACCTTTTTGATCTCTAAAGCCCACAGTAATTTTTGTGGCAATTTTTGCAAATAATCTATTAGTTCTTCCAGCTATAATATTTTGTTCATTAAGTATTATTGGAACTTTCAAAATAAATGCTGGTATTAACACTGCTAATGCTTGATAACCTCCAAAAGTTACAACAGTATCTATTCTATTTCTTTTGATAAAAAGCAGATTTTTAAAAATAAAAAAAGCTAATGTGATAGCAAATTTAATAAATAAAATAGGTGTTTTTCGATATCTTGTTACATTTTGAACAATTGTAAAATCTTTAATGTCATCAGTAATATAATTTTGACATCTTTTATCAGTGGTAAGAAAAATTGTTTTATTTTCTAAAACCAATGATTTTGCTAAAGCTACAGCTGGAAAAAAATGTCCTCCGGTTCCTCCAGCGCTTAAAAGAATATTTTGGGCCATAATGATATAATTTATTAATCTAAAATCCTTCCATAACTTGATTTGCTATAAAGTAAAATCAAGCCAATCATAGCTGAAGTTGCGATTAAAGATGATCCTCCATAACTAACAAGTGGTAATATTGTGCCTTTTGTTGGTAATAAATTAATTGATACTCCAATATTTACAATAACTTGAAATGCAAGTTGTAATGCTAAACCAGATAATAGAAGTGAAACAAATATATTATGATCCTTATAAGCCTTTGTTAAAACTCTAATTATTATAATTGTGTAACATAAAATTAATAATGAAGAAATTACAAAACCAAACTCCTCAACAATAACCGCAAACACGAAGTCTGTATGGGCATCAGGAAGGTTTTCTTTAACTTCGCCATGATAATAACCTGTGCCAAAGAATCCGCCATTTTTAATTGCATCCAATGATTTTTGGACTTGATAAGATAAATTTCCATCAGAAAATAAAAACATATCAAGACGATATTTTACATGAGCAAAATTATAATATGCCAGAACTAATCCTAAAATACCAACTAAGCCAATAGACAAAATAATAGAAAATGAGAAACCAACTAAAAACAATTGAGATAACCAAATTAAAGTAAAATTAATTACCATGCCCATATCAGGTTGTAACACAAGCAAGAATATTGTGGTTAAATAAAGGATTAGAGTTGAAAAAATAAATTTTAGCGAACGTTCATAATGGATATATTTAGCTAATAACAATGAATTTATTATTAAGAAAACTGGTTTTAAAAACTCTGATGGCTGAATCGAAAACCCACCAACTCTTATCCACCTCTTAGCTCCTTTTAATTGAGGTTCATTTAACAATACAATGCATAATAATAATAGAAGAATAGCAAAACATGGTAATGATAATTTTAAAACCAACTTTTCGTCAAATGCCGGAATAATGAGCATTACAAAAATACCTAGTAACAAAAATATTAGATGTTTTTGATAAAAAAAATCAGCATCAACGCCAATTTTATATGCAACTGATGGACTTGAAGAAGTAATTACCAACAAGCCAAATAACATAATACAAAAAACCAAAAACAAAATGGTATGATCAAGACTATACCACCATTTTGTAACTCTATAACTATTTCGAGATAAAAATTTTATCACTTCACATATCTTTTAACTAATTCTTTAAAACACTCTCCTCTTTTTACATAATTTGCAAACATATCAAATGATGCACAAGCAGGCGAAAATAAAATATTAACAGGTTTTACAGAAATTTTAGCATCATCAATACATTTTTTTATCAATGTTTCAAAATTATTAGCAAATTTCTCAACATCAACCTTATTATCAATTTGTTGATAAAATAAATTTGAAGCTTCTCCCATTAAATAAATTTTATCAATATTGGCAAAATATTTTGTTAAATTGGCAATACCACCCTCTTTTGCAACACCTCCTGCAATCCAATATATATTTTTTAACTGTTTTAAAGCGTTTTCAGTACTTTCTGCATTAGTCGCTTTTGAATCATTGTAAATAGTAATATTATCATCATGATAAATTTTTTCAAAACGATGCTCCAATGCCTGAAATTCATCTAATATTGGTTTTATTTCCTTTAATGAAACCTTTTGTAATTCAGCTATTATCAATGCAGCTAATAAATTTTGCGGATTACTGAAACGCTTCAAATCAATTAAATTATCGGCAATTAAGGAATCTTTATAATAAAGACCATTATTATGAGCTTTTAACTCATTAGTACTAAATTTAACTTTAGTATTTTCTAAACTATCAAAAATATTGTAAGTCACTGGGCTATCACTACAAATAACAGCAATATTGGTTTTATTCCTTTGTTGAAAAATACGTAATTTAGATTTTACGTAACCCTCAAAATTATTATGTCTATCCAAATGGTCAGGAGTAATATTTAACAATACAGAATAATCAAAATGAAGATCAATTAACAAATCTAGCTGAAATGATGAAATCTCAACAACATAAATTCCATTTTCATCGATTGGAAGGTCAAACATTGCAATACCTACATTACCACCAAGATAAACATTCTTTGATAATGAATTTGATAAAATATGCCTTATCAAAGTAACAGTAGTTGATTTTCCATTAGTTCCAGTAACAGCGATTATTTTTGGTAATTGCTGAAATTGTAAAAAAAATAATTCAATATCACCAATAATCTTTACATTATTTTTATGAGCAAGAGCAACAGCTGGATGAACATTAGGAAACTCTAATGGAATTGAAGGTGCTAAAACAATATAATCAAGCTTTGCAAAATCAATCTCATCATAATGAACGAATTTAAAATCATCGATGCCAGTTAGTTTATCATCATAAACAAAAATTTCATTACCAGATTTTAATGATTTTGCTGCTGCAAGATTTGAAATACCAAGACCAATGAAATATAATTTTTTACCAAGAATTTTATTTGCTTTATTCATTTTATCCAAAAGTTATCATTAAACAAAATAACGATAATATAATTCCACTAAGAAAAAATCTTGTTACAATTACATTCTCTTTTATGCCACTAAGTTCAAAATGATGATGAATTGGTGCCATTTTAAAAACCCGTTTTTTACAATATTTATAATAGCAAACCTGAATTATAACTGAAAAAGCTTCCATTACAAAAATTCCACCTAAAATAACCAATAATATCTCAGTTTTGGTAATAATTGCTAAATAACCAATTAATGCTCCAAGTGGCAAACTTCCAACATCTCCCATAAATATTTTTGCAGGATTACAGTTCCACCATAAGAAACCTAACAAAGCCCCAAAAACAATTAAAATTATCAAATTAATATCTTTTAAATCTTGATAAAAATTATCAGACAAAATTAACAAATGATTATATTCACTTAGTTTAATAATTAAGTAAAAAAACAATAAAACTGGAATCAAACAATATGATGCTAGACCATCTAAACCATCTGATAAATTAACAGCATTTGATGACCCAACAATTACAATTGCAGCAAATAGATAATAAAATATCCCTAAATTTAGCCCCATATCAAAAAATGGAACATTAACAAAGCCATCAAAATCTTCTGGATAATGAGTTGATAAACAATATATGACAATAAAACTAGCAGCAAATTGTACTAATAATTTATACCTAGCTGATATTCCTTTAGAATTTTTTTTAACAAGCTTTGTTATATCATCATAAGCGCCTAGAAGAAAATTTGATATGTAAATAAAAAAAACACACCATAAAACTGGTGAAACTTTATTATAAATTGACAAAGTTGTAATAAACATTGCTAAAAAAATTAAAACCCCACCTAGAGTTAGAGTTTTAGTTTTTGAATCAATATGAGAAGCTGGTCCATCATTTCTAATTGGTTGATAACCAAGTTTAAAATATTCAAGAATTTTAACGAAAACACGAAAGCCTAAAACTACAAAGAAAAAGGCAATTAAAACCGATAAAAAACTTAATAAAATATCATCTGTCAAAAAAATCTCATACCTATTTAAAATATTTACAATATTCATTTATTTTCTTTTAAAAAATTTTTAATAATTGCGCTTTCAGAAAAATCAATTTTTTCACCATTAATTAATTGATATTCTTCATGACCTTTTCCTAGAACAACTAATACATCTCCAGTATTTAAAAGTTTTAAACCATAATTGATAGCATCTAATCTTCCAGCCACTTCAATTAAATTTTGATTATCATTTATTATTTCTTTGCGAATAGCCGAAGGATTTTCATATCTAGGATTATCATCAGTTACAATAGCAATATCGGATAATGTTGCAGCAATATTTCCCATTATTGAGCGCTTTGATTTATCTCTATCACCACCACAACCAAAAACGGTAATCAATCTATTTTGAGTCTGCGCTTTAAGATCGGTCAAAATATTTTGCATTGCATCAGGAGTATGAGCAAAATCAATAATAACTTTAGCACCAATTTTAGTTATGTTAAAAAGCTCTACCCTCCCTTTTGTTGGTTTAAGATTTTTTGCAATATCAATAAAATTATCAAGACTAATTCCATGCTCTATAACAAAATAGGCAATTGCTGAAATATAATTAAGTATTTGAAATTTTGTGACAAAATGATGCTTAATATAAAATTCTTGATCAAGTATTTTTAACCGAAATTCTTCTTTTGAAACCATGTTATAGTTAATTTCGGCTTTTTGTGATTGTGAAATTCTAAATAAATTATTTGAAGTTAACTCTTTAGATAACCTTAAGCCATAATCATCATCAATATTAATAATTTTCAAAGCATCATCCTGACAATGTTTAGAAAATAATAACTTTTTTGCTAAAAAGTAATTTTCCATTGTTTTATGGTAATCTAAATGATCAAGCGTAAGATTTGTAAAAATAGCAGCATCAACATGAATATCGCCAATTCTAGACTGATCAAGACCATGGCTTGAAGCTTCAAAAGCAAAAATATCTACATCATTCAAAGCTGCTTCAGTCTTAAATTTGTAAAAAGACAAAATATCAGGGCTTGTAAGACCGATTTGTTTTAATTCACCGTTTTCATTTTTAAAGCCAACAGTTCCAAGACTATTACAAGATAAATCAAAAATTAAAGCAATTTGATAAATTAAATCAACAATTGAAGATTTACCATTTGTACCAGTTACGGCTAATATTTTATTTGGTCTTTGTTCGCCAAAATAAATATTACATAATTGAGCTAATTTAGATTCAAGATTAGGAATAAGAATCTGCGACTCTTTTGGTAAATCATTTGAGATTTTGCTAGTTATGCAATATTTACAACCATTTTTGATCGCTTCTGCAAAAAACTCAATACCATGATGACTTGAACCTTGGATAGCAATAAAAACATCCTGTTCGAAGCATTTATTACTATCTAATGAAATAGATTGAATCAAAAAATCATCGGCCTTATCAAAAGGCTTTATACCAAGCTGACCAATTAAATCATTCAGATAAATTTTGTTAATATTGCTTTGCATTTATATTTTTTATTAAATCAATTATAATTTATCTGGATAAACCGAAAGTAAAGGAGCAATTCGTTCAATAATTCTCTTTGTTACCGGTGCAGCAGTAACACCACCAGTTGCATAATAATATGTTTCTTCAATACCTTTTGGTTCATCATAATTGATATAGATAATATATTGAGGATTTGCAATTGGAAAAAAGCTTATAAAAGATGATAATAAACGATTCTGATCATAACCTGATATACCAATTTTATGAGCAGTTCCAGTTTTACCACCAATAGAATATAAAAAAGACTTTGAACGCCTTCCTGTTCCATATAAAACAACTTGCTGCATTATTTCTCGAACCTCTTTAGAAACCTTTTGGGACACAACTTGATCACCAGATGCTGTTTCTTTGTCTTTAATCAATGTTGCATAATGAAATATTTGCGAATTATTTAGAATTGCAGCAACAGACTGTATCAAATGCAATGCTGATACAGAAACACCATAACCATAAGAAGCGGTTACAATATTTGATTTACGCCATTTTTTTGGCTTTATACCAACTGATTTCTCGACTAACTCAATTTTTAAAGGATCAAATAATTTAAGCTTATTAAAAAAAGCAGGTAATTTATTATCTAATTCTAATGCAATTTTAGCTGTCCCAATATTTGATGATTTAATAAAAATCTCTCTTGCTGATAATGGCTCTTCAGATTTATTGTGGTCAGTAATGAAAAATCTATCAACTTTTAATGGCTCTGAAACATCATACTCTTGATCAAGATCAGTAATATTTTCATTCAATGCAAGAGCCATAGTGAAAATTTTAAATGTCGACCCCATTTCATGTAAATTTAGACTAGCTCGATTATTGTAAGCTTTATCTTTAAGTGAAACCCATGGTTTATATGGATCATAATCAGGTAAACTAACTAATGATAAAATTTCACCATTATTAATATTCATAACAATAGCAACTGCACCTTTTGCGCTAAACTTCTTCAACTCTTTCGCTAATTCATCTCTAATTATACTCTGAATATCAAGATCAAGACTAGTTTGTAAAGGTTCTTTGCCTTCGCTGCTTAGAAATTTATTTTGGGATTTCTCAATACCGGTTAACCCTTTTTCATCAATATCAACATAACCTATAACATGAGAAAAAAGATTTTTATGAGGATAAATTCTTTTTACATCTTCATGAAAAAAAACACCAAGAAAGCCCTCTTGCTCTATTGAATCTTTTTGCTGTTTCGTAATATCCCTTTTTACAAGGGATAAATTGCGACTATTTCTATTAAGTTTTTTCTTAAGTGAAGCAACATTAATATCAGGAAATATTTTTTTTATTATTTTTACAAAGTTTGTTTTATCTTCAATCAATTGGCCTTTTACATAAAGAGAATAAGTTACAAGATTAGTTGCAAGCATATTGCCATTTCTATCAGTAATATCTCTTCTAAAACCAAGATTTGATTTAACGTAATATTTTTCATATGATTTATGATTAACTACAGCAACATCATAAATTTTAAAAATTATTAACAATAAACATAAAATTGTTAAATATTTTGCTAATAAAAAGCGATTTCGTCGTGAACTTGACTGATTAAAAAATTTGTTAATCTGCTTTGCTCTAAGCATGAAATATATAATAAGTATTTAGTTGAGAGTAAGTTAAAACAAATGTTTAAAAATACAATTTGTATTAAAGCTCTATTTAATCATAACTTCTAGCTATCCTATAAACATGAGTTTTCAGCTATTGAAATATAAATGTTGTAAACTATATATAAACTTATGATGAAACAATTAAATAAATTTTCTTTTTTACAAATATTTCTTTTGGCCTCTTTTCTTATAGGCTCTTTAGTAATATTGTTTTTCTTAATAAATTTTTTCTTTTGGTTTATAATTTTAGGTTTAGCAATTTCTAAATCTTTGTCTTTATTCAAAAATTGGCAATCAAAAAAAAATAACTTTCAAAATTCAAAATCTGGTGATTTTATTGAAGCCGAATATGAGCATATTGAAAAATGACAATTAATTTAAAAAACGCTAATCCAAGCGCAATAATTTTTGACTGGGATAATACATTAGCAAACACATGGCCTTTGATTGAAAAAGCTATGTATCAAATGCTAGAAAAATATAATATGCAAAACTCTTTAGACGAATATAGAAAAAGAACTTTTGGAATGCCAATGCGCCAATCTTTTCCGCTTTTATTTAAAGATAAAGCTGATGAAATGCATAAATGTTATGTTAAAAACTATCAAAAAATAAGAGAAGATAATCTTGAACTAAATCCATATGCAGAAGAGTTTATTAAACATGCAAATGAAAAAAACATCCCATTATTTATTGTTAGTAACAAACTTGGAAAATCTCTAAGGTATGAAGTACAAAAGTTAAATTTCTCGCATTATTTTCAAAACATTGTCGGGTCTTTAGATACAGAGTTTGACAAACCTAATAAAACCCCTGTTGAATTTGCAATAAAAGGACATAAATTAAATCTAGATGAGAATGTTTGGTTTATTGGTGACAGTGAGGTTGACGTTAACTGCGCTTTAAATTGCGATTGCACAGCAATTTTATATGGAGAGACTTATAAACAAACAAGTCGCATGATGCCAGATTCACCAAAAATTGTTAAAATAAATTGTTTTAGTGATTTAATATAAAAACTTAATTATTCTACTAATTTTGAATTTACGCTAGTAAGTAATCTTGGTTTAACTTTTAAACTAAATGCTGCAAAATTGTAGGTTCTACTTGCATCTAAACCAATATCAAAACTACCATTAGCTGCTAGATATTTTTTACTTAAATTCATTATCATTTCTGGACTTGATAACCATGCATATTTTGCTTTAAATATTTTCAACTTTGAATTATCAGTAACCAAAATTTGATCAATATATTCTAACTCTTTATCAATTTGTCTTATTTTCATATTATATTGAAATAAAACTGAGCCAAATATTACAATTAAAACGAACTGAAAAATCATGGCAAATGTTATGATAAATCTAATTTTCATTGCAACCTCTCATAAACTCTTAACTTAGCCGATCTTGCTCTAGGATTATTATGAATCTCAATTTCACTTGGTGAAATCGGCTTTTTAGTTATGATCTTATACTCAGTTACTTCTTCATCGATATTTGTTTGTGGCGCATATCTTGAATTAGATGCAGCACCAGATTTTTCTTTAAAAAATTGTTTAACAATTCGGTCTTCAATTGAATGAAAAGTAACTATTACAATCAGGCCACCAGGTTTAATTATACTAGAAATTTGAGCCAATGATTTTTCTAAATTACCTAACTCATCATTAACAAAGATTCGAATTGCTTGAAATGTTTTAGTTGCAGGATCAATTTTATCGAATTTATCAAACTTTACTGATTTCAGCACTAATGACCTTAACTCACTTGTAGTTTCAATCTTCTTTTTAGCTCTGTAATCAACAATATTCTTTGCAATTCTTCTTGCTTTCTTCTCATCACCATAGTGATAAATAATATCTGCTAACTCTGCTTCATGACAATTATTAACAACATCATAAGCTGACTGCCCATGAATTCCCATGCGCATATCAAGTTTAGCATCTTTATTAAAAGAAAACCCTCTCTCTCTCTGATCCAATTGCATTGATGAAACGCCTAAATCATAAACAATTCCATCAACTTTTAGCTTCGGATCAATTTTATTTAACTCTTCCTTAATATTAGAATAGTTACTATTAATAAATTTGAACCGATCACCAAATTCCTTTTCTAACTTAGAAGCAAATTTTTCAACAGTAGGGTCAACATCGAAGGCATAAACACTGCTTTTAGATGCTAATATTTCCTTACTATATCCACCTGCTCCGAAAGTAGCATCGATATAAATGTAGTTTTGAACCGGAGATAAAAATCTAATTACCTCGTTCAACATTACAGGAATATGCATGATTATTGTGCCAAAAATTAATAGTTATATCCTTATAAATAATCCTACAGATTCTTTTATTTGGATTTTTAGCAGCACATCCATTTCCTTTATTATTTTTTAATTCATATCTAGTTTTTAAATCATTAAAATTAACAATATTATTCACAATCATTCCTCCCTTTTTAAAGTTAATTTATTCCTTTGCTTTAATGCAAATTCTTTGGCCTGCTTTGAATAAGCTTCAAATTTTTCAGGATTCCAAATTTCAAAATTTTTACCTTTACCAATGAAAAGCGCTCTATCCTCTAAAGAACAATTCTTCATTAATATTTCAGGTAAAATAATTCGACCTTCACCATCAAAAGAAAGCTGATGACTTTCTCCTAAAATGGCAGTTGCAAAAGCGTCTTTCTCCTCAGAAAACGGATCTAAATCTTCAATTATCTCAGTGATTTTTTCCATTCGTTTCATTCCTGCAGCCTCTATGCACGGATTGATAAACGAAGGGTAAGCAATAATCCCCTGAAACTCCTCTACCCTTAGTACCGCTCTAAATTGAGCTGGCACTGAAACCCGACCCTTCTTATCAATTTTATTTATAAATGTTGAAAGAAACAAAAGCATAAGCTTATGGTCTAAAATGGGTTTATATGGATATATTTGGTATTTTATATTAATTTTATGGTATAAGTCAACATTTAATTCTCTATAAACGTTAAATTTTATTAAAAAATCTGAGCTTTTTTACAAAATGAGGAAACTAACAAAGCCGTATCAATAAAACGATACCTTAGTATGATTTTATTACATTTAGTTTTTGACTGGGCAGGAAATTTATGCTATAATATAAATAATATAAAAAATTAACCTTTACTATTATCACCTATATGAAGCTAAAATTTATTCTTAAACTATCGATTATAATCTTTCTCTTTAAAATCCTGAATGCTGGTAACTTGATAGCTGGAATAGATGACAATGCGCAAAAAGACAAAATCAACTTTCGTTATAATATACTTTATAATGCCGACCAACTGAACTATAACAAAAGTAAATATAGCTTTGGCATGATAGAATCAAACGCAAATAATTTTTACAAGGACAAAACAGGTCGTTTGATTAGCTTTAATGACGAAAAAATTCAAAATGAAAAGATATTGGATTTTGTTGGTATGTTTACCAGTAGATATAACTCAAATAAAAACCTTAGAGTTAAACTTAGAGTTAACAATAGCTACGAGTTTCAAAAAGCCGTAATTGCTTACAAAATAAGGTATTAACAAAACATTCTTATAATTACTTTCATTAAAAAACCTTAGAGAAATCGTTAAAATTGCAAAAATATCTATCTTTATAGTTGTTGTTTTGAATGAACTAATATAATTATTGGCTTAAAATTTTAAAGTTTTCTATGAAATTCGTAAGTACAAGAGGTAAAGCAAAAACACTAAGTTTTTGCGATGCAATGTTATCAGGTCTTGCCAGTGATGGCGGTTTATATGTTCCTGTTTCATATCCAATCTTTGATGCAATTGATATTGCTCACATGTCAAAACTAACCTTTCCTGATCTTGCTCATAAGATTATATCAAGATTTACTGGAACTGAAATATCATCTGATGAATTAAAAAAGATTATTGATGATACATATAATAATAGTAACTTTACAGATAAATCAATTGCACCTCTTCGTCAAATTGACTCTAACCATTTTGTATTAGAATTATTTCACGGCCCTACTCTAGCTTTTAAAGATTTTGCACTTCAATTATTTGGAAGAATGCTAGATTTAGTTTTAACTAAACGAGGTGAAAAAGCTGTTATTATTGGAGCAACTTCAGGTGATACTGGTTCTGCAGCAATAGCAGGCTGCTCTCCTTGTGAAAACGCAAAAATATTTATCTTACACCCACATAATCAAATTTCCGAAGTCCAAAGAAAGCAAATGACTACCTTTGAGGGTGAAAATATCTTTAACCTAGCTGTCGAAGGAACATTTGACGATTGTCAGGAAGCTGTAAAAACTCTATTTTTAAATAAAGAGTTCTTGCCTAATAAGACACATTTAATTGCAGTAAACTCTATTAATTGCGCGAGAATATTAGCTCAAATAGTATATTATTTTTATGCGGGCACAAAACTTGGTTCACCATATCGCAAAATTTCATTTTCTGTCCCAACAGGAAATTTTGGTGACATTTTTGCTGGTTATTTGGCTAAAAAAATGGGCTTGCCAATTGATCAACTAATAATCGCGACCAATAACAATGATATTTTACATAGATTTATGACTGAAAATAAATATCATCGAGATGAATTACAAGAGACAATTAGTCCAAGCATGAATATTCAGGTTGCAAGCAATTTTGAAAGATTATTATTTGACACACATGATCGAGATGCTGAAACTATTTATAATTTAATGACACAATTTAAAGAAACTAAAAAGATTTCTGTGCATGATGATGTTCTAAACAGAATCAAAACACATTTTTCAAGTTGTAAAGTTACAGATAAAAACACATTAGCAACAATGAGTGAGATTTGGGAAAACAACAATTATGCTGTTGATCCTCATACTGCAATTGCTATTTATGCGAGTAACCAATATATCAAATCATGCTCAAACCCTATTGTGAGCCTAGCAACCGCTCATCCTGCTAAATTTGGCGATGCTTGCAAAAGTGCCAAAATTAAATTTCAGGACCCTGTTCAGTTAGAACGTATCTATGGTAAAAAAGAGCGTTATGAAGTTATAAGCAACAAATATGACGATATTTCAAAATATATCAAAACTCATATTTAGCCCAACTTACAATTCTGTTTAAATGGTTAATTTTGGATTTGAGCTTTTAAAAACATCTAATCGTGCTCGACTTGGTAAGATTACAACTGCTCATGGTGAGATAAACACTCCAGCATTTATGCCTGTTGGCACTTGTGCATCAGTCAAAGGAATGTTACCTGAACAAATTTTAGATACTGGTTCTGAGATAATTTTAGGTAACACTTATCATTTAATGCTAAGACCAACAGCTGAAAGAGTTGCAAAACTTGGTGGCTTGCATAAATTTATGAATTGGCACAAACCAATTTTAACTGATTCAGGTGGTTTTCAGGTTATGTCACTATCGGGACTTCGTAAAATTACTGAGGAAGGAGTCAAATTCAAATCCCACATAGATGGATCAACACATATGTTAACATCTGAGCGATCGATGGAAATTCAACATTTACTTGGATCAGATATCACAATGATTTTTGATGATTGCCCTGAATTTCCAATTACAAAGGCCAAAGCTAAAAAATCAATGGAGATGTCTCTTAGATGGGCAGAACGCTCAAAAAAAGCCTATATTGAACGTCCAGGTCATGCTTTATTTGCAATTGTTCAAGGAAGCACATTCCCTGATTTACGTAAACAATCAGCAAAAGAACTAATTAATATCGGCTTTGACGGCTATGCAATTGGTGGACTTGCTGTTGGCGAGGGTCATAATTTAATGGTTGAAACCCTTGAATATACAGAGCCTATGTTACCTAAATCAAAACCAAGATATCTAATGGGTGTGGGCAAACCAATAGATTTAATAGCAGCAGTTAGACAAGGCATTGATATGTTTGATTGTGTATTACCAACAAGATCAGGAAGAAATGGCCAAGTCTTTACTTGGGATGGCCCCAAAAACTTACGTAATGA
>JADHOX010000003.1 GCA_016778805.1 Rickettsiales bacterium
GTATTTGTTTGCCATTAAACATGCATATTCAATAGCATTTTCAGCAGAAACTGGGTTATTAATACAAATTAAAATCTTAGAGCTTTTAACCATAATTATTTTTTAGAGTGTAAACTTGCTGCAATAGCCGCAATATTTATTATCTCGCTTGTACTTGATCCAAGAGGAATAATTTGAACAGTTTTTTCTAATCCATCAAGAACTGGTCCAATAACAGTTCCCTCGCCAAGAGAAGCATATAATTTTGATGATATTATTGCGGAATGAAGTCCTGGCATAATTAGTATATTTGCTGGTTTTGTTAAGTTTGCAAATGGGTAAAGGTTAAGTAGTCTTTCATTAAGAGCGATATCAGGAGACATTTCACCATCATATTCGAAATCTACTTTTTTATGATCTAGTATCTCCTTAGCTTCTTTGATTCTTTTTGATTCATGCCTAATTTGGTTACCGAAGTTAGAAAAAGATACAAAAGCCACTCTTGGAGTATGTCCAAGGTTTTTAACAACTTCTGATAATTGGATTGCGACATCAGCCATTTCTTCTGATGATGATAGCTCTGTTATAGCTGTATCAGCAATAAAAACAGACCTGTCTTTATTACATATCATTGAGTAGCCAAATAATCTTTTGTTATCTTCAACTTTTATCACTTTTTCTACATCATCAAGAATATTTTTGTAGTTTCTTGTTGCTCCAGTAATTGCGATATCACCAAGTCCATGTTCAATAGCGCATGAAGCAAAGATATTCCTATCATCTCTTACCATTCTTTCGCAATCTCTGTATAAGTAACCTTTTCTTTGAAGTTTTTTATATAATGATTCAGCAAATTTTTCATTATATTTAGAATCAGAGATGTTAATGATTTCAATAGCATCTTTGCTAATGTTGTAATCACTTAGGCTGCTTTCTAGCTCAGATTGTCTGTCAGTTCTGGTTAGAATGATTGATTTTCCGTAGCATGAGTCTTGCCATTCTTTAGCTGCTCCTAAAACTTGAAGGTTTTCACCCTCAGCAAAAATAACGTTAGTTGGTTTGTTTCTAATTTTGCCATAAATTAGATTTAAATTATTTGCTGCAGGATTTAATTGGCTAGCTAATTTGTTTTTATATTCGTTTAAATTGCTGATATTCTTTCTTGCAACACCAGTTTTCATTGCAGCTTCTGCAACTTTGACAGGAATCGTATGAATTAATCTAGGATCAAATGGTACTGGAATAATATAATCTGGGCCATATTTCATTTTTCTGCCAGAATAAGCATTAGATACTTCTTTTGGTACAGGTTCTCTTGCAAGTTCAGCTAGTGCTTGAGCTGCTGCAATTTTCATTTCCTCGTTAATACATTTAGCTTGAACATCTAGTGCTCCTCTAAAAATGTATGGGAAGCCCATTACATTGTTAATTTGATTTTGATAATCGGATCTTCCAGTTGCAATTATTGCATCAGGACATGCTTCTCTTGCTTCTTCAGGTAGTATTTCAGGGTCAGGATTTGCCATTGCAAAAATTATTGGTTTATCTGCCATAGATCTAACCATATCTTTGGTTACTGCACCTTTAACAGATAAACCAAGAAAAATATCTGCACCTTCTAATGCTTCTTGAAGAGTTCTTTTGCCGGTGTCATTTGCGTGTTTTTCTTTCCATTCATTCATACCTTCTTTTCTACCTTTGTAGATAACGCCTCTTGTGTCACATAAATAGCAGTTTTGATCTGGAACGCCCATAGATTTAATTAGCTCAAGACATGCAATTCCAGCTGATCCAGCACCATTAACTACAATTACTAAATCTTCTATTTTTCTATTTGTTAAATGTGCTGCATTGATAATACCTGCTGCTGTAATTACTGCTGTTCCATGTTGGTCGTCATGAAAAACTGGAATGTCGAGTAATTCTTTTAATTTCTTTTCAATTATGAAGCACTCAGGAGCTTTGATATCTTCTAAATTAATACCGCCCCATGATGGAGCTAGGATTTTGACAGAGTTAATAAATTCCTCACAATCTTCCGTATCAACTTCGATATCAACAGAGTCAATATCAGCAAATCTTTTGAAAAGTACTGATTTTCCTTCCATAACTGGCTTTGATGCAAGTGCTCCAAGGTTACCAAGTCCTAAAACCGCTGTTCCATTACTAACGACTGCAACTAGATTTCCTTTTGAGGTGTATCTATATGCATCACTTGGGTTTTCTTTAATTCTTAAGCAAGGTATAGCAACTCCTGGAGAGTATGCTAAGGATAAATCTCTTTGGGTTGTTAATGGTTTTGAAGGTGTAATCGATATTTTACCAGGTTTTCCTTGTTCGTGAAAATCTAATGCGTCTTTGTCTGTTAATTTTTTAAGATGAAGTTGAGCTTTGTTATCAGACATATTATTTTTATTTTTAGGTTGATATATGATGAGAGGTTATAGTTGTGATGAATCAACTAATCAATAAAAATATATATAAAATAAAATAGATTATCTATTAAGACATCCAAACGTTTACTTTTTTCTTAACTCCACAAGGTCCTTCTTCGGATGAAACACATGGGCTTTTTAGATCTTCGTTAGAATTTGAGCAGGAAAGAGTAAATAAAGATAACAATAATATTGAAATAAATTTTTTCATTTTGGTTCAGTTTTTAATTCTATGTATTGCAACATATAATTTGTTTTAAAAATGTAAATTTAATTTATTTTTTTGTTAAAATTTTAAATAAATTATTAATTTTTTTACCTATGTAGATTTATCACTTGCAATTTGATTGATTAATAGTTAAAAACTTTCTTTCCTTTAAAAATATGAAAATGAAAACATTTAATTTATCACATCATGACATCAAGAAAGAATGGATTCTTATTGATGCTAAAGATTTAGTTGTTGGCAGATTAGCTTCTAGAATTGCGTTAAGATTAATTGGAAAACACAAGCCTACATATACTCCATTTCTTGATTGTGGAGATAACATAATTGTAATAAACGCAGAAAAAGTAAAGTTTACCGGAAAAAAACTTACTGATGAAAAATACTATTGGCATACTGGTTATATTGGTGGTATTAAAGAAATTACTCCAAAAAAATTATTAGATAAGAAACCTGAGGATATACTCCGTAAAGCAGTAAAAAGAATGCTTGGTAACACTCCTCTAGGTAGAAAGAGACTAGGTAACTTATATGTTTATGCTGGTGAAAATCACCCTCATGAAGGACAAAAGCCTACCAAGCTTGATGTTGCCTCTTTAAATAGAAAAAATCATATTTAGGATAAAATTATGGATTTAAATCTTGAAATTGAAACAAAAGTTCAGCAATCAGAAGAAGTAGTTTCAAAGTTGAAAACTGCTAATGTAGATTCACTTGGTCGTTCTTACGGAACTGGTAAAAGAAAAACATCTATTGCAAGAGTTTGGATAAAAAAAGGTAAGGGTAAATTTGTTGTTAATGGACAAGAGATAAAAAAATATTTTCCTTTTGAGAAATATAGAGTTGTGATTAATCAGCCATTTAAAGCAACTGATACTTTAAAAAAATATGACGTTCTTTGCACTGTTTCTGGTGGTGGGGTTTCTTCTCAAGCTGATGCTTTAGTACATGGTATAAGTAAAGCGCTTTCTGTTCATAATCCAGAAGCTTATCATTCAGTTCTTAGAGCTAATGGTTTTCTTACTCGTGATGACAGAATTGTTGAAAGAAAAAAATATGGTAGAAAAAAAGCAAGAAAACGCTTCCAATTCTCGAAGAGATGATGTATAATATTCATACCTTCTAAAAGTTCTTTCCCTAGCGGCTATTTTATAGCCGCTTTTTTTTTGCCTAAATTTCTTCAGATAAATTGTCTTTTGCAGGAGTCTTGTCGTAAATTATCTGCTTAATAATGCTTGGGAAAAGGTTAAAAATTCTTGTTATATAGTAAATTCTTTTTGGGAAAATTATTTTGGTTTTGTTTTTACTTAAATCCTTAATAATTTTTTTTGCAGCTTTTTCTACATCCATTAATAAAGGCATTTTAAACTTATTTGCATCAGTCATTGGAGTTTTGATAAATCCAGGATATATAACTGATAATTTAACTTTTGATTTCTTTAAATCTTCTCTAAGAGCAAGACCAAGAAAGCTAACGCATTGTTTAGAAGATGAGTATGCTGGAGCTGATGGAATTGGCGTAAAAGCTGACATTGAGCTCATTATCGCTATATGTCCAGTCTCTCTTTGACGCATCTTATCAATTAAAGGGTAGATGCAATTTATAACGCCATAAATGTTAATGTCGTAAATTTCTTTTAATTGTGCTAGGTTTTCTCCTTTGGTTCCAGTTCCAGCAGATATACCGGCATTAGCAATAATTAAGTCAACGGGAAAGTTATTATCAAAACTATTTATATATTTATTGGTATCTTGAAAGTTTTTAACATCAGCTTTTGCAAGAATTATATTACAGTTTTTGTGACATTGTTGTTTTGTAATTTTTAGATTGTTGATATTTCTGCCAATTAATAAAAGATTGTGACAATTTTGTGAATATTCGATTGCCAAAGCTTTGCCTATGCCAGAAGATGCTCCGGTAATGATGATGTTTTTATAATGATTCATAAGGTTTTCTTTTAAAATTTAATGATTATATATCTAAATCATTTTTATGTCATTAACTTATCAAAAGGTGGTTTAAGTGGGTTCAGCAAGGTTGATTATAATTTCATCTCCCTCAGGTGCAGGTAAGACAACAATTTCAAGGGCATTGGTTAGAAGTTCAGATCGATATCGTTTGTCAATTTCTGCTACAACTAGGCCAAAAAGAGCCAATGAGACCGAAGCTGTTGATTATTTTTTTAAAACTAATCAGCAATTTGAATATATGGTAAAAGCTAATGAGTTTTTAGAATATGCTACTGTGTTTGGAAATTCTTACGGCACGCCCAAGGATTATATTTCCCAACAATTAGTTAAAGATATTAATGTTGTTCTAGATATTGATTGGCAAGGTGCCAATGCTATAAGAAGTAAAGATGATTATAAATCACTTTCGATATACATTCTGCCTCCATCTATGGCAGCGCTAAGAAAAAGGCTTGAGTCTAGAGCAATGGATAGTGATGATGTGATTGCTTCAAGAATGCTAAAAGCAAAGTCAGAAATTCAGCATTATCATGAATATGATCATGTAGTTATCAATGATAATTTTGAACAAACATTAATGCATATTATCAGTGTGGTTGAAGGTAGATCAGAAATAGTTCCGCCAAAGCATTATGATAAGTTTGTTCAAGAATTACTAAGTTCATAATATTCTTTTTTGTTAAGAAATTAATCACTTGGCATTTTAATGATAGTCTTTATAATTAATGCGCTTTTAAGGGCCTTCAACAATACAAAATTAATAAAATGTTCAAAGAATTAAGAAATATCGCAATTATTGCTCACGTAGATCATGGAAAAACAACTTTGATTGACTCTATATTTAAACAAAATGGAACTTTTAGAGAGAACCAAGAGTTTCAGGAAAGAGTAATGGATAGTAATGAATTAGAGAAGGAAAGGGGAATTACCATTCTTGCTAAATGCACTGCGGTTATTCGAGGTGATGTTAAAATTAATATTGTTGATACTCCTGGACATGCTGATTTTGGCGGTGAGGTAGAGAGAATTTTATCTATGGTTGATGGTGTATTATTACTAGTTGATAGTAGTGAAGGGCCAATGCCTCAAACGAAATTTGTACTAGGTAAAGCCTTAAAATTAGGTCTTAAGCCTATGGTTATTATTAATAAGGCTGATAAACCTGATGCAAGATGTGATGAAGTTCTTGATGAAATCTTTGATTTATTTGTTGCTCTTGATGCAGATAGTGATCAATTAGAATTTCCATATTTATATGCTTCAGGAAAAAATGGTTGGTGTGTGGAAGACTTAGATCAAGAAAAAGTTAATCTTGATCCTTTGCTAGAAAAAATAATTGAACATTTTCCTAAGCCTAATGTTAATCATGACGGTCCATTTAAAATGCTGACAACATTGTTAGATTCTGACCCTTATTTGGGACGAATGCTGACTGGAAGAATTGAGTCTGGTGTTGCTAAGATGAATCAAAATGTTAAATCATTGAATCTGTCAGGTGAAGAGATGGAGAAAGCAAGGTTAACTAAACTCTTATCATTTTCAGGAATTACCAGAGTCCCTGTTGAAGAAGCTATGGCTGGTGATATTATATCAATTGCAGGAATGGCTAAAACTAATGTTGCTGATACAATTTGTGATGTTTCTGAATCTGAACCAATTAAAGCTCTTGAAATAGATCCGCCAACAATGTCTATTAATATTGCGGTAAATGATTCACCACTTGCTGGTCTGGAAGGTTCAAAAGTGACCTCAACCATGATTAGAGAAAGATTGATGCAAGAGGCAGAGGTAAATGTTGCGATAAGGATAGAAGAATCAAGTGACAAGGATGCGTTTTTAGTTTCAGGACGAGGAGAGTTGCAATTAGGAGTTCTGATTGAGTCGATGCGTCGTGAAGGTTTCGAGCTATCAGTATCAAGGCCTAGAGTTATTCTACAAAAAGATGAATCAGGTAATGTCACAGAACCAGTTGAAGAAGCTATTATTGATGTTGATGATGAGCATAGTGGCGCTATCGTTGATTTGCTTAATATGCGTAAAGGACAAATGATTGATATGAAGCCGATGGGTACTGGAAGAACTAGAATTATTTATCATATTGCTTCAAGAGGTTTAATAGGTTTTCAAGGTGAGTTTTTAGGCCTAACAAGGGGTACCGGTATCTTTAATAGAGTATTCCATGAATATCAGGATTATAAAGGTGAGTTACCAAGTCGTAAAGCAGGTGTATTAATATCTAATGGACAAGGTGATGCAGTTACTTATGCTATTAATAATCTTCAGGATCGTGGTATAATGTTTATCGAATCTGGTGATAAGGTTTATGAAGGTATGATAATTGGTGAACATAATCGTGAAAATGATTTAGAAGTTAATATTTTAAAAGCTAAGCAGCTAACAAATTTTAGAGCTTCTGGTAAAGATGATGGCATTAAATTAACTCCACCTAAAAAAATGAGTTTAGAACAGTTAATGTCTTATATTAATGATGATGAGCTTCTTGAAGTTACGCCAAATTCATTAAGACTTCGTAAGAAATTATTATGTCCTCATGAACGAAAGAAAGCTGGAAGATCATAATAATTTAAGAGATTTTTCTTTTCAAAATTTTTATCTAGATTATAGCTTAAAATTTAATCAATTAATGAGGTTATTATGACTATTAAAACTACATTAACAATTGCTGCATGTTCAATTTTAACTTCTTGCTTAGATATTCCTTTTATTCCTGGAATATAATAAGTGGGTTTTATTCTTAAAATTGTTTCATGAGAATAGGGTTATTAGGTGGGTCGTTTAACCCACCTCATTCTGGTCATCTAAACCTGTCATTACAAATAAGAAAAAAATATAATTTAAATAGGATAATTTGGGTTGTAACTCCCCAAAACCCTCTTAAAAATCCAAATATTTATAAACCATTTAAGCAAAGATTTCAATTAGCCCAAGAACTCACTGATCAATATAGATTTATTGAAGTTTCTGATATCGATCAAAAATTAAATAATTATAAAACTATAAATACAGTTCGATATTTTAATAAAAAATTTACCAATGATGATCTTTTTTGGATAATGGGAGCAGATAGCATGATAGATTTTCATAAATGGGATTTTTTTAAAGAGATTTTTAAAGAAATAAATATTATAATAGGAGATAGA
The DNA here is from genome assembly GCA_016778805.1 of Rickettsiales bacterium. Lineage (GTDB taxonomy): Bacteria > Pseudomonadota > Alphaproteobacteria > Rickettsiales > JABIRX01 > JADHOX01. The sequence continues at coordinate 7,773 of JADHOX010000003.1, forward strand.
GAAGATTATATTCACCAAGCAATGCGTTCTAAAACAGCTTTGTTTTTTAATGAAAGCTTTCGAGAATATGATGAAAATATTAAATTTAATGATCAAAAGTTTTGGTTTTTTGAAACAATTAAAAAGGATCATAATTCATCAACAAAACTAAGGAAATGTTAGTAATGATTTCAGAATATATATATGATTTATTAGCTTTATTTTGGCTAATTATCTTATGGTTTGGTTATAGTGTTTTTGCTGATTATAAATCAAATAAGTCGCAAAATAATATTTATCAAATAATGCATCAATATAGATTGCAATGGATGCAAGATTGTATTGCTCGCGAAGATAAAGTTGTTGATATAAACGCTATCGCTTGTTTTGTAAGAACGGGTGCTTTTTTTGCTTCTACATCAATCTTAATAATTGCTTTCTTATTGCCGTTATTTTCATTATCTGATCAGGCAATTGCAATTTTGGAAAATATTCCTTTTGCCTTTATGAGTAATAATTTTTGGGAGGTTAAAACGTCAGTGTTATTAATAATCTTTATTTATGCTTTTTTTAAGTATACTTGGTCAATTAGACAATATAATTATGCTTTAGCGATTGTTTTATCAACGCCGTTAAGTTCTAAAAATAAAAAGTCTTCAAAACAATACGCTGAAAGAAATGCGAAGATTCTATCGAATGCAGCAAGGCATTTTAGTATGGGTATAAGAGCTTATTATTTAGGTTTGGTAACTTTATCATGGTTTTTAAGCCCTATTATTTTTATGTTATTAACTTCTGCTGTGATATTAATAATTTATCGACGAGAATTTCGTTCAAGAGCACTTTCGATCATGATTCCTGCTAATTAATGTTTAAATATAAGGTAATTATTTTGGCATTTGCTTTGTTAGTTTCGTGCAGCAAAAATCCGCCAATAATGATAACGAAATTAAAGCAATCATCTCAAAGTTGGGATGGCTCAAAATTCAGTTATCCAGATAAAAATGAGGAAATAACAGCAATAAAAATATTTTTAGCACCAAATGCTAAATTACCTTATCATTGTCATCCTTTTCCAACCATTGGGTTCGTATTATCTGGTGAAGTTGAAGTAGAGAAAACTAATGGTGAAAAACACTTGTTTCGCAAAGGGGATGTTGTTTATGAGTTGGTAAATCAATGGCACAGAGGTCGCAATCCTTCTAAGATAAAAAACACAGAAATTATTGCTTTTTATATTGGACAAACAAAGTCAAAGAATACAATTTTATTTGATAAAAATAATAGTCAGTGTCATTAAAAATTAATGCATGAAGGCTTTGGTTTTATCTGAAAAACTATCTAAGGTTTTGGCAAAAGATTTTTTAAAATTCATTTTAACAAAATCTCCTATTTGAATTCTAGCTTCAGCTTTTTTGTCTTTTATAATAACCCATGCCTTATCTTCAAGAATCTTGTCAGTAACAACAACTTCGCCAATTTTCATTTCCTCAAGTGAAGACGTTTCATCAAAAGGATCTATGTATTCTTCAATGGTGTAAAGATCAAGTTTTGATCCAGGTTTAATATTGTCGACTTTACCAAGGCTTACTAAAAATATATTTTTCTTACCGTTATTACGTTTTTCTAAAATGTAACCACGTTTGAAATTAGCGAAGATGTTTTTTATGGTGTGAGAATGATCTTCTATCGCATCAATAGCAGCTTTTCTTAAAAGTTCATTATCTTCACTTTTGATATTAGAAGGGTCAATTTTTGATGAAAAAAGGCTTCTATTCTCAATAGCATCTTCAGAACGATATTCTGCGCCACTAAATTCAATTACTTCAATAACTTTTAGTGATGGTAGTTGAATGATTTTAAAATTACCAGTTACTGATGCTTCATACTTATTTTTTGCAGGAATTCTTACATATGTTCCTGAAGAGCTATCATAATAAGATGAGCTTGATTGAAATTTATGTTCTAATCCAGCAGATACTATCTTTCCTGTTAAAACATAATCAGCAACTTCAGGTCCAGAATAAATATGATCAGTGTTGATTTCAGAAAGAGAAATCTCTTCTGTTAGTTTTTCTATGTTATTTCTTTCGGCAATTTCAATTAATTTTGATTCAGCAAGAACATTTTCAATCTTAGCAGAAGATGTTTTACCAATTGATGCATTTTCAGCTTCAATGATATTATTATTATCTAAATCAAGAATGACTATTTTAGCATTACCTTTCCTTATATCTTCACTAGAAACATGATCAGATTTTGGAATCATTGTTTTATGATATAATTCAAAATCTTTAATTTTTGTTGAGCATCCAAAAATTGTGAATGCTAAAAGTATAATACTAAGTTTTTTTACAATTGAAATCATGGTCATATTTTTAGTTAAAACCTAATTGGTTAAAAATATTGTTACTATCATTTATCTTTTTTGCCAGTTTTTTTGACAAGTTTATTTTGGCTTCTTCATAGCTTATTGATGAAGAGCCGCTAAGGCGCATAAGGCTATTTTTTATGATCTGATTTTTGTTTGTACGAAAAGCTAAGTTAATCTCACTTTTTATTAAATATGATCCATAAAGAAATTGTTTGGTTTCCGTTGATGATATTTTTATTAGTACTTCATCAGAGCTATTAGTTTTTTCGGTGTTTATTTTAATATTGTTTTTGGCAAATTCTGAAGTAATAACATCTGCAATTAATTGACTATTTTGATCATGCTCGACATAAATTGATAAGTTATTATCTATATTTGCGTGATCTAAACTTAACTGATTAAATTTGTTTTTATATTGAGTGATTTTTGTCTTATTTATAGAAATTGAATCTAATATAATTAAATTATCTTCAGCTTTTGCAATTAATTTTTCAATTTTTAAATATCCAGCTTTTTTTTCAATAGCAACTTGGTATTTTTGTAATGCTATAATTTGATCAATTTGTTTTACTGTTTGACTAATTTTATCATCATACTGCTTGATCAAGTTTGACCTATCAATACTTACTAGAGTGTAGATTTGATTTGCAACTTGTACAGATTTCTCATTAGTAAAATTCATAAAGGATATTTTTTTTACCTTACTTTTTACCGATTGAAGAGATGATTCACTGTAATTTGATTGATTATTATAGCTACTCTCTTGCCTTAATGTTTCCATTGAAGATGAAATATTTACAACAATTTTCTGAGCTAAATTATCTAATGCATTTTGTTCAGCATTTTGAATGTTCATACCATAACCAACGCCATATAATTTTATTGAATCATTTTGAGGCGGGTTAATATACCACTTTGGAAGTTCAATAGTTTGATTTTGTGAGCAGTTAACAAATAATAATGTAATAATTATAAGATAAATTGATTTCATTATTAACCCCTTAATGCTTTTTGTTTTAACAAAGAATCTAAAATACAGCATGCCATCATGGCTTCGGCAACCGGCACAGCTCTGATACCAACACATGGGTCGTGTCTTCCTTTGGTAATTATGGTCGTATTTTCTTTATTTTTTGTTATAGTTTTTCTAGGAGTTAAAATAGAACTTGTAGGTTTTATATGAATTTTGGCTAATATATCCTGCCCTGATGAAATACCTCCAAGAATTCCACCTGAGTTATTTGATGAAAATTGAATATTATGATTTTCGTCAACCGAGATTTCATCAGCATTGAAGGCTCCATCAAATTCACTTACATTTTGACCTGCGCCAATTTCAACTGACTTTACTGCATTTATACTCATCATTGCGCTCGCAATTTTGCTATCAATTTTGTCATATATAGGATCTCCTAGTCCAATAGGTACTCCACTTGCTCTTATTTCGATTTCAGCCCCTATTGATAGACCATCTTTCCTTATCTTATCCACATAATTTGCGAGTTCTGATTCTTTTGCTGGGTCAGCTGCGAAAAATGGATTATTTTTAATGTCTTTAAAATCCCATTTTGTTTTGGAGCAATCAATCTCACCAATTTTTGTAACAGCTGCATTAATTGAAATTTTACTGCCTAAAATTTTTCTTGCAACAGCACCAGCAGCAACTCGCATAGCTGTTTCTCGAGCTGATGATCTACCACCACCTCTATAATCTCTAATACCATACTTATAAAAATATGTTATATCTGCATGACCAGGTCTAAATTTATTGGCAATATCTCCATAGTCCTTTGATCTTTGATCTTGATTATAGATAATTAAGCTTATTGGAGTTCCTGTTGTTTTACCTTCAAATACACCTGATAAAATTTCAACTTTATCTGCTTCAGATCTTTGAGTGGTAAAGCGTGATTGACCAGGTTTCCTTTGATCAAGAAAGGGTTGGATATCCGTTGTATCTAATGGAATTAATGGTGGAACGCCATCAATAACGCAGCCAATAGCTGGTCCATGACTTTCGCCCCAGCTTGTATATTTGAAAAAATCACCAAATGAGTTGCTAGACATTGTATAAGATCTGTATATTTTAAAATATTTAATATAGATTAACTGTTTTATATTCGCAAATATAAATAAATATTACCTTAAATTTAACATATGAAAATTATATTAGGTCTAGGCAGTAATGTTGGTGATAAAAAATTTTTCTTGAATCAGGCCATAAGATTATTGCAATCAAAACAAATAATATCGAATATTGAACTATCTTCAATATATGAATCTGAAGCATTGCTTCCTGATGGAGCCCCACAAGATTGGAATATGAGTTTTTATAATATGGCAGTTATGGGTGATTGTGAGTTATCACCAAAACAAGTTTTAACTCAAATAAAGTTGATTGAGCAGGAAATAGGGCGAATAAATAGAGGGTTTTGGTCGCCCCGAGAAATTGATATAGATATTTTACTTTTTGGGGATTTGAATATTGTAAGTGAAGATTTAACAATACCACATAAATTTTTGCTTGAGCGAGATTTTGCCTTGCTTCCAGTAAATGATCTCAAACCAGATTGGGTTTATCCTAGAGAAGGTTTGTTTTTTAATCAAAAAATATCTGATATTATTGCAAGAAATTTAGTACAAGCTAATTGCCAAGCTCTTGATCAAGAGGAGGTCGCATAATGAAAATAATTGGTATTTTAAATATTACCCCAGATTCCTTTTCTGATGGTGGAAAATTTAATGATAGAGAATCGGCCCTGAGACAGGTCAAAAATTTAGTTGATCAAGGAGCTGATATTATTGATGTTGGTGCCGAGTCAACAAGGCCTGGTGCACAAGTCCTGTCCTATCAACAGGAGTGGCAACGGCTAGAGTCAATATTGTCATATGTTATTGATTATGCTCGAACAAATAATGTTGAAGTTAGCTTAGATTCGTATCACCCTGAAAATATTGCTAAAGGACTCGATCTTGGTATCGACTATATTAATGATGTTTCAGCAGCTCAGAATGAAGAAATTATTCAATTAGCTTCTGAATCTGGTTGTAAGTTAGTTTTGAATCATAATTTAGGCATACCAGCTGATAAAACTAAGTTAGTTGATCCGCGAGTTGATATAATAAAATATTTAAACGATTGGTATGAATTAAAACTAGAGAAATTTACTTCCAAAGGAGTTGATCGAAATAAAATTATTTTAGATGTTGGAATTGGTTTTGGAAAATCCTCAAAACAGTCATTTGAAGTTTTAGAACGTATAGAAGAGTTGAAATCATTAGGCTGTGAGCTTTATGTTGGTCATTCAAGAAAATCATTTCTAGCTGATTTTGACAAATATCATTTTTTTAAAAATGAGTTTGTTAATTTGAATGGAAGTAAAGATTATTTGACCGATGTTTTAACTAAATACCTATCAGATAAAATTGATTATGTTAGAGTTCATGATGTCAAATTAGCAAAGTCATGAAAGTTTTAGCAAAATGAATCAATACTAAAAATCTTTTATTTAGTATATCTAATTTTGTTTTGTGTTGCTGAGCATTAAGTTCTCAATGATTTTTTTTGACTCATTGTTAAAACTATGAGTCGTATATTGGTAATCTTCATTAGAAACAATTAAGGTACCATTTGGCATACAAGAAACTAATAATGTTAATAAAATTATTAGATAATATTTCATTTTAATTCATCAAACATATCGTCAACAGTTCCTACTTTTTGATCAAGAATGTTACCACCTGAATGTTTTTCAATTATTCTATCTTTTGAACAAGATGATAATATTAAAGCTAATGAAATAAGAAGGGCTTTCATTTTATTCAGCTTTGAGTTCGTTATTAAGATCTACAAATAAATCTTTAACAGCATCTTGAGCTTGTTGGATGTTTTTTCTTGATAAGTTCGCAGAGGCTACAGTTGAATCAATGATTTGTTGGTTCTTGTTAAGATGATCAGCTATCATTTGATTGTCGATAGACATATGAATATATAATGTTCCGTCTGCAGGATCTTTAAACATATTAACTCTTCTTGCGCCAGCTAAAGGAACTTCTTTTACTAAGTTTTTTGTAGCTTGAGAAAAAACATTCTCGACTTCATTTAATTCACCAATTTTTGCTTCTCTTAAAGCATCTTTAGTAAGCCTAGAAACAACAGTCTCTATTTGTGCAGCAATATTCGCTCTAGCATCAGCTTCAGCTTTAGGGATTTGGAATTGAAGTCCACCATTACTTCTCGGCGCAATCCCAACAGCTGAAATTGTGCCTTCAATATGAGGGTTTAAAACCCAGTTTGGTAAATTGTCTAATTGAGATTTAGGTTGTTCTTGTTTTTCAGAACAAGAGATAATTAAGCTAAGAAGAGATATTGATATAATTTTAAACATTTTTCAAAGTAATTTTTTTTGATAATTACTGTTTTTGATTTAAAAAATCAATTATTAATTATTTATGTAATTTTCAAATCTTTGCTTTTTTTATGTCCTCCATTAGTTTTCAAGTCTTAAACCCATATAATAATATTTTAGAGGCGCAGTTTGATTTTGAAACAATTGATCAAGCTTTATTCAAGGCCAATGATTTGAACAAAGTATTTAATGTTTGGCGCAATTTTAGTATTAATGATAGATCTAATTTAATTGCAAAGTTTTCTGAGTTTTTAGAAGATAATAAAACGGAAATTGCCAAGTTGATATCAACTGATATGGGTAAGCCAATTATGCAATCTTTTGTTGAGATAGAAAAGTCGATTGATTGTTGTAAATTTTATATTGAAAATATTGAAAATATCCAATTAAGATTAAAACAACCTCAGTTTTTCCATGAGCCAATTGGAGTTGTACTCGGAATCATGCCTTGGAATTTTCCTCTATGGCAGATTATAAGATTTCTAATCCCTGCAATAATATCTGGAAATGTATGTTTGATAAAACCAGCTTATAATTGTTTTAGAATAGCAAATTTTTTACTTAAGTTTTTTGAATCAGGAATAATAAAGTTTTTCGATATCGTTATTACTGAAGATGTTGTAACTGAAAAATTGATAGTTAATGAAATTATTAAAGGAGTCTCATTAACTGGTTCTGTATCTGCAGGTCAAAAAGTTGCCAATTTAGCAAGTCAAAGTTTTAAAAATTTAGTTTTAGAACTTGGTGGTTCTGATCCTTTTATAATTTGTAAGGATGCAAACCTTAACAAGGCAATAACAAATTTAGTTTCTGCAAAATTCTTAAATTCTGGTCAAACTTGTATAGCACCAAAAAGGATATATTTTGAAGCTGATATTTTTGATGAAGCAATGAATCTATTTGTTAAAAAAACTGAACAATTCATCAGATTTGGTGATCCAATTGATAAAAAGGTAAATTTTGGTCCAATTGCCAGATTAGATATAAAGTTACGATTAGATCATCAAATTAAAAGTGCTGGGCTTGCAAAACAAAATATTGTTTATAACCGATCAGATATTACAAAATGTAAAAATTATTTTGCACCTTTAGTAATTGATGCACGTAATTTTAGTCACGATCATATCCTTTTAAAAGAAGAAGTGTTTGGTCCTGTTGCAGTTTGCAGATCTTTTTCAAATATTGATGATGTTATTAATGAAGCAAATGAATCTAGTTTTGGTTTAGGGGCTTCCATTTGGACAAATAATCCAGAAATCAAAAATTTTGCTGCTAAGAATCTTGATCATGGTATAATAGGTATTAACTCTACAGTTAAATCTGATCCCAAATTACCTTTTGGAGGTAGAAAGAACTCTGGTTTTGGAATTGAACTTGGTATCGATGGTGTACTAAGTTTTACAAATTATAAAACAATTATTCAGTGATTGATAATGCGTCTAATAAATTTTGTTATTTTACTAATTTTAGTTTCTTCTTGTAGTAACAAATATGAATTAAATTTTAAAGATAAACAAGATATATTGAGAGTCGCAAAATCTGAGGAGTTAATTGAGGAAAGGCAGGTGCAGGCTGGTGGTTATAGTTTAGATGATAAATATAATTTAATTAAAACCCGGTTCGAAGATAAGTTTTTTTTAAAGCCAAGTAATAATGTTTTAAGATATTATTTTAAAGATTATGATCAGCAGATAGCTGTTATAGATGAAACAGTTTTTTATCTTTTTTATTTAGCAAATATGGCATTGGCTTTTGATGATGACAGATTTCAAATCGAGTTATCAAAAACAGTTGATGATATAATTCAAACAGATCATCTAAACGGTTATGATGGTTTTTTGCCCAGATCAGTGATATTAAACGATGATGAAAAAGGGCTAGATATTTATCCCGATGAAATTCATAGTAATAGCTATAGTTTGCTAATGTTTGGTTATTATTTTGCTTATAATGCTTCAACTAATGAAGAGACCAAAGCTCTTATTGTCAATCACATTGAAACAATAGCTTCATATTATTTAAAAAATGATTTAGCTTTAATTGATAATGAGGGAAAAGAAATTGAGGTAAGTAATTTAAATGCTCGTCATTTAAGCCGGGAATTAGATGCTTTGGTTATTTTTGAAACTGCTGCAAAGCTTGCATCTTCAACTGATAGTCACAAAATATTTAAAGCAAAAGTAAATCAACTTAAGGACAAAGGATATATAAAGTGGAATAAATTTGTTAGATTTCAGTTTTTAAATTTTACTATTCCCTCTCATTCTTCTAATTGGCTTAATTTGATAAGATTATATAGTTTAAGCAAAATAACTGATGAGCAAATTTATTATCATAACTTCAAAAAGCTTTATAATAAGTTAGAAAAAGAGAAAAATCCTTTTTTTGATGCTCTTTATCTTGAGGTTTTTGGAGAAAGTGATTTAAGTAAGAAAGCTAACATTGAGTATTATTTAAATACCTTTCCTATTGAGCTCGATAATAGTGAGGTCATATCCTCTTACAATAATAAGAACTTAAAACTTTTTCCAATGATTGTAAAAAATCATCAAAAAGCTGAAGTAGTTAACCCTTTGCCGATTTATCAAAGACCTCTTGTTTATTTTGAATGGAAGTCAAATCAACAAAGAATTGATGGAAATTGGGGGCAAAAAGGTAATGTTTTGTTTTCTGGTCTTGATTTTTTGGTACTTTATTCGATGTATATGAAGTTAAATTCGACTAATGATAAATAATCCTAAATGTTAATAGCTTGGTTTGTTGACATTAGATTTATTACATAATATAAGCTGATCTCCCTTTGGGGTTTGTAGCTCAGTTGGTTAGAGCGCACGCCTGATAAGCGTGAGGTCGGTGGTTCAAATCCACCCAGACCCACCATTTTTTTATGTTATCAAAAAAGTATAAAGGCCTTTTCGCCGAACTTTATGCTGCTTTTTTTCTAAGATTAAAATTTTATCAGATTTTAAAGTTAAGATTTAGGTCAAGTTTTGGAGAAACAGATATTATTGCCAAAAAAAAAGATGTTATAATCTTTGTTGAAGTCAAATATGTTGTTTCAGATAGATATTTGTATAAAGCTTTAAAAACCTCGAATTCATCAAGGTTAATCAATAATGCTAAGTTTTTTGTGTCAAAAAAACACTTAGATAATTTTAGAATCAGGTTTGATATAATTTATGTTTATGATAAAATGAAAATTAGGCACTTGAAAAATGTTTATTTGTAGACATAATGATCGAGGTTTAGGAAATTAATACTAATAGCTTTATGTACGAAGATCTTATCAGATATGATAAATTAATTGACTCAGCGATGCGTTTTGTGGTCAAGGAAGCATTGCAAGAAGTTTGTAATGTAGGTTTAAAAGGTGAGCATCACTTTTTATTATCTTTTTTAACCGATTCAGAAGGAGTGAAAATTCCAAAAACCTTAAAAGATAGATATCCTAATGAAATGACAATTGTTATTCAGCATCAATTTGAAAATCTAATCATTACTGAAGATAAATTCAGTGTCACTCTTAGTTTTGACGGTAAAAAAGAGACTATTGTAGTTCCATTTATGGCTTTAACCTCATTTGCTGATCCAGGCGTAAAGTTTGGCTTAAAATTTAATCTTGTCGAAGATGCTGTGTATCTTGATAGTAAAAAAGATGATGCAGTATCTGTAAAGCCTAGCTCTGATTTAGTTTCTGAAGCATCTGCTAAGGATAAAGCTACTGCAAAGAAACAAAAATCATCGAAAAAATCCAAAAAAGCAGAAGATGACAAAGATGCAAATGTTGTTGTTCTAGATGCTTTTAGAGCTAAAGATTAATTATTGCCTTTACTTAATTCAATTGATCTAGAAACACCTGCATCAATTGCGTTTTCTATAATTGCTTCTATGTTTTGTTGTTTTAACGAGTTTATTACTGTTTCTGTAGTGCCTTTTTTACTACATATAAGTTTTATTATTTCATCTTCATCAATATTTAGATCTAATAAGTTTTGATATGTATTGTAAATTAGGTTGTTTAATTGTTCTGAAGTAAGCGATTCTGAATTTTTTAATGCTGCTTTTTTCATATATTTTATTATTAATGCGAAATATGCAATTGCGCCTCCGTTAATGATAGTGGATATATGCATATCTGCTTCATCAGATAATATTTCGCATATACCAAAATTTTCAAAAATAGATAATGCTAAATTTTTATCTTTTTCATTATTGTTTCCATTAAAAAAACAGCTGCTAGTGCTAGTCTGTTTAAGTGCAGCAATATTGGGCATTAGCCTAACAACTTTTTTGTCACTTCCAAAGATTTCTTCGATTTCATTTGTGTTTGTTCCAGCAAGAAGTGAAACAATTAAAGTTTCTAAACTAATCTTTGGTTTGATTGCAGGATCTATATTGTTTAGCGATTGAGGTTTCATTCCTAGTATTAGGATATCAATTTTTTCGTTAAAATCTTTAATTGTTTTAACTGTTGTTGTTTGACTAGAGCTATTTTTAAAATTTCTATCAATAACAAAGATTTTAAAGTTATTATTATCTTGTATAGCTTTTAAAATTGCTGAGCCCATATTGCCACAGCCGATAAATAAGATGTTTGTTTTGTTATTCGCCATGACTTGTTCCTGCAATTTTTCCTACGTTACTAAATATTTGTTTAAAAATACTGAAGTTTTTATCTTCATGAATTGTTTGATTTTTGTTAAGTGCAATTTCATTTAATTGGTCATAAAAATTTATTGCGATAATTTGTTGGTCATTGCTTATGAATTCATATATTTCTGATGATTTAATAAAGTCTTTTTGTATTGGAGGAATTGCTCTATTTATTTGCATGTAAATAATATGAATATTATTACCAACTTGATAAATGGTCGAATATGGACCAAGAGTTTGAGTAAGGCTTTCAATTGTTAAGTTGTCGTTTGCAAAATCTTCTTTGACTTGGTTAATTAATTTGGTTTCAAGTCTTACTCCATGTTTTTGCGATTTGTTTGTGCAACCGGTAAAATTAATTGCAAATAATATTAAGATGATATATATAATTTTTGCTTTAAACATAAGTGTATAGCGGCTATTGAGTTGATTAGTTAATTTACTTCTAATTCAACTTATTTATATACTCAAGATAATAAAGGTTACAAAAATGGCAGTTCCTAAAAAAAAGACGTCATCGTCTAAAAGAAATATGCGTAGATCGCATGATAAAATAAAACCTATTAATGTTTTTTTTAATAAAGAAACAGGTGAACCTCAATTAGCTCATCAAATTTCTGTTGATGGTTATTATGGTAAGAGACAGGTAATAGTACCTAAAGTTAAAAATACTGAAAACGATAGTGTTGAGACAAATGAGGAAAAAGGGGATGTTAAAACTGATGAAGCTGTGATAGAAAATAAGGACTCTAAGTAATGAAAGAGTCTAAAGCTATAATAGCTATTGATGTAATGGGTGGTGATCATGCTCCCGATGCATCAATTTTTGGTTTAGATTTGTTTTTAAAAAAGACTAAAGACGTTCATTTTCTTTTATTTGGTGATCTTGAAGTTTTTAATGAGGTTTTAAATAAAACAAAGTTTCTTAAAGATTATTCCACATCTTTTGATTGTAAAAAAGTTATTACTTCAGATGATAATATCGCTGTTGCTCTAAAAAATAGTCGAGGTACTAGCATGAGGATGGCTATTGAAGCAGTGAAAAATGGTGATGCTGATGCGATTGTTTCTTCTGGAAACACCGGAGCTTTAATGGCTCTTTCAAAAATTTGCTTCAAAACTCTTGATGGTATTGATAGACCTGCAATAGCCTCTATTGTTCCAACTGTTGCTGGTGGTGCATCAGTACTTCTTGATATGGGAGCTAACTCAACTTGTGATGCAAATAATATTTTACAGTTTGCAGTAATGGGTGATGCTTATGCAAGAGTAATTCTTGCTAAAGATTCGCCAAGCTTAGGTCTTTTGAATATTGGCTCTGAAGATATCAAAGGTAATGATGTAGTTAAACTTGCCCATCAATTAATTCAAGAAGCTGATTTTTTAAATTATAAAGGTTATGTTGAGGGTAATGATATAACCAGTGGTAAGGTTGATATTATAGCAACCGATGGCTTTACAGGTAATATTGCTCTTAAGGCAATAGAAGGAACCGCTGTAATGTGTAAGCATTATTTAAAAAAGGGTTTTCGATCCTCACCATTATCATTTTTGGGTTTTGTTTTTTCTTCATTATCACTAAAAAAAGTTTTTTCAAATTTAGATCCTCGCAACTATAATGGTGGTATGTTTATAGGGTTAAATGGGATTACAATCAAAAGTCATGGTTGTTCTGATGCACGTGGATTTGCAAATGCTGTAAAAGTTGCTAGAAAATTAGTAATGAATAAAATTAATGACAAAATTATTGAAGAGATTAATCAAACCAATTTAAAAGATTAGGAAAACTAAATATGTCTGAAATATTTGCTAAAATAACTGCTTGCGGAAGTTATCTGCCCAAAAAAATTGTAACAAATGATGATTTAAGTAAGCTTGTTGATACTTCAGATGAGTGGATTTTTTCAAGATCTGGTATCAGTCAAAGACATATTGCTGAAGATGGAGAATTTACATCTGATCTTGGTTACAAAGCTGCTTTAAATGCTATTGAAAATTCAAATATCTCAAAGGATGAGATTGATACTATAATTTTAGCTACTTCGACTCCAGATAATATATTCCCTTCAACTGCCACAAAAATTCAAGAAAAATTAGGTATAAAAAATTGTTATGCGTTCGATATGCAAGCAGTTTGTTCAGGATTTGTATATGGAATGGTTGTAGCAAATGGGTTAATAAAATCTAAAAGCTCAAAAAATATTCTGCTTATTGGCGCTGAAACTTTATCAAGAATTGTTGATTGGAAAGATCGGTCGAGTTGCGTTTTGTTTGGTGATGGCGCAGGTGCAATTATTTTGTCGGCAAATTCGGATGATGATTCTGGCGTTATTAGTCATGCATTATTTAGTGATGGTGCACATTATGATATTTTGAAAACAACTGGCGGTCCATCTATGACTGGTGGTGAAGGTAAGATCACCATGGTTGGAAAAGAGGTTTTTAAACATGCTGTTTCAAAAATGTCTGAGGCGGTAATGGTTTCGTTAACAAAAGCTAATCTTGAGATTAGTGATATTAATTTTTTAGTTCCACATCAAGCAAATCAAAGAATTATATCTGCAGTTGGTAAAAAACTTAATTTAGGATCTGATAAAGTTGTTTCAACAGTTAAGCATCATGCAAATACATCTGCTGCTTCTATACCATTAGCTTTAGATTATGCTTGCAAAAAAAACTTAATTAGTAATAAAGATATAGTCGTCTTTGAGGCACTTGGTGCTGGTTTAACATGGGGGTCGGTTGTATATAAATGGTAGAAAACGTAACTAAAAAAAATTTAGCTGAAAATATTTCTAATCAAACTGGGATATCATACTCTCAAACTTCACTTATTGTTGATGATTTATTTGACTCAATAGTTGACATTGCAGGTGAAAATGGTTCTTTAGTTATACCACAATTTGGTAAATTTCAAATTCGTAAGAAAAAAGCCAGGTATGGCAGAAACCCAAAAACAAAGGAAGAATTTAAAATAGAAGAAAGAGAAGTGCTAACCTTTAATTGCTCTGAGGTGTTAAAGGAATTTATTAATGGTTAGAAATGGTTGGTATATTTGAAGAAGCAGTAAGACAAAATTCACTAAAAACAATTAATGAAGTTGCTCTTGAGTTGGATGTTGAGCAACATGTATTAAGGTTTTGGGAAACAAAATTTCCGCAAGTTAAACTTGTTAAAGGCAAAGGTAATAGAAGATTATATTCTCAAGATAATATAAAAACGCTAACATTAATTAAGAAATTATTATATGTTGAAGGTTACACTATTCCTGGTGCTATTAATTATTTAAAAAATGGAGAAAGCAAAGCTAGTAATGATAATGTTAGTGAAGTTTCTTTAAAGCAAGTAAGGTCAAGTCTTCTTCAGATAAAATCAAATCTTTCAAAATTAATAAGTTAAATAAGCTTGTTTTTTTTATGAAAGCGAAATTAAGATCAGCTTTAACATTTGTTGAGATGGTTGTTGTGATATCGCTATTCTCATTTATTTTATTAATATTTGTTACATCTAGTGATTTAATAAGATCTTCTGAAATTAATGCTCAATATTCACAATTTATAAAATATGAATCAGCGATTTTAAACTTTGTTGATAGCTATAAAGAATTACCAGGTGATTTTTCTATAGCTTATCAGATTTGGGGAAGTGATTGTAGTGTTAATTCATCTGATTGTAATGGAAATGGTGATTCAGTAATAGGTGGCTTGAATCAAAGTCGAGAACGTAATATGGCTTGGTTACATTTAAATTTAGCCAAAATGATTGGTAGTTATTATAATGGTGGTACTTCAGTCATTGCTGGAGAAACAGTACCTTTTGGCAAAATATCAAATAGCATGATTACTTTTCCATCAAATTATAATAGTGATGGCTCATCAACGTTAAATGGTTATAATACTTTGTATTTGGTCGCAAATGATGACTCCTGTGTTGAAAGGCCAATTTTTTCATCTCATGATCTTTATATCATTGATAAGAAATTTGATGATGGCTTACCAACTGGCAAAATTTCAGCTGGTGAGAATGATTCTTGTGATCCAATTTTACAGGGTTGTTATAATTCAGTTCAGAATCAATATATAAATGTATCTGATTCAAAAAATCTTCGTTGTTTTTTAAGCTTTGCAACAAAGTTTTCTTTTATGTAGTTGCTATTAGGTAACTATTGTGCTAAAAGTTTTGTTTTAGGTTGTAGATATGAAAGCATTAGTAATAGGTCAAAATGAATATGGAGTAGTAAAGAATGGTGATGATAATTATGATACATTAGTTACTTATGATTTAAAAACCTGTTGTGCGGTTTTAGTAAAAACAAAATCTGGTGATACTCATTTTGCGCATATCGATATTAGTTCATCCTTGTCTTCAATAGAGTCTTTATTGATTCTACCTTTTATTCAGCAAAAATCTAATATTGAAAATTTTACATTGATAGGGAATTTTTCATATTTTCAAGATTCTTCTATTTCAAATGAGCAAAAATTAGAAAGAATGCATAATTTTTTGAATATAAAAAACAGTTTTCAAGATGTTGGTTTAAAATGTAAAGTTTTTAAAAGTTTTACTGGCGCTGTTATCATTCCGACGTTAAAGAATGGAAAGATTGAAGATGTAATATGTTCTCGTGTTTCACCTGAGTTTATAGAACTGTCGACTAGTAATGACTCAAGCATAATTGAACATGATCAGGTGATTAATGCTATTGCTAATGCAAATGGTATTTCAGATAAACATAGCAGTAATCCTAAGTTTTTAGATTTGTTTGTTAGATATGACGGGGAGTTAATACTTCAAAATCCTGAGCTGCATTCTAACACCTTAGCTCTTATTAGTAATTCCAAAGAGCTTCATATTAAAGATAAAGATACTATGGCTGCGATGTTATCGGCAACATTTGGTGATACATTCGGCGGTAACACTTGGGTATTTGCAAATGCTTTAGCACAGATTCTTGATTTTGATGAGAGGCAACAAGCTAAAGCAAGCCAGGGTCATGTTGCTAGATTAGAAGAAAGGTCGTCTAATGAATTTCCTACTGGTTTTTCAAGGTAATTTTAATCTGCTTCATTGAGATGTTTTAGGATTTCTTTAAAATCTTTTGGTGGTTCTTTTTCGAACTTTATTAATTCTTCAGTTTTTGGATGAATTAACTCAATTTTATGAGCATGTAATAATTGGCCTGTAAGATTTGTAAATTTTTCACGTAATTTGTCATTTTTAACATTTTTGATTTTGTTATTATTATGTCCATAATCTTGATCGCCAATAATTGAATGACCGATATGTGAAAGATGCACTCTGATTTGATGAGTTCTTCCCGTTTCAAGGTTACATTCAATTAATGCAATATTTTCATCATAATTTTTTATAACATTGTAATGCGTAATTGCTTTTTTACCATCATGCATTGACACTTTCATTAATTGTCTTTTGATAGGATGTTTTTTCAAGAATGTTTCAATCATGCCAGTTTTTTGAAATGGGTGACCAAAAGCGAGGGCTAAATATGTTCTTTTTAAGCTTCTTGACTCTAATTGTTTGCTTATATGTAAATGTGCATAGTCATTTTTAGCAACTACCATAAGACCTGTAGTAAGTTTGTCGAGCCTATGAACAATGCCAGGTCTTATAACTCCTCCAATTGATGAGAGTTGATCATTAAAACTATATAGTAGTGCATTTACTAAAGTATTATTATAATTATTCCCACCTGGGTGAGTCTGAAGGCCTCTAGGCTTATTGACTATAATAATGTCATTATCTGAATATATAATTTCAATAGGAATGTTTTGTGGAAGAATTTCAGAACATATGGGGTCTGGAATTTTGATTTCAATAATATCGCCAATTCTTAATTTTTGGTTAAATTTTATTAAAACTTGATTATTTAAATAGATATTTTCTGTATTTAATAAATTTTTTAATTTACTTCGAGTTAATTCTGGGTGATTTGTTTTTATTAAATCATAAATTAAAACATCAATTCTTTTTTCAGAAATTTGTGTTATTTGAATTTTAATTGTTTCCATCGGTTAAACTAATTATGAAAGATAGATCACTTAAAGCGTTAAAATTTACTGTTATTTTTATGAATTTTGTTTTGATCGCAGGATTTGTATTATTTGTTATAATTGCAGTAAAATTTGTTACTAAATCAAAATGCAAAAACTTTGATTATTATGTTGATGATATTGACAATGTAAAGCTGAGTTTTTCCGATAAAAAAATTTATATTATACAAAATACTAATAATGAGATATATTTAGAAGTATTAGATCATTGTAACGGTTCAAAGATTAATCATTTAAAATTAAAAGAGCATGAGTAACTTATCAGATCCATCACTTATTGAGGTAGAAGCAAATAAGCCGTTTATAAATTCCAAAATTTGGAAGTTGCAAAAAGATTTTTATAAAAATCAGGGTATTTCAGCATGGATAGGAAAAGTGCCTTTTTATATAACATCAAACTGTTTCTTAGCCAGAAAATATGCTGAAATGTTAATAAATTTGATATCTGATGGTCTTAGAAATAAGACTTTTAATCCTAAACATCCGATTTATATTTTTGAATTAGGTTCGGGTAGCGGTAAATTTGCTTATCATTTGATTAACGATTTGATGCAATGCCGAAAAGATGTTCAAGATATTGAATTAGATATTCGATATATAATGACTGATTTATGTCCCAAAAATA
The DNA here is from genome assembly GCA_016778805.1 of Rickettsiales bacterium. Lineage (GTDB taxonomy): Bacteria > Pseudomonadota > Alphaproteobacteria > Rickettsiales > JABIRX01 > JADHOX01. Next base: position 25,884 of record JADHOX010000003.1, read on the forward strand.
TTGATTTCTGGAAAAAACATCATCAATTAAAAGATATGGTGATTGATGGAATCTTGGATATGGGAGTTTTTGATGCTGATTATTGTAATGATATTACGACTGAATATGCCAAAAAAACTGTTACTAAAAAATCTTTAGTAAATCCGCCAATTATTATAGGAAATTATTTTTTAGATACTATTTCATGTGATTTACTCCATTTTAAAGGAGGTGAGGTTACTCAGGCTAATCTTTCAATTGTCACAGATGTTGAAAATTATTCCAATAATACAGTGAAATCCTTAAAAGCACTTGATATAAAATATAATTTTTCAGAGTTTAATGAAAATGCTGTTACAAATAAAATTTATAAACAATTAATAAATTATTATAAAAATACTATTAATGACAGTTCGGTTTTAATGCCAACTACAGTATTTAAAATTGTCGATTTTTTCTCTAAAGTTCACAAGAAGCAAAAAGCCTTTTTTATGTTTTCAGATAAAGGTCATGTTGGGCTTGAATCTCTTCAACTATCTGAAAAGCCACATTTTGCTTTTCATGGTAGTTTTTCATTAATGGTAAATTTTCATGCATTAAAATATTATTATTCAGTTAATAAAAAAAGTGATGTTTTACTTCAGGATGATGGAGAGGGGATGAGTATTATTAGCTTTGCAGCAAATGAATCCTACGATAGGTTTGGCTTATTTAAGAATAGGTTCAGAAAATATGCCAATGAGTTTAATGTTCAAAATTTTATGAATTTAAAAAATTTCTATATGGATAAAGTTGATAATTTATCTGTTAGTGAAATGGTTGCTTTATTAAGCCTTTCAAATTTTGATAGTAAAATTTTGTTAGATTTTGCTAATCCTTTTGTGCAAAAATTATCTTCAATATCTGTTAAGATGAAGCATAATATTTTGTCTAATCTTAAAAAAATTGAGCGTAATCATTTTTTTCTACCGAATAAAGAAAATACAATTTTTGAGTTAGCAAGAATTAATTATTGTTTAGGTAATTATGCAGAATCTGTTCGTTTATATAAGGTTTCCATAAAGTTTTATGGTGAAAGTTTAGAAACGCTTTTTAATATGGGTCTGTCTTCATACTATGCCAATCAGAAAAAGCTTGCTTTAGAATGTCTTGAGAAATTAGTTCGTTTAGATCCTAATGATAAAGAGGCTGAGGAATGGATTGAGAGAATAAAAAAAGAGTTAAAGTTAAAATAGCTTAGGAGATAAACCCAAAAACGATTTTTGATCCTAGAATAACAACTAACCCAGTTAAAATTAATCCTGTAACTCCGGTTAATATTCCAATAACTGCTATTAAGCCATCTTTACCTAGCATGCCAAATGACATGAGTAAGATACCAAAAGATGGAAGAAGGTTTGTAAGTGGCAAAGGTAATGCTATTGCTAAAGAAAAAGTTAGGGCAAAAAATCCAATTATCCTGGCTCCAGTATTTTGAGTAATGCCTTCAAATCTATGTCTTAAAACTTTTTCAATACTTTTCATTATTGGTGAGCTTTTAATAATGAGTAAAGCTATGAAAGATCTTTTAATTGTTTTTTTTAAAATCCATTTAGGAAGCCATGGATATTTTATTCCAAATAATAATTGAAGGGAAAAAATAATTAATGGGATCGCTAAAATTGTTGTTAAACCTGGGATATAGGGAATTGGTATTGAGAGAGGTAAAGCGAAAATTGCCATTAAAATTCCAAATCCTCTTTCATGTAAAGAAACTTTTATTTCATCCACAGATATTGAGTCAGACTTTTTGCTCCTAATTACCTGTCTTAGAAATTCCGAAGTGGGGATATATGATTTATCGTGTAAATTATGCATTCATTTAACCAAAATTGATTTATTGAATTCTAATTCTAAGATTACAATCTGGTGAAAGTTGTTCAAAATCATATTCATCTTCTTCAATATCTTGAGTAGCACCTATTTGAAAAACACAGGCTTCACCTGCTGTTGTACTTGCCCCATTACTGTTTACGGTAATTGGAGTGTTTGCACATGCAAAATCAGTAGCATCATTGTTACAGCTTGCACTTCTTGCAACCACAAGGCCTCTTAAAGGAAAGCCATCATCAAGTTTGTTATCTAAAGAAAATGCGTCTTCAGGAATGAAACAATTTGAAAATTTTGCAACTTGATTATCAGAGTTATCTAAACATAAATGATAATAATTTGTGCCTTCTAGACCATAAATACCAAGTCCACCTCCAGATTTTAATTTTGGAAAGGTTTCGCCCACTACTCCAACTGCAGCATCACCATCATATGCCCCAGTTGTAAATCCAGCTAGATATAAATGTTGCCAGAAAAAAACTAGCTCAAAATCCTCTCGATTAGGTAAACTGTCTGTTTGGTAATCCGAATCTTCATAAATACCATTACCATTTCCGTCATTGGCACCTAATCCTCTTCTGCTTGCTTTAGCACAATCTCCAGGTAAGCAATCATATTTTAGGTTAAAAGTATTCGATGATGTATCAAAAGATGTGATTTGTGTAATAACGGCTCTAATTTGAGCTGCTTTTATTAAATCTTGCCCCACAGTTATTGAAGCAACGAGAAGGCCTAAAATTATTAGCACTATGGCCAATTCTGGCAATGTAAAAGCTCGTTTGTAAGATTTAAATATTCTCATTAAATTTAATTAAACAATAAATCGGACATATTTTCATTTTTTAAGCTAAAAGGCAATTGATTTTATAAAATAATTTATTCATTAATTTAAATTGATTCTCTAACATTTGAGGCTTGGTAAAATCCCAAGATTTTTATATTGTAGGTATAGTTTTGTAGTGATTCTAAGATAACTTTTATGTTGTTATCATGAGGGTTACCCTCGAATGATAGTAAAAAATCCGCTTGCTTTGAAATGCCTCCTGGAATGTAACTCTCGATTTTTGTTATGTTTACATTTGACTTTGCAAAAACTCCAAGAGCATTGTAAAGTGCTGAGTTCGAATTCTTTAAAGTAAACATAATTGTACCAATTGCATTAACTGTCTTATCTAAGTTTTTGGGTTGAGTTTCTAATGATATAAAATGTGTGAAATTTTCATTACTATCTTGGAAATTATTATCTAAGATTTTCAGATCATAAAGTTCACAAGCTGCTTTGCTACAAATTACTGCTAAATTTTTTGCTGGGTTTTGATAAAGCTTTTTTGCTGCAATTGCAGTATTGACTTCTTTTTGTTCGGTCCAATTAAAAGCACTAATTTTTTTTCTACATTGCATTAATGCCATTGGATGAGAAGTTATGGTATCAATATCTTTTATTGAATTGTTTTTATGAGTTGCTAAACAATGGTTAATTTCAATAAAATATTCTCCAGTTATAAATAATTTTGTTTCTCTTAAAATATTATGTATTTCAGAAACTCTTCCGACATAACTGTTTTCGATTGGTACAATTCCTATATTTACATTGTTTTTTTCAACTTTGAAAAAAACCTCTTCAAAGTTTTTACATGCTATAGCTTTATGATTGGGAAAATATTTTTGGCATACAAGCTCTTGATATGCACCTTTCTCACCTTGAAAAGCTATTGAATCTATGTTTTTTTTCATATATTAATTTTACAGCTTATTTTTTAAGAGTGTATATAATGGTAAAAAGATCAAAATGGCAAACAAATAGTTGGCGTAATCTCCCAATAAAACAACAGCCAACATATAATAATTTAGATGAATTAAATCGAGTAGAAACTTATCTTACAACAGTTCCACCTTTAACTTATTTTGCTGAATGTGATAGATTGAAAAATCAACTTGCAAATGTTTGTCATGGAAAAGGCTTTCTGCTTCAAGGTGGAGATTGTGCCGAAAGCTTTCGAGAATTTAATCAAGAAAATTTAACCAGATATTTTGAAGTTATTTTACAAATGACTTTTATTTTGATGCAAGGATTGAGGAAACCGGTGGTAAAAGTTGGAAGAATTGCTGGTCAATTTGCTAAACCTAGATCAAGTGATACTGAAACAATTGATGGTAGCGTATTTCCTTCTTACAGAGGGGATATGGTTAATTCACTTGAGGCTTCAATTAAATCTAGACATCCTAATCCTGAAAATTTAATTAATGGTTATAGGCAATCAGCCGCAACTTTAAATTATCTTAGATCATTAGCATCAGGTGGTTTTGCAAGTTTAGATAATGTAAGTAGTTGGATAGATGAGTTTTCTGATGAATATCTTAAATCAACAAATACTAGTGATAAAATTGTTAAAATAATTAATCAGCTAAATCAATCAATTGATTTTATAAAAGCCTGTAATTTTGATATTAAAGGCAGCACACATTTTAATAGTGCTGATTTTTTTATTTCTCATGAAGGGTTGTTACTAAATTATGAAGAGGCTTTAACTCGAAAATGTCCAGCTAGCAAAAAATTTTATTGTTTATCTTCACATATGCTTTGGATAGGTGATAGAACTAGAGCTAAAGATGAAGCTCATATCGAGTTTATGCGAGGCATTGAAAATCCAATTGGAATGAAGGTAGGTCCTTCTACTGATAAAAATGAATTAGTAGAAATTCTAGATATCTTAAACCCTAAGAATGAAGCTGGTAAAGTGACTCTAATAACAAGAATGGGTGCCGGTAAGGTTTTTGATATTTTACCTGATATCGTTAGTCATGTAAAAGCTAAAGGTAAGAATGTGATTTGGTCTTGTGACCCAATGCATGGAAATACAGAAACTTCAAATTCAGGATATAAAACTAGGCGTTTTGATAATATTATCAAAGAAGTTGAAGAGTTTTTTGCTGTTCATCATGAGATCGGAACTTACCCAGGAGGTGTTCATATCGAAATGACAGGTCAAAATGTTACTGAATGTCTTGGTGGGATTCAAGAAATTGATGATCAAGATTTAAAATCTAGGTATAGAACTCATTGCGATCCAAGGCTTAACGGAATGCAAGGCTTAGAGCTAGCGTTTTTAATTTCATCTATAGAAAAAAGTAAATAATTTAGTTATATTTTTAACAGAAATAATTCTGCTAAATTTTTACTAGTACATTAGAATAATAAGGCTATAATTTCCCGCTTTGCAGCAATTAGACTGCCAGATCTTGGAAATTATCAATAATAAAAGAATAAAGTTTCAAGATTTACCATGCTTTAATGAAGCGTGGTTTTAACAGAAACTATTTTTTATTATGAATAATTTTGATTCTTACGATTTGCCAAGTTCATTGAGCAAAGCGCTTAATAAGCTTGATATGAAAAAGCCAACTGATGTTCAGATTCAGGCAATACCAGAGGCTCTAAAAGGAAAAGATCTTATTGTTTCGGCTCCAACTGGAACTGGGAAAACTCTAGCTTTTTCAATACCTGTTGTTGCTAAATTGATAGCAGATAAAAATTTTGGTGTTGTTGTTATTACGCCAACAAGAGAGTTAGCTGCACAAATATCAGCAGTAATAAAGTCATTATTATTTTACAATAAAAACATTAAAACTGCGCTTTTAATTGGTGGTGCGCCAATGGCTCCTCAAATTGCAAGTTTAAAACAGAATCCACAATTAATTGTTGGAACTCCAGGAAGAATAACTGATCATTTGAAAGCTCAAAGATTAGTGTTAGATAAAACAAAATTTGTAGTTTTGGATGAAATGGATCGGATGCTTGATATGGGATTTTCCATACAAATTGATGAGATCCTTACATATTTGAAAAATAAGCGTCAAACTATGATGCTATCTGCTACTATTTCACCAGCTATCAGGAAGTTATCAGCTAAATATTTAGAAGATCCTATTTCTGTTTCAATAGCAGCGAATGAGATTGTTAATAATAGCGTAAAACAAGATTTCATTCATATAGATCGTGATGAAAAATATTCTGAATTAGTTAACCAGATTTCAAATCGTAACGGCACAATAATTGTATTTGTTAAGACACGACGCAACGCTGAAGAGATTGCAAGATCATTATTTCAAGATAATTTTCGAGCAAAAGCTATTCATGGTGATTTGAGACAAAGTCAAAGAGATAAAATTATTAGATTGCTTCGAAGAGGTGAGTTTGAGATAGTAGTTGCAACTGATGTTGCCTCCAGAGGTTTAGATGTCCCTCATATTAGACATGTTATAAACTATAATTTGCCAACTAATCCTGAAGATTATGTTCATAGAGTTGGAAGAACTGGAAGAGCTGGGGAAGAAGGCGAGGCAATTACTTTTGTTTCATCCAATGAAAGAAAAGAGTGGTATGCTTTAGAGGTTTTTTTAGATCCTTCTAAAAAGAAAAGTTTTATAAAAACACCAAAATCTGGCAAAAAACGAAATTCACGCTTTACGAAATCCGAAGGTAAACCTCGCAAAAAACTCTCAGGAAGAGCCTCTGATAATAAGATTAAAGAGCATAACGCAAAAAGATTTAGTAATAAATCTAATGATAAGAAAGAATTTTCTAACAAAGATTTCCCGTCTAAAAGAAACAATAGATCTAAGACAAAAAATCAAGAATCGAGATCCAGAAATCAAGAATCGAGATCCAGAAATCAAGAATCGAGATCCAGAAATCAAGAGACAAGATCTAGAAATCAAGAGACAAGATCCAGAAATCAAGAATCGAGATCCAGAAATCAAGAGACAAGATCTAGAAATCAAGAATCTAGATCCCAAAAATCACTTAATAAATTTAAAGGAAAATTTATATCAAGTGATAAAAAAACTTCATCAAAATCTGATCATGGAGTTAAATCCTTTGATAGGAAGCCTGCAAAGAAAGCCGTTAAAAGAAATGCTCAGCATCCTAAAGATCCAAGAAAAATCTTTAAAAAGAATTAGTTTTACTGATTTTGGTTGTAGTAGCTAAAATATTCTTCGGCTAATTCGATATAATTAGTTTCTGAAGTTTTAATATAGCGCATTTCATCCTCACTCATTTTGCGAAGTAATTTTGCAGGGTTACCTGCATAAATTTCGCCATATTTAACTTGTTTTTTTGGAGTTAAAACAGCGCCAGCAGCTATCATTGCATTTGCCTCTATATTGGCAAGATCCATAATAATTGAACCCATGCCAATAAAGCAATAATCACCTATTAAAGCTGCGTGAATCAATGCTTTATGACCAACAGTAACGCCTTTACCAATTATTGTTGGAGCTACTTGAGATCCGGTTTTGTTAGTTGGATGATTTGCTCTTGATACGTGAATTACGCTATTATCTTGGATATTAGTACCTGCGCCAATTTTTATTGGGGCAACGTCACCTCTTATTACACAGCCAAACCAAATATTTGCTTTAGCACCAATTTTAACATCACCAGAGATTGTTGCATTATCAGCTATCATAGCAGTTGAGGCAATATTAGGTAAGATATCTCGATATTTTAAAATACGATCAGACATTATGGAAATTTAACAGAGTTATTTAATCCTGAGTTTTCATCTAAGTTTGATAAAATATTAAAGTTTTGAATTGCTTGGCCTGAAGATCCTCGATTTAGATTATCAATAATAGAAATTATGATTTTTAAATCACTATTTTCTTTGTCAAAAATATTAATCTCACAATTATTGCTGCCAGTAACATTTCTTAATTGTGGAATTGAATCATCATTATGGATATTGATGAATTGTGAATCTTTGTAATACTCTTTTAAGGTATTTTTTAGTTCGCTTGCATTAGTATTCGAGTGAATGTAAATCGTCGATAAGATTCCTCTTGAAATTGGAATAATTTGAGGTGTGAACTGAATATCAAGTTTTTTATCACTTACAAAAGATAGATTTTCTATTATTTCCGCTAAGTGACGGTGTTTTGTTATGTTATAAGGTTTTATATTCTCGTTTAATTCACAAAATAAATTAGTTTCAGATAGCTTTCTGCCACTCCCACTTATTCCAGATTTGCTATCAATAATTATTGAGTTTTTTGAGATAAGATCTTTCGCTAAAATTGGGATTAAAGGCAAAAGTATAGATGTTGGATAACATCCTGGGCATGCAATAATTCTTTTGTCTTTTATCTTGTTTTTAGTAATTTCGGGTAAGGCATAAATTGCATCATTTAGATATTGTGGTGCTTCATGTTTGGTGTTGTAATACTCCTCAAATATCTTAGTGTCTTGGATTCTAAAATCAGCTGATACATCAATTATTTTTATATTGCTTGGTATAAGTTTGATAATTTTTTGTAATTCTCCATGAGGTAAGCAAGAAAATAAAATCTCAGTGTTATTTAATTCGTGTTTATCAAATTTAGAAATTACAGGTAAATCAATGAATTTTAAATGAGGATAAATATCGGAAATTTTTTGACCAGCTTTACTATTTCCAAAAAGTTTGTCGATCTTTATATTTGGATGGTTTAAAGCCAGGTTAATAAGTTCGATTGCAGTGTAACCAGAAGCTCCTAATATTGAAATATTAATTACTGTCATGAATTTTTAGAAGGTTTGTTATTTGATAGTTTGAAGATTTTCTTATCTTCATCAACATGGCAAATGAAATTTGCTTTTTTAGCAATAAATTCAAAAGGATATAGCTGATTTGGGTCTATATAAGATTTTGTAAGAATGTCAGCTTTACTTTGGAATATCATTAAAGCCTCATAAGCTAATGAATTAAAATTATAAGATACTTTATTATCTGACGGAATGTTTGAAATTATGGTAAGTTCCTCTGGAGAGATATTTGCTGTGATTTGAATTCGTTTGTCATTACAATAGACTTCAGTGTCTTTATGAGCATGAAGTGTAATATCCAAAATAGGGTAGTTAATTACAGTTGCTATGATTTGAGTTTTGTTGTAGAAATCTTTTATTAAAGTAATGGAGTTTGCAATAAAAGGAATACTACGAGTAAGATTTTTTTGATCACTTAAGCTATCAATAATGAAGTAATCAATTGCTTCAGATCCATCTTCTTTAATGTCATTTATTACTTCCCCATTAACTATAACTCCATTATCAGGGTATTGATTAAGGAGGTTAGAGATAATAAAATGATGTGTGTTTTCAGTGAGCTTATTAACAAATTTTTGAGGAAAGTACTGAGATTTCTGTAGATATTCAATTTCATAAAAATCTCTTATAATTTTATGCTGAATTTTTCCTAAAATTTTATTTAAATTAGTTATGATAGCTGGTTCTCTTCCTGTATAGCCCATTTTTAAACTCTTTCAATGTAAGACATAGTCTCGGTTTTGATTAAAATTTTATCGCCGTCTTTGATAAAGCTTGGCACCATTATTCTTACACCATTAGTAAGGATTGCGGGTTTGTTTGATGAGGCAGCGGTTTGACCCTTTACTGTAGATTCTGTGGTTTCAATCTCGGCCTCAATAGAATCCTGCAATTTAATTGATAAAATTTGATCATTATAAATTTGCGCAATAATATTTACTCCTTCAGATAGGAATGGTTTATGATCATCATTAACTTTTGATTTATCAATTGTTAATTGCTCATATGTATCATTATCCATACAATAATAACTATCAGCATCTTCATAAAGGAATTGTAATTCATTATCATCAACTCTTACAATTTCAATTTTATCCTCATTAGAACGGAATCTTTCATTGTATTTTGTGCCAGTTACAACATCTTTTAATTCCATTTGTACAAATGCTCCACCTTTACCAGGTTGTGTGTGCATTGTTTTGACAACGATGCATAATTTGTTTTTAAAATTAATTATATTGCCAATTCTAATCGAGTTTGCAGTAATCATAATGAAGTTTTAAAAAATATTAGTATTTATAGAAAATTTATCTCTAACTTTTGAAATGTTTAATCAATATATTTGTTATTTTGATTAGCATAATTTAGTATTTAATGTAAATATAATTATTATTAACGCAGATTAAACAAAATGAAAAAATTTTTAAAACAGGGAATATCTTTACTAGAGCTCGTAATTGTTATTACTGTAATGTCTTTTTTGATAACCGTAATTTTTTCTGCAAAAAGATTAGTTCTTTCGGCTGATATCGCGAATTTTTCAACCAGTATTATGAATCTTGAATCTTCAGTTGGAGTTTTTGTCTCAATTTATGGTGCTTTTCCTGGAGACTTAACTAATGCATCAAGTTATTTTAACGATCCTACCGTTTTTAATGGTGATGGTAATGATAAAATTCAGCAATCTAATTATGAAGCTACAAACGCTTTAATTCATCTTCAGCTTGCAAAAATTATTAAACCTCAAAATTGGGATAAAAATGATTTATATCAATCATATCAATTTGATAGTTTTGAAACCGGTGGTGCTTTTATGATAAGTAGGGAAGATAGCTCAGGTAATATGCGGAGTGGTTTTGATTATACGCAACAAACTGGTAATTATATCAAATTTGCTTCAGGTGCTACTTTAGATTCGGTTATATTAAAGCCAAAAGAAGCTTATCTTATAGATGATAAAATTGATGATGGAAAGGCTTTTACAGGAAAGTTAACCGAGAAGATTTCTTTAACTGAGTCTGAAAACTGCAGTGATGCTAATGGTAATTATAATGCCTCTTATGATGAAAAGGCTTGTTTAGTTTTATATTTTATTGATGTTATTAGGCCGCAATAAATTATTAATTAGATTCAATTAGTTTTTTTGTTTCATTAATTAGCATTAATAAATCTTTAGTTTTTATCGTTAATGGTGGCATCAAATATATAACGTTACTAAATGGTCTGATCCATATTTTGCTTTTATTAATAATCCTTCTTAGTTTCTGAATGTATTCCCAATCAATATTTTTTAATTCTATAATACCAATAGCGCCCAAAATTCTAATATCACTTATATTTTCGTGATGAATATTATGTAATCCATCTTCAAGTAATTTGTTAATGTTTTTTACTTTTTCTTCGTAATTTGTTTTATTAAAAAGTTCGAGCGAAGCTAATGCAGCTGAGCATGCTACTGGGTTTGCCATGAAGGTAGGGCCATGCATTAGGGCATTATCAAGTGAATCACTTAGAAAGCTATTAAAGATTTCAGATTTTGCAATAGTTGCACTTAATGTAATCGTTCCACCGGTTAAAGCTTTGCCTAGAACTATGATATCAGGAGTGAAATCAGTATGATGAAATGCGAATTTGGCTCCAGTTCGATAAAATCCAGTTGCACATTCATCAAAAATTACAATGATATCACGTTTTTTACATTCAAAGACAATCTTATTTAAAGTTTCGATGTCATAACATTTCATGCCGCCGGCACATTGAATGAGTGGCTCAATAATTAATCCGGCAATGTTTTTATTACTGTCTAGTGTATTAATAAATGTTTGAAATTTAGCTTCATCATCAGGAATTGCTAACGAAACTTGCTTGGTAACAACATTTTGAAATTTAGCATGCATAGAGCTATCTGGGTCAGCTAAAGACATAGCTCCGAATGTATCGCCATGATAAGAGTTTTTAAAGGCAATAAATTGAGTTTTTTTAGTTCCAAGGTTATAATGATGTTGAACTGCCATCTTTAAAGCTACTTCAACACCAGTTGAACCAGAATCAGAAAAAAAAACTTTATCCAATATTAAGTTATCTTTATTAACGAATTTTACCAATTCATTTGCTAATTTATATGCTGGTTTATGAGCAAGGCCTGCAAACATAACATGTGGAAATTTTTTTAACTGTTTTTTTATATGTTTTGCTATGAATGGGTGGTTATGCCCATGAGCTGTTGCCCACCAGGAACTAATGCCGTCGATCATTTTTCGACCATCTTCGAGATAAATAAATGATCCTTTGGTTTTTTTTATTTGTAATTGTTCTGCTAAATCACGCATTTGCGTGTATGGTAGCCAAATGTTTTTAAGGCCTTCTTGGTACCAATTGTTATTTTTTCCTTTCATTATCGATCATTTGTATTATGCAGTTATTATAGGTGTAAAAATTACAAAAAGATAGTATGGATTGGAAAGAAGCTGAATATAATAATGAGATTTACAACTTAGCTTTAGATAAAGGTTTCTCAGAAATTATTTCCAAATTGCTTGCTATTAGAACAAATTCTAAAAATGATTTAATAGAGTATTTAAATCCAAAAATTAAAAATCTTATGCCGGATCCATTTTCTATAAAGGACATGGATAAAGGTGCAAATTTCTTGTTATCGGCAATTAAAGCTAAGAGAAAAATCGCTATTTTTGGTGATTATGATGTTGATGGTGCTTGTTCATCAGCCCTTTTAGCAAGGTTTTTGAGAGCATTAGAAATTGATTATAAAATATATATTCCAGATAGAATTATGGAAGGGTATGGCCCTAACATAAGTGCGTTAATGTCACTCAAAAATGAAGGTTATGATCTAGTAATAACTGTTGATTGTGGAACTACTGCATTTGAGGCACTTGAGCAAGCTAGTGAAAATGGCTTAGATATTTTAGTTGTTGATCATCACCTTTCGGAAACAAAAATTCCTGAAGCAATTGCTGTTATTAACCCTAATCGTTTTGATGATAAGTCTCAATTAGGTTTTTTATGTGGTGCTGGAGTTTCTTTTATGTTACTAGTTGCAGTAGTCAAGTTAATCAAGCTTGATTCTGAAAGCGATGATTTGTTCAGTAAATTACCTGATTTATTAGAATTATTGGATATAGTTGCTCTTGCGACTGTTTGTGATGTCGTTCCATTAGTCAAACTTAACCGCGCTATAGTTAGATTTGGTCTTAAACTAATGACCAATTCAAGAAATGTTGGGCTGAAAGAGTTATTAAGTTTAGTAAATATTGATGTTACAAATGCAATAAAATCATTCCATTTGGGGTTTCAGTTGGGACCAAGAATTAATGCAGGTGGTAGAGTAGGTAAGTCTACCGTTGCAGCTGAGTTATTAGCAACTGAAAATAATAAGTTGGTTGGAAAATTAGCTTTAGAGTTGGATCATTATAATAGCGAAAGGAAGGCAATCGAAAAAATTGTGCTTGATAATGCGTTAAGTCAAATTGAGCAAAACTTACTAAGTGATAATAATGTTATTGTAGTAGCAAATGAGAACTGGCATCCTGGTGTAATTGGTATAGTAGCATCGAGAATAAAAGACAAATATCAAAAACCAGCAGCAGTAATTTCGTTAGAAAATAAAATAGGTAAAGCTTCTGCTCGATCAGTTGAGGGGGTCAATTTAGGTCAGATGATTTTTGATGCTAAAGCTAATGATTTGTTGATTGCTGGTGGTGGCCATGCAATGGCAGCTGGTTTTACGATCGATGAATCCAAAATATCTAAATTTTCAAATTTTTTACAAAATATCGAAAAAGAAAGTAATATATGCTCAAATTATGATCTTGAGATTAAGCTTAAGGATGTAAATTTGAATTTAGTTGAAGAATTAAATATTCTGGAACCTTTTGGTAAAGATAATAATGAACCAGTTTTCTTGATAAAAGATTTAATGGTTAGTCAGCATTTTTTCATGCAAGAAAAACATCTGAAATTAATTATTGTTGATAAAAATTTAGGATTGTTAGGCAATAAAATTGAGGCAATTATTTGGAACTTTGATCAATTTGATATTTGGGATGATATTCTTAATGATAAGTTTGATGCTATTTGTCGAATTAAAGAAAATTTATGGAATGGTAAAGTTCAGATAAGGTTAGATATTGAGAAGTTTTTTGTTAATTAAATTGTGTTTTTAATATGAGATCAATTAAGCAAAGTACAAATCTTGTAGGTAATGTTTTGAAAAGAAGAGGCTTTAGTTCAATATCTAAATCTTATCAAGATAGCGAGGAATATAGATCTTATCGAGAAATAATTTCTGGAAAAGCATCAGGGATCTCATCTGCTAATGTAAATAACATCAGTTCATCGATATATGCTGTTGAAATTTTATCTAAAAAAACAATGTCGCCTGAATTAGAGAAAACTTTAATAAATTGCTTAGATAATAGGGGAGATGTTGTAAGAGTATTGATGTCTTCAAAAGTTAGTGAAAAAACATTTTTGAAACTTATAAATGGTAATTTCCCTGTTAGAAAAGAGTTGGGTTTATATCTTGGAAAAGGTAATGAGAATCTTGCAATTAAATCTGAGGATGTAATTCATATTTTTGATAATAACAGATTTTTGACTTTGGCTGAACAATTTGCTCTTATCAATAAAGTTGATAATTCTTTCGATGCTACTTATCTTTTAACTAAGCATCAATTGACAATTGAGACTATCAAGGAGTTGTCGAATAGATTAGATTTGCAAGGTTTTCTTAAGGTTATAAAACAAGGTTTGTTTGAACAAAGTCTAAATGTTGATTTTTTACTAGCTGCCAAGAATTGTCTTAAGTCTCATATAAATTCTATTAATGATTATAAAGGTGTTGAAGCTTTGGCATCTTTTGTTTTGGAGATGAGGCATAAGGGTTTAAATACTCATGAATTAAATCATATTTTGCAAAATATAGAAAATGGTAAATTTGACGAAGGTAAAACAAGTTTGACTGAGATGACAGGTTCTCAGCCAGATTTTCCTTATGATAAATATCGTTCAATAATAGATTCTATTAAATGTGAGGATTTTGATACAAGTTTAGAGCTACTTCATTTATTAAAGCAAAATGGATTGTTTTGTGGTGATTTGGGTTTAAATATTTTTGGCGAAAAATTACTCGATTCACTAGAAAATGAAAATCCTATTGTTAGAAGTATTTGATTGTGATTGAGCTTTAAAATTTTTATTGTTTTTTAATTGAGTTTTAGATTAGATTTGTTAATAATATATTGCGTTAAATACATATGTAACGGAGGTTGTATTGGCTATTTCTGATTCATCAAAAAAAAGTCCTTTGGTTGTTGAAGTTGTCTGTAATAGTAAAGCAGAGTTATTTAAAGCGTTGCTTTGTAAGCCTACCAAACATTCTATGCCAAAGATTATTGATTTTTTTATTTCTGGTGATGATAGTCAATATTGGTCTTTAAAGTTACTTTCATCTTTTAAATTTGCTCCATCTGAAACATCTGTTCTTCTTAAATCGATTAGCATTGGAGATGTATTCTCTTTAAATAGTTTAAATCCAGATGCTGTTACTAAAAAGCTTAGCAGTCTTGATAGTCTTTCTGAGATTAAGTGCTTTATTGAAAACTCGTATGAAAAATCAATTAGTTTGAATGTTATTCAAAAAGAGTTGATATATAGTTTTTTTACAAAGGTTGAAAATATTGAAGATCAGCTTGCTTTTTTAACCTCTTTAAAAGTTATTGGCTTTAATGATCCTGACTTTTTTACAAATGTTATTGATATCCTGAATACAAAAATCGAAAAAACATCACAATTGCTTGAGAGAAACCAGATGTCATACGAATATGACGAAAGTTTAAAACAAGTGACTTATCCAGTTAATATAAGTGATGTTAATTATATTGATCATTATGAGCAAAAAACTCTTGATAATCAATCTTGCTTAAATGATGAATCAATTTTTGATAAAGCTCAGAATTTAGAGGAGTCAATTATACTGGAAGATAAAAAAGTTTTATCTGAGCAAAATGATTTCCAACTTGTATCAAATAATGCTCTTGAAGCAAATCCGCCATTGGAAGTTGTTACTGAGGTTACGGAAGCGGAAGCTTTACAGAAACTTAAAGATTTAGATCTTTCAATTGATGAGCAGAGCTTTTTAATCAATAAGATTAATTTGCCGGAAAATTTTTATGAAATTTTATTATCTGGTAAGTTAAATCAAGATTTAGCAGCTAAGAAATTTGATGATTGTCAAATTATGGATACTGAATCATTGTTTAATTTATTGTTAGCTAAGGGGATTGATGATAAATTAAGAGCTAAATTTGAAGAAGCTTTTTTAAAAGGTTCATATGGTTTAACTTCATTGTTCTCTTATCGATTAATTGCAAATAATAATTTTGTTTGTAGTCAATCTTTTGAAGATAATTTAAGAAAAGAGATAATAGGAGGTTTGAAAGATTATAATTTCAAAGAAGAAATTCAGTCTTTACTCATTCAGCAAGTTCTCAATGATGATGACGTTATAAATGTTATTCAGTCAGGTAATCTATCTGAATCAGTTATTACTCAGCAATTAATTACTAGAGATTTTGATTTAGATAATCTTGTTATAATAATTGATAGTTTATCTAATTTTGATGATAAGCAGGAAAGAGTTTTGATGAATAAGATTGATTCATTCTCTATCTTTGAAAAACAGCAATTTCATGAGATATTTTTTACAAGAAATTTTGATTATAAATTTGGTGATGAGTTTAGAAATTTTATCTCATCTTTAAAACAAAGTGAGAACAAAGTTAATGATCGAAATAATTATAGCGTTGTAAGCCTTATAGCCAATGAGAATAAGGGGTATAAAGAAAATAAAGATTTCAAAACAGCATCTGGTTATATTCAGGCTTTAAAAACAGCTGCTAATGATGATCTACTTCAATCTGTTAGAGAAGAAGCTGTTGAGTTCTTTTCGAATTGGCTGCATTCATGTATTGATTCAAACTATAAGGCGTTTTACTACAGTGAGCTTATTATTTTGACGAATTTGTTGATTGAAAAAGGTGTTGAGCCGTCCGAGGTTGAGTCAATTTGTCAGGAAACTGAGTTAGGTAAAGAAATTTGGGACCAATCTCAGGCCAAAGTTAGCAATAGTATCTTTGGTAATAATATCGCGATTTAAATTTTACTTGATTTAATGTAAATTTAATTTCAGTAATCTTACTTTTAAGTCTTATTTTGTTAGATAAATACAAGCCTTTATTAAATAATAGAACAGCTTTTACAATTACAGAATTAATAATTGTGTTTGCAGTAATTGCGCTTTTACTTTCAACCTTTCTTTTCTCTAAGAATATTGAACAGAATAATAAGCTAATTGTTGTGGCAAGTGAATATCAAAAATTAAGGGCAGCATATGGAGATTTCTATCAAATTTATGAAGCTTTGCCAGGTGATTTAGATAATGCTTACAGTCTTTTTGGTTCAGCCTGTGGCACTGATGATCTTATTGTAAATGGTGGCTGTAATGGTGATGGTGATGAATCTGTTGAGGATGTTAACGAGTCTTATAAATCTAACCAACATATGAATTTAGCGCAATTATTTGATGAAGAATATTCTGGTTCAGCATTGATTGGTACAGTTGATGAAAAGTTTGTTAAATCAAAATTTACTAATGGTTATTATTCTCCAATATTAGATGCTGCTAATCAAAATAATTTGTATCGTGCAAGATTTGATAGGTTTCATTATATTGTACTTGGAGCAATAAATTTGTCTAATGAGCCTTATAATCCGCTTTTTACAGCTGATGAAGCTAATAAGATTGATAGTAAAATTGATGATGGGGTTATGTGGAATGGTGTGGTGCAAATAAGATATAATGATGCTCAAACTTGTAATGGAGGTGATGCTGTTTTGGCAGGGAATTACATATTAGATGATGAGAATATTATTTGTAATTTATTGTTTTATATTGATGTTTTTTAGATTTTTTAGGCCATTCTTTTTTAAAAGAGCATTTAATTTAGTTGAAATGACAATTGTTATTGCAGTTATTAGTATCTTAATAACCATGACTATTGTTTCAAAAAAGTTTGTAACCAATGCAAGGATCAAAAGAGCTATTACAGAAATTAGTGATATTGAAAATGGTGCTCGAAGTTTTTTTGATATTTATAATGCATTACCTGGTGATTTTGAAAAAGCGACTGATTTCTTTGATAACGCCGTTAATGGTGATGGAGATGATCGGATTGAATATGCTAATGAGGTGTATAATGTTATGATGCATCTGAATGCTGCAGATCTTGTGATGGGTAACTTTCAGGCGGATGAACAAAATTATGCATTTAGATCAAATTCAACGGTTGGTACAGTTATTAGGTTGATTTATACTGGAGTCTTAAGTGGTTTTGTTGTTAATAATATTAATGTTATGCAGTTAGGAAGGGCTAATAATGCTGATGATGCATCTTTTTTGCCTTATGATGCAGAATATTTAGATATTAAATTTGACGATTCTGAGCCATATTCGGGCAAGGTAACTTTTCGAGAGTTTGGAACTACAACTGCTGCATCATGTACAAATAATACAGAGAAATATTATGTTGCTAGTGAAGAGGTTGGATGCAATATAGTTATTGAACTTGATTTTATTTAGATATAGCTGCTCCAATTGCTTCTTTGATGTTAGTAAAGCCATTCATTTTTAAAAGATGTGAAAGTTCTTTATTGATTTTATTAACAATTCCTAAGCCATTATAAATAAGACTTGAATATATTTGAATTAAACTCGCTCCATTTAAAATTCTATAGTAAGCATCATCTCCTGATTCAATACCTCCAACACCAATTAATGTAATTTTACCATCAGTTTCTTTATAGATATTTGCTAATATTTGGTTTGCTAGGGTTTTTAAAGGAGCCCCGCTTAAACCTCCAGATTCAGCTTTATTTTTGCTCCTCAAATAATCTGGTCTTGTGATTGTTGTGTTACTTATAATAAGGCCGTCTATTTTATATTTTCTACTCAAAATACATATATCCTGTAATGATTCTTCAGTTTGATCTGGGGCAATTTTATATAAAATAGGGGTTTTTTTATTAAACTTGTTTTCTAGAGCTTGTTTTAATGAATCAACATTTTCCATTAAATTGTTAAGATTAGCAAAGTTTTGAATATCTCTAAGATTTGGAGTGTTTGGAGAGGATATATTAATCGTTAAATATGATGCTTCGTTATAAAATTTTTCGATAAGGCTAAGATAGTCACTTAAAAAATCTTCTTGGTTTTTATTTTTTCCAATATTTATTCCCAAAGGATATCCAGAAGGCAATTTGGTCCTATTATTATTGAAGTTATGAGCAAATTTTTGCATACCAACATTATTGAAACCAAATCGGTTAATTAATGCTCTATCTTTAGGAAGTCTAAATAATCTTGGTTTTGCATTACCGTTTTGAGATTTTGGTGTCACTGTTCCACATTCAATAAAACCAAAGTTATATTTATATAATTGATCGAATAATTCAGCGTTTTTGTCAAAGCCAGCAGCTAAACCAACCGGATTAGTAAATAATGTATTTAAAACATGCTGTGAAAGAATTTCTTCAGTTTTGAGTCGTTTTTTGAAAGTAAAGTTTTTAATTAAGCTTGATGCTAGATCATGCGAAAATTCTTCAGGCAACAAAAAGATTAAAGGACGAATTAACTTGTAACAGTTCATTATTAATTTACATTGAATTTTTATATTAAAATATTATTAAAATACATAGATAGATATATTTTCAAATATAATCTTTTTTTTAATCATCTAATTTTTATGTTTTTTTAATTAATGCAAAAATTAAGCCTTACAAGATTTCGCGCTTTAAAATTTTGTTTTTTGCTTTTTTTCACAAATTCCACATTTGCTGAAGATCTGGTTGAGTTTTCAGTATTTGAGAAAGTATATTTAAATGAAGAAAAACTTGCTGTTGAAGAAAAAGAAAATGTTCAATTTGAACTTGATCGTTTTAATTATAAATCAATTCAAAAAAAATTAGATACAACTCAAGTCAGCCCATCTAAGTTGCCTGATTATAAATTTGAGATTTCGGTTTCATCAAATAGTCAAGAAGTTATTAGGCGCTATACATTAAGTTCAAAAGCTTATCATAATCTTATTACTGGTGATTATGAATCTGCTATTTTTTATTATCAAAAATTTATTAAGGAATTTGGTAGTGATGATGAAGTCTTAACTGCTATGGGTGCTTCTTATCAAAGGTTAGGAGATGTTGAAACGGCTAAATCTCTTTATGAAAAAGTTTTAAATGAAGATCCCGCAAATGAAATAGCTCTAAATAATTACATTGTTTTAATTGGAGATAAGGATCCAGCTGAAGGTATAAAAGCGCTTAATAAAATAGTGAAATTAAAGTCTAATAAAATTATTTCGGCTCAGCTTGGATATTTATATGCAAAACAACAAGACTATGATAGTGCCAAAGATGCTTTTGAAAGCGCTTTTAGATCGGATATTGATGATATTAAATTATCATATAATTTGGCATTGAGTTATGATAAATTAGGACAAAATAAAAGTGCTTATTTAATGTATAAACAAATATTACAAAATTCTCGTTATCGAGATCGTCAATATTTGATTCCAAGAGTTGATGTGCAAAAAAGATATAGAGCCCTTGAAAAGCTTATATATGCAGAACAATTAGTTAAAAGAAATGGATAATTATCAAGACGTTTTAAATAAAATTTTATCATGTGCCAAAAAAGAAGGTGTTTCAGATATTCATGTTACACCTAAAAACCCTATTATGGTGCGTATAAACGGAAAATTAACTTCTTTGGGATCATCAATTTTAACTGCTGATATTATATTAAACATAATTAAGATAATGCTTGATGATGAGCAATTTGCCATTTTTAAGCGTGATTTAGAATTTGATTTTGCTCATAATTATGTTGATTATTGTCGTTTTAGAGTGAATGCTTTCAATAATATCTGGGGACCATGTTTAGTATTTAGAAAAATTCCAGCTGATATTCCTGATATTTCTTCTATTAATGCTCCTGATATTATTAAAAAGCTTGCAGATCTTGAAAAGGGCTTAGTTCTAGTTACAGGTCCAACAGGTTCAGGAAAATCGACGACTCTTGCTTCAATGATTGATTATATAAATCAAAACAAACAAAAGCATATTCTAACTATTGAGGATCCAGTTGAGTTTGTTTATCAGTCAAATCAAAGTCTTATTAACCAAAGGCAATTAGATCAATCGACTAGATCTTTTCCAAATGCTTTAAAAGCAGCTTTGCGTGAAGATCCTGATATTATTCTAGTTGGAGAAATGAGAGATCCTGAAACAATTCAATTGGCTTTAACAGCTGCAGAGACAGGACATTTGGTTTTCTCTACTCTTCATACGAATAATGCTTATGAATCAGTTAACAGAATTTTGGATGTTTTTCCAGCTGAAAGTAAATCTTTGGCAACATCATTATTAGCGTCTGGTTTATCTGCTGTAGTTTCGCAAAAATTAATTCCGTTAAAACATGGAGAAGGTCGTCACCCGATTCATGAAGTTTTAGTTGCGACTCACGCAGTTAGAAACTTAATTAGAGAAGGTAATATACCACAAATATATTCAATGATTCAGGTTGGTAGCTCATATGGTATGCAAACAATGATTGATAGTGCTCAGAAAGCTGTTAACAAAGATATAATTAGTGAAGAAATATTAGAAACTTTAAAACCTTCAAAGGATTAAAATGCTTAAAAATTTAATTTCAATTGATGAGTTAAGTATAGATGATTGTCGAAAGATTTTTGCGTATGCAGATAATTTTATTCTAAATCCAAATTCTGATGAATTGAAAAATCATAAATTAATTAATTTGTTTTTTGAAAATTCAACAAGAACTCGTTCTTCTTTTGAGTTTGCGGCAAAAAATATGGGAGCTGAAGTAATTAATATTGATGTTTCAACTTCGGCCTTAAAAAAAGGTGAGAGTGAAATTGATACTATAAAAACTTTAACAGCAATGAAACCTGATTTTATAACTATTAGACATTCAGTAGCAGGTTTTGTAGAGAAATTATCAAGATTTACAAATGCTCATGTAATCAATTCAGGGGATGGCTCTAGAGAACATCCAACTCAAGCTTTACTTGATTGCTTCACTATAATGAAATATAAAACAAAGATTGAAGGCTTAAATATTGGAATTTGTGGTGATATAATAAATTCTCGAGTTGCTAGATCAAACATTAAGTTACTTGCAAAATTAGGCGCTAGGATTTTTCTAATAGCACCGCATAGCTTGATGCCTAATAAACTAAAAATAGCAAATGTTGAATTTTGTTATGATTTAAAAAGTGTTATTGACAAATTAGATGTATTAATGACACTTCGTATTCAAAAAGAAAGAATGAAAAATGCTGTTATTACATCTGAAGAAGAATATGGACGGTTTTTTGGTCTAAATGCCAATAATTTAGTTAATGCTAAGAAGGATTTAATAATTTTGCATCCAGGTCCTATAAATCGTGAAGTTGAAATAAGTAGTAAAATTGCTGATAGTGAATCTTCTTTGATATTGAATCAAGTTGCTAATGGAATAGCAATAAGGCAATCGGTTCTTAAATTCTTAAATAATTGATATTTCTGTTTAGGAAATTCCTGGTGTTTTGTATTTGTAACGTTATTTTAACTTTTTTAAAAGTTTTTAATGTGATTTGATGCGTGCTCCCAGATTGTCGGCAGAGTTTTATAATATCTTTTCATCAGAAGAGATTGATAGGTATTTAAAAGATATTTCTTCAAGAAAGGATGAGAGAGACAGAAGGTTTTCTGTTAACTATCTCAATACTTTGATAGACCACTGGTCTGACCCTTCAAAAGAAGAAATTAAGAAGATTGTTGAAGGGTTTTTATATCCAAATTCTTTTCATAGAAACAACAACGAAGATTTGTTAGATAATGTAAGTGAAGATATTGATTCAAATGATAGTCGTGAATTTTTAGATAATACAAATGATGAAGTTATTAGTTATTATGGTAAGAACGATGATACTTATCTTACTTCAACCTTTACAAATTTAAATTTACAAGATGAAGGTAAAGAGGTCACTTATTTATCAGATAACTCAATAACTAGTCTTAAAAATGAAGATTTACCTTCAATTGATTTAACAAATCCTAAAAGAAAGCGGCCTAAGCGAAAAGCCAAAAAACACAAAAAGTCTCAAGAAGAACATAATCCTAATGAATATGATTTAGAGCAAGAAACTTTAGTTAAGTCATTATATGATATTGATTTTAGTATTAGTGAAGATGTGTTGAAATTAAAGGGTTCATTTATTTCAGCGATAGCTTCTTGTTTTAATGCAAATGCAAATCCTAACATAAAATCATTTCAACATTTTTTATCAATACCGATTTCTATAAGGAAACAGGTGGTTGAGAGTATTTCTGCTAGTGATCTGACTGTTTTGGAACCAAAAAAGCTTGTATCTTTGACGCTTGCTCTTGTTCCTGAACATTTAATTAAGGATTCGCATAGATTACCTGTAGTGCAAGAAGAGAGCTTTATTAAGCATGCTATGGTTGTTGATAAATATTTAATTAATCAGATAAATTTATTAATTTGCAAAGATATTATAAATACAAAAAACGCTTTGGAGTGGTTAGGTCATCTTCAATTAAATAATTCTGGTAGAGATAAGTTTCAAATTTTTACTTCATGGTTGTTCCAACATAAAAAAATCAATTTAGATAATTGTAAGATATGGTTAAAGCAGTCTCGAGAAAATAATAATGGCGATAGAGAAAGTTTTAAGATTCAGATATTAAGGCATGCTTTTATTCTAAATTACATAAAACCTTCAAACGCTCATTTATGGGCAGAAGATCTAGAATTTGATGAATCTAAATTTATTTTTGAGTTTATAAATTATATTTATGAAAGTACTAGAGTTACCCAATATAAATTTTTAATACTTTCCGATTATTATGATGCTTTCATCAATAGATTTAGAGTTAAAGAGTCTGTAGTTGCTGATATATTTATTTTTGCAATTAGAGGAAAGAACGTACCATCTGAACATAGGAAATGGAAACATGAACCTGATAAATATGAAGTTTTATTTATTATTATGATGTTTGAACTTCAAAAATATGTTAACAAAGAATTAGAAGAAAACATAAGAAAAATTATCATCGATTTTGATGGTAATAAATACCCCAAATATTATATAGTTTCTTCTATTCTTAATAAAAATTGTACTAGTAAAAATTTTGTTGCTGAAATGGACAAAATTCTTGATGAAATTAAGCTTGCTCAAGAAATTAATGATTATCTCAAAAGTTTTTCATACAATCTGACAGAGGTAATAAATTTTAGATCAAAAATTAGTGATATTTTTCTTCATTATTCTGCAGGACCAAATGTTACTCAAAATATCGAGAGTTTTATTGAAAAGGATCAATCTTTTATAAATGTTTTTCGGTCATTTAATCTTGCTTTACCATCATATGATATTTCAGATAATATCGTTTTTTTAAAGGAATTGTTAGATAATGATGCATATTCAAATGATCTGGTTTTTAAGGAATATGCTAAATTTATTTTTAAAATTAATCATATGAGTGATTTTGAATCAATATGTAAGTCTCCAGATTTAGATAATGAGGATGAATTAAAAAACCTTTTTATTTATAATTTTATTCAAACTGGCATTTTGCTAAATGAGATTACTATTGATAATTTTGAAAGTTTTTTTGATGTTGCTATTACGCAACTTAAGTCTGGGTATGAAGTATCTGATTTTTATGATCGTATAATCTTTGCTCTTATTAATAAAGCTGGAATATCAGTTTCTGAGCTTCAAGAATGGTATCACCTATTAATAAATGATTTTAGCCAAGTAAAACTCTCTATAGATAGTTCAGGACTGATGTTAAGAGAAACGAACTTATTTAATCATATTGATAGTTTTGAGGCTTTTTATGACACAATTATCTATCATATTTTAGAAGAAAATAATCTTGCAATTTATGATGACGCTAAACCAGCGTTAAGGCTTTTGATGTTGAATCAAAATTTTAAATTATCAGATGCTAAAACTTCTATAGATAAAATTTTAAAAACTAAAGCTAATGACTCTTTTTTCTTTGGTTTTGAAGAACATGACTGCATTGACGATTTAGATAAATTCTTAACAAATAAATTTGATAATGATTTATCTAGATTTGTTGATAGCTTATCTCAAATTAGTAAAAATGACTTTAAATTATTAATAGAGAGGAATTTACAAAATGGTTTTGCTGAAAACAAAACTAAAAAGCTTTCTGCGAAAAAAAAATCTAAAACTGTTAGTACAAAGTTTGATTTTTTTGGGTTCTGGCAAAGAAGTTTGTTTTTGATACAAACGCAAGAATATTTTGGTATGAATAATTGTATTTCTAAAAGCGAATTAAACCAATTATTTTTGAAACAAGCTTTTATAAAAGAAGAAATTTCGTTGGTTGAGCAAAATTTTGAAAATCTGTACCTTAAGATTGATTTCTCAAAGCGAGAAATTTTTATTTTAATTTCTCAATATTTTTTTAATGATTCAGATATCTCATTCAAAAGATTTTCGAATTACCAAGATAAAATAATAGCAAATTTAGGTTTAAAATTTGAAACAGATGCTTTAACCAATGCATTTTATCAAGAACAGCAAATTGCTTTTTTCAAAACGGTAAAAGATTATGATGATGTTAGCTTTGCACAAAGGGTTTCTTTATTCGAAAATATTAAGGATTTTAATGATAATTTCTCAGTACAGAACAACTTATTAAAAGTTTTGTTAACAATAGATGATAAAGATCTTCCGAAAACATTAGGTCAGGAAGATGTTAAAAGGCTTTGTGAATTTTTTGAGAAGTTTCTTGATGATAATCCAGATATTAAATTAACAGAGATTAAGACATCTGACTTTCATGTTCTTAAAACTATTAGTGCTCCAAGAGATAGTACCTGTTTGATATCATAAATTTAAATTGAATAAAATGAGTAGAGATAATTCTATAAACAAAAATGATGCGGATTTGGAAAGTAATTTTAAAGAGATGGAAGCTGCGATCTGCAGAATAATTGGAGATGAATCGAATAGTAAAACTTTAGTATCGAGGACGTCATATGATTATAGAGCTGCTCAAGTTCAAAATATCAGAACAACAATAAAAGCAAAATCATCTAATTATGAGTTAACAAAGAATCTTCAAACGACACAAAATCAAAAACATCTAAAGCTAAAACAGCCTCAACAAGCATTATCTGACTCATCAACTGATTTTAAAGAAGCTCGAGATGCTCATGAAGTAGAGTCAAGAAAAGCAATGTTAGAGCCATCTAACGGTGATTTGCTACAAGAGAATTCAAAAGATCAAGAAATAAAGGAAGTAAAAGCCCAAGAGTCAGGTAATTCTACAAATGAATCACAAGTTCAAGATGAACCTTCAGATCAATCTGATTTTTCCTCAGCTAATATTGTTGCTAGTAATTCAAAATCTAAGAAAAAGAAAAAAGCTTCAAAGCGCAAAAACACATCAGAGAAGTTTGAAAAGTTTTTAACTGAAGTTTTAAATGCTAACAATCTACGTGAGCCAATTGATGAAAAATTAGTAAAATTCGATTCTGATAAAAAATTTGCAATTGCTGACAGAGTCTTTCAGGAGTTTTTTGCTTCAGGAAAATATCCTGAGCTTAAAGATATTATTTTTCAACAAGCTAAAAAACTTAATAACCTATTAGGTCCAGATCCAAGTTTAATTGAAAATGAGAGTTTTGAAATAATAAAATACAATGACATTCAAACAGAATCTAACAAATTTGTTTTAAGCTTTCTTTTTGAAGCAATTTATCAAAAGAAAATTTCTCTAAATCAATTTGGTGTTTTTTATAAAAAATCTCACTCCAGCTTTTCTTTTTCAATCAATAATGATCGAGATATTTCTATCTTCATAATTCAAAATATTGACTTTAAAAAGCTTGGTAATGATTTTCAATGGTTAACACAAATTAATTACGACATTTTTTTTCAGCAACTAGTCCTTGAAAAAGCATTAAACCTAAATAATTTTGATTATTGGTATGATGTTCATAAAAACTATAAAGTTGAAGATAGTGTTTTCCTTGAAAATGTTATTTTGGGTTTAAAAGTTAGTGATCATGTTGCTGTAAGTGATTTAGATGATTGGTTTGATTTGATAGAACAAATTATTTCAATTAAAGAGACAAAATTAAAAATTTTATTCTTAGATATATTTTATGGGTCATATAGCTTGAGTCATAATTTGATTGAAAGTCTTGATAAAATAACAATGCCTATTGTTGCAGAAACTTTGTCGACTTCACCTTCATTTTCTGAAATAAAATATATTCTAAAAAAACCTCAATATACCAATATCTTCAATAATATTTTCTTTTTGTTTATTAAAGATAGTAAAACGTCTTTTCGTTTTTTACCCGAAGTTTGTGAATCTCTCAAAGATTTAACATATTCAGTAAATAATGCATTTAAAACATTATCTGATTTCCTTGATATAAGAGATGAAAATTTTGATCATATAGACTTATTTAAGGTTTTTTCAGAGATTAATCCTACATTTCATAATGTTATTTTTGAAAATGTTTTTGAAACTGTTGATAATGATTTTAATACTTCAATTATAACTTCTAAAAAATTATACAAACTTAGTTCTGATTTGCGAAGATTAGAAGAGATCTATGGGGATGATGAAAAGGTTATATTAAATAATATTTTTGTAAAAATAACTTATTATGGATTTTTACGCAAAGTTATTAAATTAAACAATCTTGAGAATTGGATTGATGAATATGCTAAACATCATCCATCATTTTACGGTTTGGCTAATTTTGTCGATACTCTTCTTGATGCATTAGCTGCAGATCCTTATAGTTATAAAATTTCAGATTTGGTAAATTTACAAAATATTTTATTTGTAAAACTTCATAATATGCGCACAGTAAGATCAATGCCTGATGACTTTAAAAGCTTTGATAACATTCAAGATGAGGATGTTAGTTATGATGAGTATAGTAAAGTTTTATTATTATGCAGTCTAAAAAATGATGATCACATGGATTTTTGTAATAGATTTGTATTTAAAGCTTTAAAGGAATCTTCAGTAACTTTTCCAAATAATGCGGCATTTTTAAAAGCACAAAATATAGTGTATTTTAATTATGATTTACAACTTTCAGATTTACTGAAAACTTTGGCAGATGTAATAAAAAATAGAGTGCATCCTGATCTCCAATCTGCAAGAGCAGATATTGCTCCAAAAGTTGAATATATCAAAAATTATATCTTTTGTAATAAAGAAATGAATGTTCTCGATATCATTAAAAATCTGAGACATATTCCTTCATTAAGTTTTATAAATATGATGGAATCAAACATTGATGCATTTTATGAAAAACATAATTCAATTAAAGATGTCTCTGATTTGATACATAAGGTTCGTTTTTTAACAAGTGCTTATGATTATTTAAAAATGCATAATGACAAACATCATGTTTCAGTTATTTACATTGTTTTTGATAAAGCTATTAAATCGAATATCATTGATATTAAACAAGGCTTTTGTTCAGAGATGCTAAAATGCTTACATAATGACTCTAATGAAATCCTCAAAAACTTCTTTTGTTATTTGTCTGAAGGTCAAGCTCTAAATGTTCATTTATTAGAAGATTATTTGAATTATTTTATTGAAAATATACCGATTGGTTTTTTAAGAGCTACACATGGTATGTTTGAGAATGCAGGTAGTTTTGACAGATTTCCCGAAAATTATATTTTAGAATTTTTTGAAACAAATTTTCGAGCAGTAGAAAATTTAAATTCTAGAGTAATTGAAGAAACTGAGATTAAAAATTTTGCTGAGCTTAGACAATATTTAACGAAGGCATTTCTATCAGATGAACAATATTCAAAATTTAAACTTTTTGATCAAGCTAATCAAGATTTGATCATTGAACAATTATGGCAAAATAAATCCTTAAATAGAGAAAATTTTGCAGAACATTTTGATAAACTTTTTGTTTCGAGGGCTAAGCAAGAAGTTGAAATAACTAAAACATTTCATTTATTATAGTAAAATGGATGATTTTAGAAGTCTTTTTGAAGCAATTTACGAGAATAATTGGGGAAATTTTGAACAAAATTTGAAAGTGTATAGTTCTAAAATTAATGATAATTATTTTAATTACACTCCTTTAACTTACGCTATTGTTCTTGGAAGGATTGAGATGGCTAAGTTTTTAGTTTTTTATGGTGCTAATGTTGATCTGAATGACCACGGTAATAGATCACCTTTATTTTTAGCTCTTTTAAACAGAGTTGATGAGTTGGTGGATGAGATTAAAATCAAAAGTAAGAACTTTGCAAAATTGAATAAAAGCGTCCTTGATTTTGCTGTTTTGAATGATCAATTAAGCTTTGTACATTATCTAAGACAACAAGGTGTTGATATAAGTTCTTATATTTTAGAAAAGCCTAAAATAATTATAAATCATCCAAAAATAATGCTTTATATGCTTATTGAAAAAGCATTGATTCCATTGAATAATGAATCATTAAATGCATTAGGTTCGGATTTAATAGAATATTTTAAATTTGATAATCCAATTAGCTCAATGTTTGAAGCTATGAAATATAATTTTCCATCAATTTATAATGATTGCATATTAGAGTTTTGCGAAACTATAAATTTGGATAATAATTCAGTTTATAATGTTCCTTATTTTTTAAACCAGTGTTGTCATTATTTTAGTAACAAATGTGTTAGAAATTTTTTTAATAATCCTCCTCCTGAGTCATCTATAGTTTTAAATAATAATTTAAATTCAAATGATAGTTATTACCAAGATATGATAAATACTGAACGCAATTTTAATAATAAACGACAACAAGGACCTTTTAGGTGATCTATAAACCGGTAGTAATTTTGTAGTAATGACTAGAAATTTAGAAGCACAGGATAATTTTGAGATAAGATTTATACAAAATTGTCTTCATCAAATCCAAAATGGTAACATCGAATATTTTACAAGTAGAGATCCATCTTATTTTATGCAGATAGTCAATAAATTATTTTATTTTGATGAAGATTCTATTGATCAAATTGATGAAACACAAAAAGTCAAATATAATATTTTTCTATTTTCGATTTATAAAAATCAAGTTAAAATAACTGATTATTTGTATGATTCTGGAGCAAATTGGAAACAAAGTTTGTTTTTGTTAATTGAAAATAATTTTTTTGATAAAATCGAGAATTTCTGTAATTTTTTAGAGCGCAATAAACTTAATATCGATTTTTTATATTCATATAAAGACCTAAATATGAATACGCCATTAATGTTTGCTTATCAAAATAATAAAGAACATATTTCGAGTTTTTTAGAAAAAAAATATAATAGAAATCTTGTTCTAAAAGGTAAGAAGAAGCTTAAATTCAAAAAACTTTACTGTTCTAATGAGAATCCCTCACAAATAGAAGTTTTTGAAGCAATAGTTGGTAATCAACTTATTAATGAAAAGGCAACAAATTTAGATTTTCATCTTAATTTTGAGAATAGTTGGTCGCCATTTTTGTTGGCTGTATATTTGAAAAATATACCAATTACTAATTTTTTAAAAAATCAGTATGTTGATATAAATCATAAAAGTAATCAAAATAATACAGCTTTGCATATTGCAGTATTAAATAATGATTTTGAAATGGTAAGGTTGTTAA
>JADHOX010000028.1 GCA_016778805.1 Rickettsiales bacterium
CACCAGTTATCATGTTCTTTACATAATCTGCGTGACCTGGACAATCTACGTGACCATAGTGACGATTCTCTGACTCATACTCTACGTGCGCTGTCTGTATGGTTATTCCTCTAGCTTTTTCTTCTGGAGCTTTATCTATCTCATCATAATCAAGCTTAGCTGTGCTGTAATGCTTTAATATAGCTGCTGTTAACGTAGTCTTACCATGGTCAACGTGACCTATTGTTCCTACATTTACATGTACTTTATTTCTTTCAAATACTTCTTTACTCATGCTACTAACCTTTAAAAATTATTGTGATTTTGAAATTATTTCTTCTGATATTTGTCTTGGAACAGCCTCATAATGTGAGAACACCATTGAGAACTGAGCTCTTCCTTGTGACATTGATCTTAATTCATTTACATAACCGAACATACTTGCAAGCGGTACATTGGCATTTATAACCTGAGCATTAGCTCTTGTTTCCATACCACTTACTTGACCTCTTCTAGAATTCAAATCTCCTATAATGTCGCCCATATAATCCTCAGGAGTTATAACTTCAACTTTCATTAATGGCTCTAGTATTACTGGACCTGCACTTGGCATAGCTTCTTTATATGCTGCTTTTGCAGCTATTTCAAAAGCCAAAACACTTGAATCGACATCATGGAAGTCACCATCAAGTAATGTAGCCTTTAAATCAACCATTGGGTACCCTGCAAGTATTCCATTATTCATACTTTGTTCTAAACCTTTCACTACACCAGGAATGTATTCTTTCGGAACTGCTCCACCAGTGATTTTGCTTTCAAATTCAAAATTACTACCAACTTCACCCTGTTCAAACAAAATTTTAACTCTTGCGAACTGTCCAGCACCACCACTTTGTTTTTTGTGCGTATAATCAACTTCAAACTGCTTAGTGATTGCTTCTCTATAAGCTACTTGAGGCTGACCTATTTGAGCATCGACTTTAAATTCTCTTTTTAACCTATCTACAATAATTTCTAAATGAAGCTCACCCATACCTTTAAGTATTGTTTGACCAGATTCTTCATCAGAACTTATTCTTAAAGACGGATCTTCTGCTGCCAATCTAGACAAAGCTAATCCCATTTTTTCTTGATCTGCAGTTGTATTTGGTTCAACAGCAACTTCAATAACTGGGTCTGGAAACTCCATTCTTTCCAATATTACTTGATTTGCTGGATCACAAAGAGTTTCACCAGTAGTAGTTTTTTTAAGACCTGCAATTGCAACTATATCACCAGCTTTTGCTTCCTTAACATCTTCTCTAGAATTAGCATGCATTAATAGCATTCTTCCTATCCTTTCTTTATGACCTTTAACAGAATTTACAACTGTGTCACCACTTCTTAGAACACCTGAATATATTCGTGTAAATGTTAATGAGCCAACAAATGGATCAGTCATAATTTTAAATGCAAGTAATGCTAAATTGTCTTTTTCTGAAGCTCTACATTTAATAACTTTTTCTTCGTCATTTACGTCAACTCCTTCAATATCATCAACATCTAAAGGGCTTGGTAAAAACTCAACAATAGAATCTAGAAGTAATTGAACACCTTTATTCTTAAATGCTGAACCACAAATTACAGGAACAAATGCTTGAGAGATAACACCTTTTCTAATGCAAGAAATAAGCTGCTCTTCTGTTACATCTTCACCAGATAAGTAGCTTTCCATTATGTCATCATCCTGTTCAACAGCAGTTTCAACTAATTTGGACCTATATTCCTCAGCGTTTTCTCTAAGATCTTCAGGAATTTCTTGATATTCATATTCTGCACCAAGTGTTTCAGCTTTCCAAACACATTGTTTCATTTTTATTAAATCGATAATAGCAACAAAATCTTCACCTGAACCAACAGGTAATGATGCAACTAGTGGATTTGCACCTAAACGATCTACCATCATATCAACACAACGATAAAAATCAGCACCTGTTCTATCCATTTTGTTAACAAAGCAAATTCTTGGCACCATATATTTATCAGCTTGCCTCCAAACAGTTTCAGATTGAGGCTCAACACCAGCAACTCCATCAAAAACTGCTACCGCACCATCTAATACTCGCAAAGATCTTTCAACCTCAATTGTAAAATCAACGTGTCCAGGAGTATCAATAATGTTAATTCGTCTACCATTCCAAAAACAAGTAGTCGCAGCTGAAGTAATAGTTATACCCCTTTCTTGTTCTTGTTCCATCCAATCCATTGTCGCTGCACCTTCATGTACTTCTCCAATTTTATGGGATTTACCAGTGTAATATAAAATTCTTTCAGTAGTTGTTGTTTTACCGGCATCAATATGAGCCATAATTCCGATATTACGGTAATTATTTAAATCGTATTTGAAATTTGAAGACATAATTAATTTTTACCATTTATAGTGAGCAAAAGCTCTGTTAGCTTCAGCCATTTTGTGTGTATTTTCTCTTGTCTTAAGTGAATTACCTCTTCCTGCTAATATATCCATAACTTCAGAAAAAAGTCTTTGAGACGCTGTTCTTTCTTTACGTTTCTTAACTGAAGCCAAAATCCATCTTATAGCTAAAACATTAGCTCTATTTTCTTCCACATCTACAGGAACTTGATAAGTTGCACCACCTACTCTTCTTGATTTAACTTCAATTTTTGGTTCAACAGATTTTACAGCAGATGTAAACGCCTCTAATGGATTCTCTTGCTTACCTTTTTCTTTAATTAAATCAAAAGCATCATAAACAATAGACTCAGCTATTGTTTTTTTACCTTGCTCCATAACAAAATTAATGAACTTTGCTACTAATAAGCTATCATACTTACTATCTGGAGTAACTTTTCTTTTTACTGACTTTCTTCTTCTAGACATATCTACCAATTATTATTTAGGTTTTTTAGCTCCGTATCTGGAACGACCTCGTTTTCGATCTCTTACACCTTGAGTATCATGAGACCCTCTTATCACTCTATATCTAACACCTGGTAAATCTTTAATTCTACCACCATGAATCAAAACTACTGAGTGTTCTTGAAGATTATGCCCTTCACCTGGAATATAAGCAATCACTTCTTTTTTGTTAGTTAACCTTACTCTGGCAACTTTTCTTAATGCTGAGTTTGGTTTTTTTGGTGTAGTAGTGTAAACACGAACACACACACCTCTTTTTTGGGCGCACTCAGCAAGAGCTGGGCTATCAGTTCCTTTTTTAATGATCTTTCTTGGCTTTCTAACCAATTGACTAATTGTAGGCATAATAACGTTATTTAACAAAAAAAATGAATCGAGCAAGATATAACTATATTACTATTCGTCAAGTACTTTTTAGGTGCTTTTATAGCAATATTTTTATTTATAAAATACTAGAAGTTTATAATAATTATTCAGTTCCAGTCTTTTCAAACTTTAAGACAATATCATTGGCCTGAACATTATCACCAACTTTTACAGATATTTCTTCAATAACAGTTTCAAAATCAGACAAAATAGTATTCTCCATTTTCATAGCTTCAATTACGAAAAGTTCAGAACCTTTTGTAACCTTATCTCCAACACTAACTTTAAAATCAATTATTTTACCAGATATTGGAGCTTCTAAAATTGAATTATCACTTTCATCTGATGATTCAGGCATATACTTCATAAGCTCTGCAACTCTTGGAGTATTTACCGACAACTCGATTTCTCCTCCCTGCGATGAAAATAAATAATTATTATTTTTAACCCTATATCTTAGCGCAATATCTTCACCATCAAACTTTGCAAAGAAAACTGCTGAACCTTCGCGCCAATGTGACTCAAAACTTATCTTACGACCATTGATTAAAAACTCAAAGTTATCATTTGATATTTCAATAATTTCAACAATATGGATTTCGTCCTTTAAACAAATTGCCCATCTTGTATTTATCTCTTTTTCTGCATTTTTAATCTGCCCCGAAATTGATGATAAGCGCTCAGACGTCCTTAATCTTATAACTGTAGCCGCACAAAAAACTGGCAACAAACTTTCAGAAGTAATTTCACCTACTTCATAGCCATCAGGATACTCTTCAGCGATATAATTTGTTGACAAATCACCTTTAGCAAACCTTTCGCTATGCATAACGTCTTCAAGAAAGCTTATATTGTGAGAAACGCCTTCAATCGCGTATTGAGATAACGCTTTTTGCATATGAGAAATTGCTTCATCTCTAGTTTTGCCATAAGAACAAACTTTAGCAATCATAGGATCATAAAACATCGAGATCTCATCACCTTCATAAACACCAGCATCTACTCTAATATTTTCAGACTCAGCAGGTTGATGATACCTTGACACTCTTCCACTGGAAGGTAAGAAACCTCTTGATGGATCTTCAGCATAAATTCTAGACTCTAATGCCCAACCTTTTAACTTAACATCATCTTGAACAATTCCTAATTTTTGCCCATTAGCAATGTTAATCATTTGCTCTACAAGATCAAAGCCTGTGATTAACTCAGTGACTGGATGCTCTACTTGAAGCCTAGTATTCATTTCTAAAAAGTAAAAATTCCCTGACTGATCTACTATATACTCTATAGTACCAACAGAATAATAACCGACTTTTTCTGCAAGACTAGCACTCTGTCTATACATTTCACTTCTTATCTCAGGAGTCAAAAATGGACTTGGAGCCTCTTCAATAACTTTTTGATTATATCTTTGTATTGAACATTCTCTTTCACCTAAACATACAATATTTCCATGCTGATCAGCCATAACCTGAACCTCAATATGCCTAGGTTTCTCGATAAATTTCTCGATAAAAATCCTTCCATCACCAAAACTTTTCTTCGCTTCAGCTTCTGCTGACCTAAAAGCATTAACAACATCTTTTCTATCATGAACAATTCTCATACCTCGTCCACCGCCGCCTGCCGCAGCCTTAACCATGACTGGAAAACCAATACTATCAGCTATTTTTTGCGCCTCATCATCATTACTAATAGTACCCACATAACCAGGGACAGTATTAACCTTAGCTTCAGTCGCAATTTTCTTTGAAGTAATTTTATCACCCATTGCCTTAATAGCTTCCTTTGAAGGACCAATTAACTTCACGCCAATTTCTTCCAATCTTGATGCAAACTCATAGTTTTCAGAAAGAAAGCCATACCCAGGATGAACAGCATCAGCACCGGTTCTTTCAATCACATCAATAATATTATCAATAACTAAATAACTTTGGTTTGATGGAGATGGACCAATCAAATATGACTCATCAGCCATATTAACAGCCAAAGAATTGCTATCCGACTCTGAATAAACAGCAACTGTTTTAATTCCAAGCTTTTTTGCAGTCTTAATAACTCGAACCGCTATTTCTCCTCTGTTAGCAATTAAAATTTTTTCTATCGTCATTTTTATAATGGTAAATTATCATGTTTTTTCCAAGGTAGATCAACATCCTTATTTTGAAGAATATTTAGGGATCTACAAATTCTGGATCTAGTATTCTGAGGCCTAATAACTTCATCAATATAACCTCTGGATGCTGCAACAAAAGGACTCGCAAATTCAGTACGATACTCTTCTTCATGTTGAGCCATTTTTTCAGGATCAGAAGCATCTGCTCTATGAATTATTTCAACAGCACCTTTAGGACCCATTACAGCAATTTCAGTGTTAGCCCATGCATAATTTAAATCACCACGAAGATGCTTTGAATTCATAACAATATATGCACCACCGTAAGCTTTCCTGGTTACAACAGTTATCTTTGGAACTGTTGCTTCGGCATAAGCATAAAGCAATTTTGCCCCATGTTTAATAATTCCATTATGCTCCTGATTAACACCAGGCAAGAAACCTGGGACATCAACAAAGGTAACAAGCGGAATATTAAAAGCATCACAATACCTAATAAAGCGCGCAGCTTTTACTGATGCATCTATATCTAAACAGCCTGCAAGAAATAAAGGGTTATTGGCAACAAAACCAACAGTTTTCCCTTCCATTCTACCAAAACCAATAATTATATTTTTTGCAAAATCTGGCTTGATTTCAAAAAACTCATGATGATCAACAACTCGTTCTATTAATTCTTTCATATCATAAGATTTAGAAGAATTATTAGGCACCAAAGTATTCAGAGCCGGATCTATTCTATCTGCTTTATCTGTTGTTGGTAACTCTGGAGCTTCAGATACATTCGAAGAAGGAAGATAATCACAAAAGCTTCTAACACTTAACAATGTATCTACATCATGATTAAATGCAAAATCTGCGACACCAGATTTTGTAGTATGAACTTTTGCACCACCTAACTCATCCTGGGTTACAACTTCCTGACTAACTGTTTTAACTACATCAGGACCAGTAACAAACATATAAGATGATGGCTTACTCATAAAAATAAAATCTGTTAGAGCTGGAGAATAAACAGCTCCTCCGGCACAGGGGCCCATTATAATTGATATTTGAGGAATAACACCAGAAGCAATTACATTTCTTTGAAAAATTTCTCCATAACCTGCTAAAGAATCAACACCTTCCTGAATTCTTGCTCCTCCAGAGTCGTTAATACCTATTATAGGTGCTTTGGACTTTAAGGCCATATCAATAACATTGCAGATTTTCTTTGCATTTGTTTCAGATAATGAGCCACCCATAACAGTGAAGTCCTGACTATACACATAAACAAGCCTTCCATTTATTGTACCATGACCAGTAACAACTCCATCACCAGGAATTTTATTTTTTTCAAGACCAAAATTTGTTGATCTATGAGTAACAAATAGACCATATTCTTCAAATGAACCAGGATCTAATAAAATTTCTAAACGCTCTCTTGCGGTTAACTTGCCTTTATTATGCTGAGCCTCAATCCTCTTATTGCCACCTCCTAACTTAGCTAGAGATCTAATTTTGGCAATTTTTTCAACAATTAAACTTTGCACCATTTTTTATCCTTTTTGTTTTCAATTACTTATCTAAAAATAGATTTTGGTCTAGCTTTTAATAAATTATGCAAAGAAGTAAAGAATTTTAACAAACGAAGATTAAAGCTTTACTAACAAAATTAGCAAATATAACAAAAATCCATAGTAAACATTTTGTTTAAATTCAACTTTACAAGCCTCAATATCATAAAGATCTAAAAATTGAATTCGAGCAAGAATATAAAAACCTAATACATTTAACAAAACAAAAAAAAGAAAACCTAACTCATATCTTGTAGATACAAAAAGAGTCAGAAATAAAAACATAATATATGACAATAAAATATATTTTTTTCCTTCATGACCAAATAACAATGCTGATGATTTGACCCCAACCTTCTTATCATCAATAATATCTTGATATGCATAAATGGTATCATAACCAAAAGTCCAACAAACCATTGATAAGAATAAAATAAAAACATTAAATGATAAATAATGCTCAAAGTGGAGACCAACTATTACAACTCCATAACTCATACAAAAACCAAGGAAAAGCTGAGGTAAATAAGTAAACCTTTTAAACAAAGGATAAGAAGCGAACAAGAAAGGCGCAAACAAACCTGCAACAATGGCTTTACTATTTAATTGTAACAAACATATCAATGCTAATATAGATAAAGTGATAATTATTAATAATGCACCTAAGACACTAATTCTACCAGAAACAATCGGCCTTGTTTTGGTTCTTGCAACTTTTGAATCAAACTTCCTATCCAACAAATCATTAATAACACAGGCTATAGACCTAACTAAAAAAGCTCCAAAGAAAAAAACAACATAATCTTTAATACTAACAGAGTAATTAATCTCCATAAATTCAATAGCTATCAAACATGGAAGAAAAAGTAACAATGTCCCATGAGGATTGAAAAATCTAATTGTATCAAGAACAACAAACAAATATTTCATTATCTTTTTAATTTATCATCAGTAAGCAAACCTCCCATCTCTTTTCCTCCAAGAATATGCACATGAAAATGTTCAACTGTTTGATTTGCATCAGGGCCATCATTTGTGATTAACCTAAACCCACCATCAAATCCATATTTTGAGGCTATATCATTAACTCTTTTAAAGAAATCAATAATTATTTCATCTGATGCCTTTGAAATAAAATCAGAATAAGAAACATACTCACCCTTTGGAATAACTAAATAATGTATTGGAGAAGCTGGTAATATATCTTTAAAAACCAAAGTTAAATCATCTTCGAAAATTATATCAGCAGGAATTTCTTTACGAATTATTTTAGCAAAAATATTATCAGGGTTATAGAGTTTATTCATATCAAGTTATTATTAATTAAATTCAGAATTATAATATTCTTAATAAGTTGCAACAGAAGTTAAAGCTAATTAGGTATTGAGAAAACTAAACTACAGGTCTTAACATCATCTGCTTTTAAATACTCCCCCGCACTAACACAATTTGAACCTAAACCAGAAAAATATGTGACATAACCAGTATCAGGATCACCATCATCAAACTTATTATCAATCTGCAAAGCTCTAAAAGGCTCAATAAAATCATAATCAGAAATATCTTTTTGAATTACTATTGCATTATCATTTACTTGATAACCATCAGAAGTTTTTACATATTTAATAAAACCAACTCCTTTTTTTTTGTAAGGATAAGCATAATTCGTTCTAGTATAAGTAGAATTAAGCATACCTGATAAAGACAAATGAATTACCGAACTAATTATTTCATCAACATCACTTGAACTTAACGCAATATAGCCGTCACCATTGCCATTGCATTGGGCTTCAGTTCCACAATTAGCTCCAAACAAATGTGAACCATCAACAATATCACCTGGCAAACCACCATATTTAACCCGGAAAGACATTACAGAAGTCAAAAGAACATTAGTTTCTTTAATAACAAAATTATTAAAGGCATTTTTTTTGATATTGGATGATTTAATAAAAACTGACATTAATAGGCCAATAACGACCAAAACCACTATCAGCTCTACAGAATTAAAGGCTTTGACAAAATTTTTATTCATCAAAAAAAAGAAAAATTAAAAAAAAATTAAAAAAAATACAATTTTTGGTTGTATTTTATTTTAAAATGATTCTATATAAGAAACAGCACATCATATCTCTCTCCTCTGAATTAAGCAGGTTTCGACCTGCTTAGTTCTATTTAGCCGAACTTTAATTATGGCACAAATCTATTTAAATTTAAAGCAAAAATTTAGTTTTAACTAAATTTTTTTTATCAAAAAATTACAAATCTTAGTAATAACAATTATTTAGAATACAAAACACTGAAAACTAGAGCTTTTGCTTCAAATTTAGCAAAATCTTTACAAAAAATCCAATAATTAAGATACCTTGTTTTTCAGATAAAGTTCTGAACCAGATTCATTAAACTGATCTCCCATTTTTTTCATTTCAGCATCAAGATTCATAGAATCCAACCTACCTTTTTCCTCTCTAAGAGTCTTTGAAAACTCACGAATATCTTCACTTATTTTCATTGAACAAAACTTAGGTCCGCACATTGAACAAAAATGAACTGTTTTTGCAGCCTCAGCAGGCAAAGTTTCATCATGATAACTTCTTGCAGTATGAGGGTCTAAAGACAAATCGAATTGATCATTCCAACGGAACTCAAATCTTGCCTTTGAAAGCTCATCATCTCTTTCATAAGCTATCTGATTTCCCTTTGCTAAATCAGCAGCATGAGCAGCAATTTTGTAAGTAATAACTCCTTGCTTAACATCCTCCTTATTTGGAAGACCAAGATGCTCTTTAGGAGTAACATAACAGAGCATAGCTGTTCCATACCAACCAATCATAGCAGCGCCAATCCCAGAAGTAATATGATCATAACCTGGAGCTATATCAGTAGTAAGAGGACCAAGGGTATAAAAAGGTGCCTCATGACATAACTCTAACTGCTTAGTCATGTTTTCTTTAATTAGATGCATTGGTACATGGCCTGGACCTTCTATCATCACCTGACAATCATGCTCCCAAGCAATTTTTGTAAGCTTTCCTAAAACCATAAGCTCTGAAAATTGTGCTTCGTCATTTGCATCAGCAATCGAACCTGGCCTCAATCCATCACCCAATGAAAAACTTACATCGTAAGAAGCCATAATTTTACAAATTTCTGCAAAATTTTCATATAAGAAATTCTCTTTATGATGACTCAAGCACCACTTAGCCATAATAGCACCACCACGCGAAACGATTCCAGTAACTCGCTTTTCTGTAAGATGGATAAAAGGCAATAATACACCTGCATGAATAGTAAAATAATCAACACCTTGTTCAGCCTGCTCAATTAGAGTATCACGAAATATTTCCCATGTTAGATCTTCTGCAACACCATTTACTTTTTCCAAAGCTTGATAAATAGGAACAGTTCCAACAGGTACTGGAGAATTTCGTAAAATCCACTCACGAGTAGAATGAATGTCTTTACCAGTTGAAAGATCCATAATGGTATCTGCACCCCATCTAGTAGCCCACAACATTTTCTCAACTTCATCTTCAGCATTAGAAAGAATTGCAGAATTTCCAATATTTGCATTAATCTTAACTAAAAAACTCCTTCCAATGACCATTGGCTCACTTTCAGGATGATTTACATTAGCTAAAATAATTGCTCTACCAGCAGCAACTTCATCTCTAACAAACTCAGCTGTAATTGTTACATCTTTCCCTTTAGAAAAATACTCTGTATAACCAAGATTCTCTCTTAAAGCTATATATTCCATTTCTTTAGTTATTACACCCTGTTTTGCATAATATAATTGCGTAACAGGTTTATCTTTAGCACGCCTAACATCAATGTTAGAACGATCGAATTTTTCAATTGCAGAAATATAAGATATACCCTGACCATCATCTTTTGGATTATATTCTCTTCCAGAAATGACTTCAGTATCACCTCTTTCCACAATCCAATTTTGTCTAATTTTTTTATGCCCAGCTTTGATATCAATAGAGTCTTCAGAGCCGAACTCACCAAAGCAATCATACATATTAATTGAATCCTTTCCTGTTCCTCCCGATAATTCGAGATTTCTCATTGCAACATTAACATCAGAAAAGCGTTTACTTTGAACATATATCTTAGAAGATTTTTCAGGATATTTATACTCAGTTTTGGATACAAATTTGGTCATTTAAAAAAACAATGGAAAAATTTATTCAAATTCATATAATCTGTTCATGTTAAAATGTATATGAAAAAATGAAAGTTTCTAAATCCACCCTCGATAATAAAATCACAATTTACACTGACCATAATCCTTCAGTTGAGTCAGTAACTATTCATATTGGTTTCGGAGTTGGAAGCATACATGAAACAAAAAAGGAAAATGGTATATCTCACTTCCTTGAGCATATGATTTTCAAAGGTACTAAAAAAAGAAATGCTGAAACAATTGCCAAAGATTTTGAAAAAATTGGTGGCTATTTTAATGCTTTCACATCTAGAGATAAAACAATGTATTACTGCAAAAGTCTTAAAGAAGACTTTAAAACAGCATTGGAAATTTTAAGCGACATTGTAACTAATTCACAATTTGCTCAAGAAGAAGCTGATAAAGAACGACATGTAATTCTCCAAGAACTTGCTAACTCAATAGATACACCAGATGATATTATTCACGACTATTTTCAAGAACAAGCTTTTCCAAATCAACCATTTGGAAGGTCAATATTAGGACTCAAAGAAAATATTTCCAGCTTTTCGCATGATGATTTAACAAATTACTTTAATCAATATTATAACGGCGAAAATATGGTTATCTCGGTTTCTGGAAACATTACTCATGAAAAAGTTGTGCAAGAGTGCCAAAAACATTTTGCATCATTATCTAATCTATCAAAACAAAAACTATCAAAACCAAAATATAAAGGTGGTAAAAAAGATTATGATCGTGAAATTGAGCAAATGCAAATTCTCTATGGTTATGAGTCTGTTCCTTTTACTCATAATGATTTTTATCCTCTACAAATTTTTAATTACATTCTAGGTGAAGGTATGTCATCAAGGCTGTTCCAAACAATTAGGGAAAAGCAAGGTTTAGCATATTCAATATATAGTTATAACTCTTGTTTAAAAGAAGCTGGAATTTTTGGAATTCATACCTCAATAGAACCAAAGAACAAAAACAAGGCCTTA
This sequence comes from Rickettsiales bacterium, assembly GCA_016778805.1. Classification (GTDB taxonomy): domain Bacteria; phylum Pseudomonadota; class Alphaproteobacteria; order Rickettsiales; family JABIRX01; genus JADHOX01. Next base: position 12,113 of record JADHOX010000028.1, read on the forward strand.
AAACTCATTGATGAAGTGATTTTTAATACTGCCAAATCGATTTCTAATGACGACATCAAAAAAGCTAATAAATCTTTTAGGTCAAACCTATTAATGAACCTAGAAAGTAGTGTCGCGAGATCAAGAAGAATAGCATCAAGTCACATAAATAAAGGAAGATTTGTAGATAATGATGAATTACTTAAAAATTATAGTAATGTGACAAGCAATGATATTGAAAGGTCCGTTGAAAATTTATTTAAATCAAATTTAACTTTAGTTACATTAGGTAAACAATAATAGCTAATTTTGACAATTAAGTAAAAACATGTTATAATTCGCGAAAATTAGTATAAAAAGATGTCTATTGAAAGAATTGATTTAAGAGCCTATAATGCTGGAGACAATTATACAAGAGAAGTTCCTGGAGTATATAGTAGTTTAGGATTTGGTTATGGTGTGTCTGTTAGAAATAGAAGCGCCTTAGAAATTGCCTCAAATCAAAACCCAAATTTTATTGCTACAACTCTTGATAGAGATGGACTTCCCTCTCAAACTGCTAGACAAATATTTAATCACAATCCTAATTCTATTGAAGCAGCTCAAGCTATAAAGAATGCACCGACATTAAAAAGTTCATTAGAATCATATATTTCAAATATTATTAATAGAGCCGAAACTACTCACGCTGGAGCTGTTGAGATTACTAAACGAGAAGTTACTCCAAAAATCCAACAAGAATATAGCCAACTTTCTAATGAAAAAATGCGTGCATTTTATGAACAAGGAAGTGGAGCTAGAGGAATGGGAGCAACAAGAGGAGCCGCCTAGTTACTTAATGCAACCCCTTCTCTTCTTGGGTCGACACCTGCATAAATAATTTCATCTTCAATAACAATTGCATGAATACCACTTGTCATATCGTTTATAATAACTTCATGACCTTTTTGAATAAAATCTTGTTCAAAAAATTGAAGATAAGAATCTTTTTCAATTTCTAAATAGTCATTCATCTTTGTAAAATTTGGTAAAGCTACAGCTTCATTAATTGGAACGTGAAAATCCAACACCGATACTATTGTTTTAACAACATAACTAATTATTCTGGAACCTCCAGGTGATCCTACAACCATAAACAAATTATCATCCTCATCGAATACTAAAGTTGGAGACATTGAGCTCCTTGGCTTCTTTCCAGCCTCTGGTCTATTGGCAACTATTTTACCATCCACCTCAGGAACAAAAGCAAAGTCTGTTAACTGATTATTAAGAAGAAAACCTCCAACTAAGACACCAGAACCAAAAAAATATTGAATAGATGAAGTAAAAGAAACGGCATTACCTGATTTATCTATAATTGAAATATGCGTCGTCGAAGGATGATCGACGCTTTGCTTAACGTTAGCAACTGAAGAAAAATCTCCAGGCTGAACATTAATTAAAGAAGAATCTATATTTATCAAAAAACTACGCTCTTTTAAGTATTTTTTTGACAACATTTTATCGACAGGAACATCAACAAAATTATCATCAGCCGTATATTTACTTCTATCTGCATATGCAAGCCTGAGAGCCTCACTTATAATATGAACAGATTCAGCACTATTATGCTGCATTTGAGATAAATCAAAATTTTCCAATATGCCTAAAGTTTGTAAGATTGTAACACCACCTGAACTAGGCATAGGTATAGAGCAAACTTTAAATTTACGATAAGGCATACAAAGCAGATCTTTTTGCTTAACTTGATAATCTTGCAAATCAGAAATCGTCATATTTCCAGGATTTAACTCAGAATTATTTATAGCCTTTACAATTTTCTCAGCTAACTCACCAGAGTAAAAATCATCAATACCATTTTCAGCGACATTTCTTAATGTGTCAGCAAATTCAGGGTTATATATATTGGTTTTAATCTGATTTTTATTATCCACATCATAAAAATACTGATAAGTAGTATCAAAATTTTTTATATGCTTTGATTTTGAAACCATAATTTCTAACCTTGGCGAAACTTCAAAACCATTTTCTGCAAGATCAATAGCAGGAATAAATAATTCAAACCATCTCAACTTACCATGTTCATCATGAACCTTTTTCAAAAGCTTTAAAAGTGATGGCACTCCAACAGTTAAACCTCCATATAAAACAATAGCTACTTTTGAACCACCTAAGGCATTTATCGCAAGTAAAATTCTTGCAGGTTGGGCAACAAAAGTAAATCAATGTTCAGCTGGAGCATTAAATGTAAAAATGTATGCTGGTGGAGTTTTAGGA